>CAZPLZ010000207.1:0-5090 GCA_964587525.1 uncultured bacterium | reverse complement strand
GTGTACGCCTGCTGGTTTGGCAATTCAAAATCCACCCCGAACGCTTCTCCGGCATGTCGGGCGCCGACCCCGCCGGTCACATACATGCGCCGCAAGGTCATATTCGTCCACAGGCGATTGAGGGCCGTTTCGAAGTCTTTTTCGCCGGTTTCAGCCAGGGCATCGGCTGCCCCGGCGTAGAGATACATGGCCCGTACGGCATGCCCCACCACTTGGGCCTGTTCCCGGAATGGCTTGTGCGTCTGGTGATACTCTCCCCATCGCGATGCGCCCTGACCGCGTGCGGCGATGAAAGACTTCGCCAGGTCAAGGTACTTGCGCTCTCCAGTTTCGCGAGACAATTCAACGAGCGCCATTTCGATTTCCTCGTGCCCGCTGGTCTCAAAACGCTTGCCGGGACCAAAGATGCCGTCTATGTGATCCGCCAGCTTCCGGGCGACGACCAGCAGCCGGCCATTCCCCGTCACCCGATGGTGGGCCACGGCAGCCTGGATGAAATGGCCGGCGCAGTAGAGCTCGTGCATGTCCTTAAGATTGGTCCACCGGTCTTTGGCCCGCTCATACATGAAATAGGTGTTCAGGTATCCGTCAGGTTGCTGGGCGCCCTCGATCAACCCGATGGCTTCATCGAGCAGCGAGGAAAGCTTTTCGTCCGCCCCGCTCGCAAGAGCCCATGAGACCGCCTCAATCCACTTGTAAAAGTCAGAATCGGCGAAATAGAACCCCTTAAAAGGAATCCCCTGGGCGCCCGCGGCGCGGCGGAAGTTGTCCAGACAACCGGTCTTGACCAGCTGCTGGTACTGGTCCGAGAGCGTCACCTCGCGGATGAGCTTCAGCCGGGGCGCCCAGAGACTGTCGGCCAGCCTCACCGCGCTGACCGGCACCGGCTTGAGGCGAGCATGAGGACTGCGGGAGGTATCCACCACCACGGCAGACGGGATGACCACTTGAGGTGAGGCCATGTCAAAAGTCAGGAAACAAAACAGCGCGATCGCGGAATAACATACCCTTCGCATTGGCGTTCACGTGCCATCGCATTGTAGTCCGAAGAGCCAGGCTACACAAGAAATGACAGGCAAGAAAAGACAGACTAAAACACACCGAAATATTCTGTAAAGAACCGCCCGGTGTCCACCGTACGGGCAACGTGATGTAGAGCCCCCTTGCCTGCCGGAGTGAACCGCGTTCGCCCGGCACGTTCGCTCTCCGGCCCCGGGTCCACCGTAACCATGCCCTCCTCGTAGCCGCACAACTCCGGTTGAAAGATAACCGCCGCAGCCAAGGGGTCGTGAAAGGTGATGTCCCTGCGCTGCTGGAACCACACCTCGGCCATCTGCCGGACGAGATCGAGCGGTGGCGGTGCGAACTTCTCCCTTACCGCAGCGGCCGGCATCTGGCACTGCGTGGTCACATCCAGCCCGATCAAGACGTGTCGGGGCAACCGCGCACCACAGACGATGCCTGTCGCCACAGGATCCACAAGACAGTTCCACTCCCGGTCACTCTCTTTTCCAAAATAGACTCCGGCCATGGAGACCACTTGCTTGAGTAAGGAGGGAATCTCAGGGTCCAACGCAAAAAGCAGGGCAACGTTGGTGAGCGGGCCGACCGTCAGCAGGGTGATCTCTCCCGGCCGGCTCCGAATCGTCCGGCGGAGAAACTCCACGGCGGTATTCGCAGGCCAATCCACACGATGCGGACGACCCCGCAAGGCTTCGTACTGCGGCACCTCGGGCTGGCCGGGGCCATGCAGCAGGATTCGAGAGGCACCAGCGTGGATGGGAATCGTGGTCCGGCCAACCGCCTGGCAGATCACATCTGCGAGCGCACACCGTTTGGCGACATCACCGGTGACCGTGGTGATCCCTAAAAGTTCGCACCGGGTCTGGCGGAGCAGGTAAGCCAGCGCCACCGCATCGTCGATGTCGCTCCCGATGTCGGTGTCGAGGAGGACCGGAATCAGTTCAGACACAAGAATGCCTACAAGTTAGCATACATACTCCCCATGTTCGGCAGTACAATGAATGGCCATGGCGACGATCCCGCAAGCTGTTAACCGGGTTGCAGTGCAGCGCACGCAGCCGGTGGTGGTTGCCGGGCTGGGTCGAGCCGTGCCGCCGCGGCGGATGACGCAGCAGGAATCTCTCGAATACATCCTGGCCAATTTTAAGATCCGCGAAGGCACAAAAACGCTCTACAAAAAAGTCCTGGGCAACGCTGCCATCGAAACCCGGCACTTCTGCCTGGAACCGGTGGACGAGATCCTGGAAACCGATCACGAACGGATCAACGCCCGGTTCGAGCGCTGGGCGGTGAAACTGTCGGCCGAATCGCTTCAGGAAGCGCTGGCTGAGGCCCAGTGCACACCCCGGCAGATCGACTTTCTGGCCACGACCACGTGCACCGGCTATCTCTGTCCAGGGTTGAGCTCGTACACCGTGGAAGCCTGCGGCTTAAACCCAAACACCCAGCTCGTGGATCTAGCAGGCATGGGATGTGGTGCGGCAATTCCCGCACTTCATCAGGCCGCTAATTTCGTCCGGATCAATCCAGGGACCACGGCGGCGGTGGTCAGTACGGAAATCTGCAGCGCCGCCATGTATTCCGGTGACGCCCCTGACCTCGTGATCTCCAACGCAATTTTCGGCGACGGTTCGGCGGCTGTCCTGCTGCGTAGCCCTAGTCAAGAAGTGTCCGGTGCGGAGGCGGCCGGAACACGCTGGCCCTTGATCCAAGGGTTTGCCTCCATCCTGATCCCGGAATGGCGCGACACCCTCCGCTTCCGAACCGATGGTGGGCACTTGCGGAACGTGCTGGGCCGGGAGGTTCCGGAGCGCGCGGCGCAGGCGCTGGATCCTCTGGTGGGCCGCCTCCTGGAAGAACACGGGTTGGAGCGCGGGCAGATAAGCCACTGGCTTCTCCACGCCGGCGGTGTGACCGTCCTCGATGCCATCCGGGATACGCTCCGGATTCCGGAAGAGCAACTGACTCCCTCCCGCCAGATTCTCAAGCGTTACGGCAACATGTCTTCCCCCACGGTGCTCTTCGTTCTTCACGAGGCTCTGGCTTCCCGCCGCCCCAAGCCGGAGGAATGGGGCGTGTTGGCCTCGTTCGGAGCGGGGTTCTCTGCGCACGCCGCACTGCTGAAATTCTGATCGTGGACCTCAGCCGGCGCATCCACGACGCCGAATTGATGGACACCGTATCCTATCCGCTCCCGGTTGTGCGCTCGACGCTCAAATTCCTGGAATTCACCAACCGGTGGTTCGGCGGAAGCAATGTGATCCTGGGCTATCTCAAGGATTGGTCCCGCCGCTGGGAGCGCGGCCGCACCATCCACATCCTAGATGTCGGGTGCGGTGCTGCGGACATCCCGCTGGCCATCGCTGGGTGGGCAGCCAAGAAGGAATTCCACGTGTTGATCACAGCACTCGACACGACTCCAGAAGTGGCCGAGATCGCCCGAGAGCGGAGTTGCGAGGTTCCAACGATCCAAGTTGTCAACGATGATGTGTTCTCATATCTCAGCCAGGGCAAAACGTTCGATTACATCACCGCTTCGCTGCTGTTCCACCATCTGTCTGCCGAGCAGTCACTGCAAGCGCTGCAAACCTTCGACCGCTGTGCAACCCGGGGTCTCATCATCAGCGACCTGCTGCGGTCTTGGAATGGGTATGTCGCCGTGTCCCTGCTCAGCCGGCTGACGGGGAACACCGTAGTCCGTCACGACGGCCCGCTCTCAGTTCGGCGGGCGTTCCAGCCAGAGGAACTGCAACAGCTCGCGCATGAGGCAGGCCTCCCGTATTTACACGCCAGGGTCGAGCGATGGTTCCGGGTCAGCCTCGCTGGAGAAAAACTCAATGCGGCGTGAAGTTGTGGTCATCGGCGGTGGCCCCGCAGGGGCCAGCGCGGCGCTACGCTTGCAGCAGATAGGATTCACGGTGACCATCCTGGAACAGCGCACACACTGGGTAGGACGTGTGTGCGGGGCCTTTCTCAATCCTGAAGCAGTCGCTCACCTCGAAGAACTCGGCATCGTAGGCATGATCAAAGGCGCAGGGGCGGTCTCAGTTGAGTCCGCTGTGCTGACGGCTCCTTCAGGTGCATCGGCTCATGTGGAAATCCACCAGGGAGGCCGCTGCGGGCTAGCCCTTCCCCGGCAGGCACTCGAAGATAGGTTACTTAAAGCCGCACAGCACGCCGGCTGCCGAATCGAGATGGGCAGTCACGCGATCTCGGCTCAACCAAATAGGGACGAGTGGGTGGTGTCCTCACGCGCCGGGCGCACCGCACCGATTAGCCGGCGGTTCCAGTTCGTGGTCCTCGCCGACGGCCGGTTCACCATTGGCGCCCGCGCCATACCCAAAACCCGGCGGGGCTGGTTCGGCTGGAACGCCGAATTCGAGAGGGTGCCGCAGACCCCAGGCACGCTCTCGTTACACTTCTATCCCGGCGGATATATAGGCGTGTTGACCTTTGCGGACGGGACCAGTAATGTCTGCGGCCTGATCTGCCATGCGGCGAAACAGTTACCACCCTGGGAAGCGGTATGGCGGGAGGCACTGGCACACCAGCCCAGCCTGTGTACGCTGATGGGCAATGCGCGGCGAACCTGTGAGTGGCGCGGGGTCGGACCCCTGCCGTTCACAGCCACCATGCGGCACAGTGATGGTCCCATCCTGGCCGGCGACGCTGCAGCCGTGGGCGATCCATTCATGGGCGAGGGTATCGGCCGGGCGCTGGGCGCCGGCCCGCTCCTCACGCAGAGTCTTAAACTGGCAGGCGGGCCACAGGCTGCGCCCTCCGCCATCCTCAAGATCTACGAACAACTCTGGGTCGCCCGTTACACCCAGCGGTTGCGATTGGGGTTCTGGTCCAGGTGGCTCCTGAAGCGCTCGCCGTTCTTCTCACCCGCTCTGGCTGTACTCTTCCGGCGGCCGCGCCTCCTGCACGCCCTCACCCCTATCTTTCACGCGGCCTGAGTATCCCCCTCACCCTTCCCTCCCCCCTCTGTGGGGGGAGAGGGGGGAATTTTTAATATTAGGCAACGTCCCACCTATTGGGTAAAGGCATAGCTGCTAGCGTGAGGG
>CAZPLZ010000206.1:0-5118 GCA_964587525.1 uncultured bacterium | reverse complement strand
GAAGGTCATGTGCCACTTTTGGATGACGCTCGATCACGTTCGTGAGCTCCTCCGGATCGGCACGGCGGTCATAGAGCTCGGGCGGGCGCACCTTTCCCTCCCGCGGAGGAGCCCAGGCGGTGTGGTAATTCCAGTCAGCAGTTCGTACCGCGGCATAGCGCCCAAAGCCTGAAATCACCGTATCCCGCAGACCTCCACTCCGCTCGTCGGTGGCGAGAGGCCAGAAGTTTTCGCCGTTGCAGCGATCTGGAGCCGGCTGTTCCAGGAGGGCCAGCAAGGTGGGCATGAGGTCCTGATGTTGGATGAAGCCTCGCACAACTTTTCCAGGGTATTTCCGATCCGGGTGGCGGATGATGAGCGGGCAGCGGGTGACCTGAATCCGCGTGCGGTCCTGGCCTTTGTGGATCTCGCCCTGCTCGCCCATCATAGCGCCGTGGTCGGAGGTAAACACCACGATGGTGTCGTCGCGCAACTTCAAGGGGTCCAGTGCGTCGATCACGTGACCGCACCATTTGTCCACGTGGGTGCACTCGCCCGCATAGTGCGCCTTGATACGCTTGAATTCCTCATCGGAATAGTGTTTGACAAAGCCTGAGGGCCAGATCGGCTCAACTCCCGTGTAGTTCGGGCAGTAGCTGTCCACGAACTCCGCCGGAGCATCCCACGGCTCATGTGGATCGAAGCTTTCAACCCACAGGAGCCAGGGTTTTTTGTGGCCGTGTCGACTGAGCCACTCTGCCGCTGCGCGCATGACTTGGGCGCCGTAATGGTCGGCTTCGCTCTTCCACCAGGAGCGGTTGTTGAGGTATTGCGCCATCATGCGCCGTCTGCCTTCATCGGCAGGAACGTCCTGACGGAGATAGCGTGAGAGGTCACCCTCCGGGGCGGGCGTAGGGATATGGGGGTCGCTTTCCTGTCCCCTGATCCACTGCCAGGAGTGGAAACCGCGGTGAAAATTCTTTCCTGGTTTAAACATATGATAAAGATCGCTGATGAGCCCGGTGGTGTACCCTCGCTGGCTCAGCCACTCCGCGAGGGTTACGTCTTCGTCATAGAGCGGGTGCCAGCCGGGGAGCTGCACGTGGTCGCCTTTCTGGAGCCTGTAGGTAAACGGGAAGGCTCGACGGCCGGTGTACAAGACGCGGCGTGCAGGAATTGTAGGCAACGCTTCCCCGTAGTAATCGTCAAAGTGTATCCCCTCCGAAGCCAATCGGTCGAGGTGCGGCGTCCTGACCCACGAGCTTCCGTAACAGCCGAGGTAATCGGCCCGGAAGGTGTCTGTGCACAGCACGAGGATGTTCATCTTGCTCTCATCTCCTTGTAAAAAAGGTACGCCCTACCGTATCGAGGAGTCGTTGCCTTTGTCAAAAACGATCAACTACACTGGGGGTTCATGAAGCCCGTCCGCTTCGGCTATTGTAATTCATGTGCGATCCCTTGCGTTTGCTCTGCTGCTGACGCTTCAGGCAAGCTGTGTGAGTGCGCCTGATGGCAGGGAGGTGGGTTCCGTGAGAGCAAAACCGAAAAAGACTGAGATCACGATCAAAGGCGACATGTTTTTTATTAATGGCCGGCCGACTTATGAGGGGCGGACTTGGCAGGGCCTCAAGATCGAAGGCCTGTTGTTGAACGCCCGCCTGATTCAGGGAATTTTTGACGATCTAAACACTGAAACCAGGGGCCGGTGGAGCTATCCGGACACCGGCCGCTGGGACCCTGAGCGCAACACGCGGGAGTTCCTCGCAGCCATGCCGGAGTGGCGGCGGCATGGCCTGCTGGCGTTCACGATCGACCTGCAAGGCGGTAACCCCGAGCCGTACTCCAAAGACCAACCCTGGCACAACTCGTCCATCACGGAGGACGGGGAGTTCAGGCCTGAATACATGGACCGCCTGAAGCGGATCTTGGACCGTGCCGATGAACTGGGCATGGCGGTCATCCTGGGGGTGTTCTACTTTGGCCAGGACCAGCGCCTGAAGGACGAGGCGACCGTGTTGCGCGCGTTGGACAATGCGGTGGACTGGGTTTTCGACCGGGGCTATCGGCATGTGCTGATCGAGGTGAACAACGAGTGCAATATCCGGTATGACCATGCCATCCTTCAGCCGGAGCGCGTTCATGAGCTGATCGAGCGCGTGAAGGCGCGCACGCGCTCAGGCCGGCGGCTGCTGGTGGGGACCAGCTACGGCGGGGGAACGGTGTCGCACGAAAACGTGGTGCGTGCCAGCGATTTCCTGCTCATGCACGGCAACGGCGTGAAGGACCCGGAGCGAATCGCGGAGATGGTCCGCCAAGTCCGGCAAGTTCCGGGCTACCGCCCTATGCCTGTTCTCTTCAACGAGGATGACCACTTTGATTTTGAGAAACCCCGCAACAACATGGTTGCGGCCCTGGGCGAGTACGCCTCCTGGGGGTACTTCGATCCCGGGTTGAACAATTACCGGGATGGCTACCAGTCTCCGCCTGTGAACTGGGGCATTAATACAGAACGAAAGAAGTCATTTTTCGGGAAAGTCAAAGAAATCTCAGGCGAATGAACTTTCCTAGTCCGACGACGACGGTCACGTTGGGGAGAACATGAAGAAGGTCCGGATCGGTTTCGTTGGCGTAGGCCAGATCGCGAAGATGCACCTCAAGCGCTACCAGGAGATCGATGGCGCCGAGATCGTTGTAGCGTGCGATGTTAACGAGCAGGAGCTGGGAAACGTGTGCGAGCGCCACGGCATTCCGAATCGCTGCACGGATTTCCGCGAATTGATCGCGCGCGACGATCTGGACGCCGTCGAGGTCTGCCTCCACAACAACCTCCACGCTCCGGTAACGATCGCGGCCCTCAAGGCGGGCAAGCACGTTTACTGCGAGAAACCGATCGCGGGCTCGTACCGGGACGGGGAAGAGATGGTCAAGGCCGCGAAAGCGTGTGGCAGGATGCTGCACATCCAGCTCGGCACGCTCTACAGCAAGGATGCCAAGGCCGCGAAACGGCTGATCGAGGGCGGGGCGCTGGGAAAGATATACCATGCGCGATCCACGGGTTATCGCCGCCGCGGGCGGCCGTTTGTGGATGGCTACGGAACAGATCGCTTCGTGAAAAAGGAAATCGCCGGTGGCGGCGTGCTGTTCGACATGGGCGTGTATCACATCGCCCAGCTGCTCTACCTGCTGGGCCTGCCGGCGATCAAGCGGATCGCAGGGCGCACGTACCAGGAGACCGAGATGGATCCCGGCCGGCAACGATCGAGTGGCTACAACGTGGAGGAGCTGGGGCTGGGTTTTGTGACCTTCGAGGGCGGCGTGACGATGGACATCATCGAAGCGTGGGCGATCCACCTTGACGCTTTCGACGGGAGCTGTGTGATTGGCTCAAAAGGGGGGATTCGGCTGTCCCCGCTCCGGTTTTTCACGAACGTGTCCGACATGGTCATGGACGGTAGCTTTAACCTGGAGGCCGATGAGACGCGCCGGCACGCCATCGACCCGGCCTACGGTGCCTACGATTCGTCCCAGCACCACTGGATCGCGGCGCTTCAGGGGAAGGTCCCGCTGCTGCCAACCGCAGACCTCGCGCTCGCTACGATGCTGATTCAGGAAGGGATCTACGTGGCGAGCCGCGAAGGCCGGGAGATGGGGGCCGACGAGGTCGCTGCGAAGTCGAAATCGTGCGCGGTATCTCTGTAGCTTGAGTTTATGGTTGCTTGCAGTTAGAACTTCACCCCGAGTTTGATGTTTGACCCCGGGTCGGTGGCGATCTTCGGATACGCGGTGATGAGTTCCTCGAAAGCCACGACGGGTTCAACGATGCTTTCTCCGGTGAGTTTGCCCTCGGTCATCAGTTTCCAGCAGGCGGCATAGATGCGCTGCTCGTCCCATCTCGGGTGCTCCCGGTTCGGCTCGCTGCAGGCCCGCGAGAAGATGATGTTCGGTCTGTTGTGGTGCGCCTCGGCTCCAAAGTCGAGCCCCGGGCCGTAGGGCGGTGAAAAGGCCCCGGCGACCAGGTTCCCTCCGAAAGCCACCGAGCGGATCGCGGCCTGAAGCGCGTTGAGGCTTCCGCTGTATTCGATAGCCACGTCGGCCCCACGGTGGCCTGTCGCCTTCCTGATCTCAAGAGCGACGTCGCCGGCGGTTGGGTCCAGGATGAGATCCGCGCCGTAGCGCTCAGCGGCTTTGCGCCGGTTGGGAAGCGGATCCACAGCGATGACCGGGAAAGCACCCGAGAGTTTCGCAATCTGCACAACCATCAGTCCTAACGCCCCCATGCCAAAGACCACCACGGCGTCACCGATCCGGACCTTCCCGTCGCGGACCGCGGCCATGGCGAAATCGGCTGGATCCAGGCAGACGGCTGTCTTCCACGAAAGCCGCTCAGGCATCTTCCAGCACTGATGCTCGCTGACCGTGTGGGTCTCGCGGAAAGGCCCGTACGCAAGCACCCGGTCGCCTGCGGAAAGCCCAGCCACCCCTGGTCCGACCTCGGTTACGGTACCGACAAACATATTGCCAACCTGACATGGGTGGAAGGGGCCGGGATCATCCTTTGGCTTGAAAGCTCCAAGTTCCTTGTCGTAGTCGCCCCGTTTTGTGTGATGGCCTTTGATGATCGAAAGCTCGGTCCCGTGCTTGGCAGCGCCGAACTCCGATTTGACCCGGACCTGGCCTTTCCCGAGCGCTGGCTCCTGGTACTCCCGGATTTCCATCTTTGGTTCAGCAGAGATTGCGAGTATCTCCTTGGGCATGAATTGCATCATAATATATCAGTGAAACATTTTAAGCATCTGCGAGGAATGCTGAAGGGCAAAGGCGCTCCGAATGAAGCCGAAACGCGTATATAGGGGGATAGATGGAATTTGATGCGGATGGAGCTATTGAATACGCCCAGAAGAATAGGCTACCTTCGCTTGAATGGCTTGTTGAAAAAAGAGGGGCATTAGAGAAGCTGGCAGGCGAACTTGGAGGTACCGTAATATTCAATGTCGAGGAGCGAAGGGGCGAGGAGAAGAATACTCACGTGGTATATCTTGAAATCACTGGGATAAGACTGAATGGCACTAAGTATAAGGATGTTGTTGCGAAACGCACCCCGTTTGAACTGGACCGGAGAACAAGGGTAGTCTGAGCCCA
>CAZPLZ010000205.1:0-5143 GCA_964587525.1 uncultured bacterium | reverse complement strand
GGGAAGCCACCGCCATCAGCATCGTCTCGCTGGAGGCGAACGGGGCCAACCAGGTGGAGGGGACGGGTCCTTCGCAGCGCCGGACGTTCTTCGTCCACGTAGCGTCCATCATGCTGCCGACCACCTACGTGAGCTACACGTCATATGGCGCAGGGGAAGACGGCGACGGACACTTCCTCGTATTCTTTCCGCTGAACAAAAAGACCGAGTTCGCGCTGTACGGCCTGGAGATAGGCGGAGCGGGCACCTGGGCGGATGTGGGAGGCGTGTCGCCCTCGATCGGCAATTTCATCGGCACGTGCACAGGAGGATTTACCGGGTTCTCTCCCGGCGTCACGCCCGGTGCCGGCTGCAAAACTGAGCGCGCCCCTGCCATGTATGAACCTACTGCCTGGTCAGAGAACGGGCTGAACGGCAAGTACCCAGAACCGTCGAACTTTATCTACAAGATGGTCTCGAATTCCCCGTTGCTCTGGCAACTGAAGACGTGGGTCAGTTGTGACTGCGATGATTCCCACACGTACGCGCCGACCACGAGCATGGCCTTCCGCGGCTTTGTCGCCTACGCCTACCGCCAAACCTATGATGAAGCGGGGACCTGGGGCTGCAAGAATTGTCCGGGCGTGGGCGACGGGTTCAATGTCATCAACGTGAGCACCGGTCCCGACAATGTCTTCAACAGCTCGCTCACGACCACCTCGCATCTCTTCAAATGGAATGCGGCATCGCTCGCCTGGAATTACGTCAGCAGCATGGATATTGATGTCGAGAGCCAGGGCATGATTCTGGGCACTTTGCCACCCGAAGAGGGGTTCTACCGGTTTCTCTCATCGCAATCCAACATCATCGTGCACCATGGCTTTGCATTCGCCAGCAGCCTGGGGTGCTGCTGCGGCGGGTGCACCGATAACTTTGGCGCCTTCGCTCCCACCCGGGAGACCGGCAACACGGTCGGGACAGGCAACTTCTACCTCATCATGAATGGCGACGGGTCTCCCGCCAGCGGTAACAACGACCCGCTGGCGGTCATCGGGAGTACCGGGGCCGCCGCCACGTACCGGATCTGGGTGTACAACCCGACCGGCTCTGGCCCGCCGAACATGCCCAGCATGCTGGTGGGCACCTCCGGCACGTGGCTGCCACTCACGGATCACTCTGTCCCGGCGGCTTTGCCCTTGTTGCCCGGCGTGAACGCCCACGCCTACGGCGGGGCGTACGACCGCTCCGGCTTTGTCGCCCCCTCCACGGCCCTGTTCAAGGTGGAAGTGCTCAGCGGCGGACCCATTCAGATTCAGCATGGCGACGGTATCAATCAGAAATTTGCCGGCGGAGCGGTCATGCATGCGGCAACCGGCGCCCAGCTCGGCCAGGAGTTCTGGTTTAACCAGACAACCGGCAATGACAATAATTGCGGAAGCACCGGGGGCAATGCGATGTATTTCTTCGACGTGTTTTGTCCCAAGACCGGCATGTCAGTGCGGTGCGTGTCCAACGACGGCTACTCGGCCACGTACACCACCAACGGGCCAGATCAAGTGATCGCGTTCACGCAATTATCGATCTTTCCTGATGATGCTAGCCAGCGCAACTGGAGAATTAACGTGCTCGCGAACGGGAACGAGGGCGACCTCATCATGGTCATGAACTACTGCTCGGCCGGCGAGAAAATGTACACGAGCCCCTTCATGGTGATGGGCACCCACTACGAGATCATCGCCCCGCCCGTGGTCTATATCGGCCAGAACTTCTGGATCACCATCCTCGTCCTGGACTCCTCCAACACCCTCGTCACCACCTACAATGGCACCACCGGGTTTACCTCCACCGACCCTGACGCTACGATCCAGGGCAGCTCCATGGGAGGCTACACCTACGGCCCCTGGACCACCGGCGGCGCCAGTACTGATGATAACGGGAGCCACATTTTCGTCAACGTCACCATGTCCCAGCTCGGGATAAACTCTATTGTCGCGTACGACACGATAGATGGCTCCATTATGGGGATCGCCTCCTTGATGGTGATAGGCGTGGATGTGAAACTGCTCAAGGAGCCGAAGTTCTCGGTGCAGGCCTCCGGGGACACCGTGACGTTCAATGTTTGCTGGAGCAATTACTCCTCAGCTTCAGCGTTCCAGTTTGTCATCAGTGATGCGATCCCCAACGGGACCGGGTATGTGCCCGATCCGGCAAGCGACGCCTTTATTTGTGGTCCCCCCACGAACCCCGTGGGGTATTCGATGGCGTATGCCACCACCGCCAGCGCGACGATTCCACCGAAGGCCGACTGGACCGACATCGGCTCGGGAGGCACCTCACCTCCGACCACCACGACCTGGCTGCGCTGGACCATCAACGAGATCGGGATCTTTACCACTGGCTGCCTGTGCTTTAGAGTCACCATCGACTGACCCCCTCACCCTCCCCTCTCCCCCACAACGTGGGGGAGAGGGATCAAGGGACGTGACCGTCGATTAACTCTCCCCCTCTCCCTTATTCCCTCTCCCCCCAAAGGGGGGAGAGGGTAGGGTGAGGGGGGAGAGGGGGTCAATAGAGCAAGTAAGTCTTTCTTAGCTTTTCGAACCCTTCCTCGTCCTGCCTCCACCCTGCGGCAACGTCAGCAGGGGGCAGAAATTTAAGCAACTGCTCCCGCGCAGAGGAGACGCCGATCATATGATCCAGGCCCCTCAAGTTGAAGGTGTCGCCATGCAGCCGGTTAAGCACATCGGCGATCGTCACCCCGGTCTCGACCGCCCGGAAGACATTGCGATCGGTAAGCTGCAATGCGCAGCCGCCACAGCGCCCGCCCCGGTACGGCCCGGACTCTGGTGTGAACACCATGGGGTAAAAGCGAACACCGGCCAGGCCCCTGGCGTTTAACTCCCGGGCCACAGCGGCGCCATCCAGCCATGGCGCGCCGAACCGCTCAAACGGCGCGTCCGTCCCCCGCCCCACGGAGAGGTTCGTGGCTTCCAAAAGCCCCACCGCCGGGTACAGGATCGCCTGGGTGAGGCTGCGAATGTTAGGCGAGGGGTTGGCCCATGGCAGCCCGGTTTCGTCGAACCACATCTCCCGTCTCCAGCCCTTCATCTTGACCACCGTCAGCTTTGCCCCCAGCTTGTGTTCGGCATTGAAGAGCCGCGCCAGTTCGCCGAGGGTCATCCCGTGGCGCACCGGCAGGCTGGTGTAGCCGGTAAACCCGTAGCGTTCCTTCGGCAGCCGCGGCCCCTCCACGTGCAGGCCGGTGAGCGGATTGGGCCGGTCCAGCACCATCACCTCCAACCCCGCTTTGGCCGCCTCCTCCAGGCAGTACCCCAGGGTCGCGTGATAGGTGTAAAAGCGCACCCCGATGTCCGGCAGATCCACCACAAGCACGTCCAGCCCGCTGAGTTGCTCCGCCGTCGGCCGGTAACTCGCGCCGTACAGGCTGTGCACCGACACCTTCAGCCCGGGGTGTTCCCCTGAAGGAATCTTCTCGTCCAGCTTGGCTTCCAACCCGTGCTCGGGGGTGAAGATCGCCGCGAGCGTCACCCCCGGAGCCTGCCGCAGCACCTCAAGCGTGGTTGCCCCACGCCGGTTCAGCACCGACAGATTGGTGACCAGCCCGATCCGCTTTCCTTGAAGTGATGAAAACTTTTCAGACTCCAGCACATCAACGCCGGCCAGCACCTTACCCCCTCTCCCTACCCTCTCCCCCACGATGTTCGCCACCCGCCGTCGCAGCGGGTCCGCGTTGCCCTTTCCATCAGGATGGACCCGGTTGGTCAGGATAACCACGACCGTCTGGCTCTCCTTGTCGGCCCAGACGCTGGTTCCCGTGAATCCGGTGTGCCCGAATCCTCCGAACGGAAACAGGTCACCGCGCGGCCCATAACCTTCAGGGTCGGTATCCCAGCCAATCATGCGAGGGCGAAGCCCGGCGGGAGACTGCACACTGGTCATGGCCGCCGCAGCCGCGGGCGAGAGGAAGCGTTTCCCCCTCCAAGTCCCGCCATTCAGCAGCATTTGCGGGATGACCCAGGTTTCTTTGGCCGTTCCGAACAGCCCCGCATGCCCAGCGACGCCACCCATGATGGCGGCACGGGGGTCATGGACCTCACCTTGTCGTGGACGGCCTTCAACGCGTTCGGTCGCCGCGATCCGGGCCCGCTTCGAAGCGGGCGGCTTGAACTTGGTGTCCTTCAGTCCCAGTGGCGCGGCGATGCGCTTTTCAAAAAAGGCATCGAACGGCTCCCCGGATGCGGCCTCCACCACTTTGCCCAGAGCGATGTAGTTGTAATCGGCATACCGATACGCGGTCCCGAGCTGAGCGTACAGCTCCTTACGCCAGAGCAGCTCAAACACGCTGGCCGTCGTCACCATGGGGTTTTGGGGATCGTACAATCCGGCGTCATCCAGCCCGCCGGAGTGGGTCAGGAGGTCCAGGAGGGTCACCTGCTCTTTTCCTCCCCCCGTGAATTCCGGAAGCCAGCGCACCACCTGATCCCGCAGATTCAGCCTCACCTGATCGACCAGCAAGATCAGCGCCAGCCCAGTGGCGAGCGGCTTGGTCAGCGATGCCAGATCGAAAATCGTGTCCTTGCGCATGAGGATCCGTCGCGGCTCCACCATAGCGTGACCGAAGGCCTGATGATAGACAACCTTCCCCTTCACCGACACGAGCACGACGGCTCCGGGAATCTGCCCTTGTGTAAGGGCTTCCTCAACCGCCGCCGCGATGGGTTTCATGGCTAGGGCCACCAATTGCTATCTAACACCGGATGAGCTTAAGAGTCACCCTGATACGATAGATTCAGTGGTCACATATTGGCCCTCACCCCGACCCTCTCCCGTATGCGGGAGAGGGTGAGAAGATTAAAAAACGGAGGTGTATGCCATCGGGTTGATGTCGGGAACGTCCTGTGACGGCATGGCCGGAGCACTCCTTACACTGCATGACCGCAGGCCAGCCGTGCGGCTTAAAGCCTGGACCCGGCTCCCATACCCTCAACGTATCAGGGATTTTCTGCTGGCCCTCGCGGCTGGATCTCACACCAACGCGGCTGCGGTGGCCCGGGCAGGCGAGATCATCGCCGAATGGTCAGCCCGGACGGCAACCAGACTGGCCAGGCTCGCACGGATCTCCCTGCGCCGGGTGGCGTTCATC
>CAZPLZ010000204.1:0-5176 GCA_964587525.1 uncultured bacterium | reverse complement strand
TGCTCGCGCTTAATGGGGACGCGCGTTATACGGATCTTCTGGAGCTGGCGCTCTACAACGCGGTGATTTCCGGGTTCTCCCTGGATTGCAAGTCTTACTTCTATGTCAATCCACTGCGCAATGACGGAGGTCATCGCCGCCAGCCCTGGTTCGACTGCGCGTGCTGCCCGCCGAATGTCACCCGGACGCTGGCCGCGCTGCCGGGCTATTTCTTCAGCGTGTCTGAAGAGGGAGTCTGGGTCCACCTGTATGGCATGGCGGCGGGACAGGTGAATGTGCCAGGACATGGCGATGTGGGCATCAGTCTCTACACGAATTACCCGTGGGAAGAACATGTGAGGGTCGAGGTAGATGGCCAGGGGGAGTTCACCCTGTTTTTGAGGATTCCGGCGTGGTGTGAATCAGGTGCAAAGTTGAAGGTGAATGGGAAGCCATGGAAAGGCCCGCTCACGCCAGGCTCCTACGCCGAGGTCAGGCGGGTTTGGAAGGGTGGCGATACCGTGGAGCTTGTCCTTCCCATGCCAGTGCGCCGCCTGGTGAGCCATCCATATGTCATGGAGAACACCGGCCACGTTGCGCTGATGCGCGGGCCACTGGTGTATTGCCTCGAAAGCGAGGACCATGCCGGTTTTGACATCCATGACCTGGTCCTGCCAGCTTCCGCGAAGATCACAGCCAGGTACAGACCCGATCTGCTCGGCGGGGTGACGGTGTTGCAAGGCAAGGCAACTGTCGAACCCCTTGGGGAGGCATGGGCGGAGTCTCTTTATCGCAGTGCACGTAAGGTCAGAAAATCAGTTCAGCGGCGGCGGGTGGAGTTCATGGCGATTCCATACTTCGCCTGGGCTAACCGAGAGCCGGGCCGGATGCAGGTCTGGCTGCGTTCACGGTAGTCGGGGCTTGGGAGTGCGCCGGCACGAAAGGCCAACGCTTGGTGGTGAAGTAACGTATGTTGGAGACATCATTGTGAAAGGAGGAGCCATGAAGTTAGGACTGTATAGCATCACCTACTTGGGCATGTGGTACCGGGGGAAGGGGCTGACCCTGGAGGAGGTCGTCAAGCGCGCGAAGGAATACGGCTACGAGGGGGTGGAGATCGATGGCAAGCGGCCCCACGGCAACCCCCTGGATATGCCCAAGGGCCGGTGCCGGGAGCTCCGGGCGTTCGCCGATGGCGAAGGCATCAACATTTACGGCGTGGCGGCCAACAACGACTTCAGCAGCCCGATCCCGGAGCACCGCGAAAGCCAGCTAGTCTACGTGCGCGATCTCATTCGCATGGCGGCGGATCTCGGCGTCAAGGTGATGCGCGTGTTCCTGGCCTGGCCTGGGGTCACGCAGTACCCGCAGGGCGGCGGCAGCTATGAGATCGCGAAGCGAGCCTGGCAGGAGACGCGCAAGGAGTGTTCGGAAGAAGAGCTCTGGGCATGGTGTCGCGAGGGATTGGTTGAAGCGGCCCGGTTCGCCGGTGAGCATGGAGTGACCCTGGCCCTCCAGAACCACGCGCCGGTCATCAAGGACCATCACGACGTCCTCAGGATGGTGCGGGAAGTGAATTCCCCGAACCTGAAGGTCTGCCTGGACGTCCCGATCATGCCCCAAAAGGACCCGGAAACCGTGCGCCAGTCCGCACGCGAGGTCGGATCGCTCCAGGTCCTGTCTCACTTCGGCGGGGATTACGCGCAAGAGGCCGGCGGGGCCATCAAGGGCGGACAGGATTTCTACCTTCCCTTCGCCCGTGCGATGAATGAGATCGGTTATCAGGGCTACATCGGCTACGAGCTGTGCCATCCCCTCCCGGTCGTGGATGGCCGGACGGTGGGCATCGACTACGTGGACACCTGCGCCCGCCTGGCCGCGGAATACATGCGGGGCGTGTTGGCCGAGGCACAGACGTTTCAAAAGGTTGAAGTCCGTCAGTAAGACCTGGTTTCTTTGATGATCCAGGGGCCGCGCCCGGTCAAGCCGTCGGAGTACCCGAGCCTGATCAAGCTTATCAACAGCACCCTGCTGGGGCGGGGCGACACCCGCGGCATGGAGGAGCTCTACCCGGTCCCCCTGGCGAATCCCGGGATCAACTACGTCTGACGGGCTGCTCAGAAGCCCAAGGTATTCATGGCGTTCACGGCGCGGAAGTTCACCGAGAGCTCAGGGTGGAGGTGTTCTATGCCGAAGAGTGCCGCCTTCCTTCTGCTTTGCCTGCTCGCGCCGCCGGCCATTGGGCAGAACGCCGTGGAGAACCCCTTCCCCCAGGCTGACCCCGAAGAGCTGGGGCTCTCACCCCGGAAGCTTCAGGAAACGGTGGAGACTCTCCGGAGCTGGGTGAAGGAAGGGAGGATCGTTGGAGGGATCCTCCTCGTCTTGCGTCATGGAAAGACCGCGATTCACGAGGCGGTGGGGTGGAAGGATCGGGAAAGAAAGGAACCGATGACGCTGGACACCATTTTCCGGATGCGGTCCATGACCAAGCCGCTCCTGGGTACGGCGATCCTGATGCTGAGAGAGGACGGACGGCTGAAACTCGATGACCGGGTCTCGCAATACCTTCCCTCCTTCAACAATCCGAAGTCGCGCGACCTTACGATTTACCAGCTACTGACGCATACCTCCGGACTCACCGGGGACATTTACTCGACCTCGAAGGGAACGAAATACCGGACCCTTCGGGAGGCGGTGGGCGCGGTTGGAGCACAGGGGCCGACGCACCTGCCTGGAACCCGGTATCACTACAGCGATCCGGGAAGCAGCACCCTGGGCGCCCTGGTCGAGGAGATTTCGGGGATGCCGGCGGAAGACTTCATCCAGGAGAGGATCCTGGACCCGCTCGGCATGAAGGACTCCTTCTGCAACCTCACGATGAAGGATTCCCGGCGTCCCCGTGTCGGCTCCACGTACAAGGGCGGAGAGGGAAATTGGAGGAAGTACTGGGACAACACCCGGCCTCAGCTCATGCCCTTCTTCCGCGCCTCCGGCGGCCTCTACTCCACCCCCACGGACTACGCCCGCTTCCTGAGCGCTATGCTCCGGGACGGAGAGTGGAACAACCTGAGGCTGGTGTCAAAGGAGACCGTCCGGCTGGCGACCCGCCCCCATTCGGATTCCGTCCACTCCGAGAGCGAGCGCCGGGAAATGGACGTTTTCTACGGCCTGCACTGGCGCGTCAATTCGGACAGATACAAGAAGTCCCAGGCCACCAACGGAATGTGCCCCGGGACGTTCGGCCATGGCGGGTCGGATGGAACCATTGGTCTCGCCGACCGGAACCACGATCTGATCGCGCTGTATTTCACGCAGTCCCGCAAAAACAAGACGCGCCCTGAAGTCATGAAGATGGTCCACGACGCCATCGTCAAATAGGTCGGCCGGCTGCCTTCAGTCCGATACGACTACCGCCGGCCGGGGGTACAATGTGTCCACGTGCGGAATCTTCGGGGGGGGATCATGGCGGTCCTGGCCGCGGTCGCCGCGACGGACATTGCGGCGGCCTCCGCCAGCCGTCCGACGGACCCGGTGGGGAGAGCTGTCCGGGAGCTGACCGGCTCCCGCAGCCGGGTGGTCTGGCTACAGGACATCACGGAGAAGGACGCGGGCGGCAACGCGCGAATTCTGATGGGGTTCGACTCGGACGACGGCCGGGGTGTGCGAACCATCTTGGGAGTTCCCTCCAATTACTCCAAGCCGCTGCTGACCTACGACGGCAAGCGGGTGGTGTTTTCCAACATGATGGTCAACCGGGTGTACGTGGTGAATTTCGACGGGACCGGCGTGCGGGAGGTGACGAAGGGGTTCGCGGCAGATCTCTGGCGCGATCCGGTGACCGGCAGGGAATGGCTGTACTACAAAACCCAGCAGAACAAGGATTGGAAGAAAGATAAGGAAGCTCCGGTCCGCCGTGCGCTGCTGGACGATCCGGCGGTGGATGAGCTGGTCTGGGACCAGACCCCGACCCAGATCGATAATTTCCAGCTCAGCGTGGATGGCCAGAAAGCGGCCGGGCTGTTCCCGTGGCCTGACGGCGGGATAGCTGATTTAGAGGAAAAGACCTGGACGAAGCTGGGCGGCGGCTGCTGGACGTCCATGGCTCCTGATTCGAGCTACGACACCTGGATCTTTCAGGGGACTCACCGGCACGTGAAGATGTTCAAGGGCGGGGCCGGTCAGGGGTGGAAGGTTTCGGTCAACACCGCCCCGGGCATCGGGGAACGGAAGGTCTATCACCCGCGCTGGAGCAACCACCGCAGGTTCCTCGTCCTCACCGGCCCGCACGACGAGAAGTTCAAAATCGGCAAGCCGGTGGAGGTCCATCTCGGCAGGTTCAGCGAGGATTTGTCCCGGGTCGAGCGCTGGGTCACCATCACGGATAATCAGCGGCGGGACTACTTTCCCGATGTCTGGATCGCCTCGGGAGCGCGGACCGCGGGGCGGGGTGAGGGAACCCGCTGGGCTTCCCCCAAGCCCAGACGGATCAAGGTCTCGGGGCGGTGGCCCGGGAACCGGGAGGGCCTGGTATTTCTGTGGGAGGACGGGTTTAAGGTGAACCGGATCGCCGCCGCGGGCGGCGCGGCGGAGCGCACCTGCCGGGCTGAGGCCCGGGGCCGGGCGCGGTACGCCCGGCACCACGCGATGGAGCTGGCGGGCGGTGCGTTTGTGGCCCAGGGGGCCGGCGATTCCCTGCTGTCGGCATGCAAGAAGAGCAACCAGTTGAGCGTGGAGGCGCTCCTCACCCCTGACCATCTGGAACAGGGCGGCCCGGCGCGGATCATCACATTTTCCTCGGATGCCGGCTCCCGCAATTTTACTCTCGGCCAGCAGAACGAGAGCCTGATTTTCAGGCTCAGGATCCCGCAAACCGGGCTGAACGGGACCAACCCGGAGGCGTCTCTGTGCCGGCTCACCGCCGGGAAACTCCATCACGTGATCGTGAGCTACCGGCCCGGGACGCTGCGATGCTACCTGGATGGGGAGGAGGTGATCGCTACCGGCGAGGTCCAGGGCGACTTCTCCAACTGGGAGGCGCACCACCTGCTCTTTGGGGACGAGTGGGATGGCGCCCGGGACTGGTCGGGTCGGCTGGAGGGAGTCGCGATCCCCAACCGGTTCATCGAGGCGGACGAAGCCGCTCGCCGGTTTGAACTGGCGCGCCGCAGGCTGAAGAAGCGCAAGGCCGCCAGCCGGC
>CAZPLZ010000203.1:0-5231 GCA_964587525.1 uncultured bacterium | reverse complement strand
GAGAACACCCGCCACCCGTTGCGGTCCCTCGCCACATCCAGGAGCTTCCCTTCGCGGATCCACCTCAGGAGCGTCAGACGATGCACGCCCACCACTTTGGCTACCTCACCGGCAGAATGAAACTCGATGCCGTCAATAAGCCGCGGCATGTGAATTTCCCGGTTGTATGCAAGCGTGTGCAAATATATGCAGAGCTTTCGAAAAAAAACTCATTGAGTGGCAGTTAGCTTGCACAGGAATTTCGCTACGCTGTAGAGATAGAAGAGCTTGGGCTGGTTGCCTCAAGCTGTGGATGGAAATCTAAAACGTGCCCTCTAAGTATTCCTAAGATACGGCACATGGTTGCTCCCCCAACGCAGAAGCCCTCCCCAAAACAGCTCCCAGCGGGGTCCCGCGCCCTTGCGGCGACCACTGAAATTACACACTTTAGTGTATCACTGGAGTGAAGTCCTCGCCACCTTGAACTACATTAAGGAAGCTCCCTGCCACCACGGCTGACACTTCCTACACCATATCCCTATCCCCCACTCCTGGGTCATAAACCAACGGGCAATCAGGGTCAAAAAACTCCTGCCATTTATAATAACCCCCCTCACCCTACCCTCTCCCCCCGAAGGGGGGAGAGGGAGAAAAGTGAGGAGGGTACTCAAAAACTCGCTCAGTATATATTTTTGGTATCAGAAAGGGTGAAATATCAAGAGGAGCGGCGGTGGCGGAGGCGGTCCAGGGCCACAGCCAGGACGATGATGCCCCCGGTTACGATTTCCTGCACCCAATTGGCAAGGCCCATCTGGGAGCAGCCGGAACGGATGACGGTCATAATGAGCGCGCCCACCAGGCTTCCGAGCACCGACCCTTCCCCGCCCCCGAGACTGCCGCCGCCGATGACCACCGCAGCGATCACGTCCAACTCCAGCCCAACAGCCACGGTAGGATCACCAACGGTCAGCCGGGAGAACTGCGCCAGCCCTGCCAGGCCTGCAAACATTGCGCCCAGAGCGTACACGGCCAGCTTGATCCGGTTCACGGGCACGCCAGACAGCCGTGCCGCCTCCTCGTTCGATCCGATCGCAAACACCTGCCGGCCAAACACGGTGTATCGCAGTTGAGCCGCCACCCCAACGGCCAGCACCAGCATTCCCCAGACACCGGCCGGGACCAGCATCCAGGCCCGCTCAGGCGGGAGCGCCGCCAGCAGATCGTTCAGCCAGGTCAGCGGCGCATCGATCTTCTGCTCGTGAGCCAACCCCTTGGCGATGCCGCGCACCACCAGCAAGGTGCCTAAGGTAACGATAAATGGAACCACCCGCAGCCGGGTGATCAGCAGCCCGTTCACCAGCCCGCAGGCCGCCCCCGCCGCGACCCCGCCGCAGGCCGCCACCAGCGGACCGAATCCCGCCTGCAACAAGCCAGCGATGGTTACCGTGCTGAGTGCGACGATAGAGCCGGCAGACAGATCAATGCCACCTGCAATAATCACGAGGGTCATGCCCAGCGCCGCGGTGCCGACGATGGCGGTCTGCCGGGCGATGGTTTCCAGATTGCCGGCGGTGGTGAAACTCTCCGGCGCCAGCATGGTGAACAGACCATAGACAACGGCCAGCCCCGCAAGAGGCCCGAGAGTTTTCAACGCGAAACGATAACGTCCTTTATTGCAGCCATTGTTTTAAATCGGGCTCCAGGAGCTCTTTCACCCTGGGATCGTTCATGTTCTTTCGGGTGACCAGATGCACGCCCGTGTCAATTCGGGAGACCATTGGCTTGTTCTTGAGATGGCTCACCATCGTGGTGACGCCCAGGTAACCCATCTTGAACGGGTTCTGTAATATCAATCCGTCGATCTGCCCGCTCTTCAATCCCGCGACCAGCTTGGCAGAGCTGTCAAACCCGACAAACCGGACCGTGCCTGCCAAGCCAGCATCCTGCAGGGCGCGGAGCATGCCAAACGTCGTCGACTCATTTGGGCAGAAGATCCCGTCAATGACCAGCTTCCCGCTCTTCTTGAGCGGCGCCAGGAGATTCTCGCTGGCCCGGTATGCGGTCTCGGTGGTCGCCCCGCCGTACTGGTTGGCGCTCACCACCTCGATTCCCCCGTGTTTCTGGATTGCATCCAGAAAGCCCTTCTCCCGCTGCGCGGTGCTGGCTGAGCCCTCCTGGTACCGCAGCATCACCACCTTCCCCATCCCCTTGAGCAGGACAGCCAGGTGCGCTCCGGCCATCCGACCGCCCTTAGAGTTGTCCGTAGCCACGAAACTCACGTAATCCTGACTCTTCAAACCCGAATCGATGATCACGACCGGTATCCCACTCCTGACAGCGGCGGAAACCGGCGCACGCAGCGCCATGTCATCCAGCGGGGCCAGCACGATACCCTCGACCCCGCGCTGGATCATGTGTTCCACCACCGCAATCTGGGCCTCCCGGTCATCTTCCCTCAGCGGCCCTTTCCAGATGATGTCCACATCCAGCTCACGTGACGCCTTCACCGCCCCAGCGTGGATGGATTTCCAGAACACGTGCGTGGTCCCCTTGGGGATCACCGCGATCGTGATCCGGTTGGGACTCACGGCAGACTCCTTCCCACCACAGCCGCCCAACCAAAGCATGACAATCGCGGCCACACTCAAAGCTGTCGCTGCCCGGTTTCTAGCGGACCATTCGTTTCTCGTCACGAGCATTCCCCCTAAACGTTCAACAATGTCCTGAATCGCCCAAAGGCATCCTGCCAGGCCTGCGCCGGTCCGGGGTGGTATGTTTCCCGCGTCACCGAATTGGCGACGACCTCCCGGCCGGCCGCCACATCCGGCAACTGTCCAGTGGCGATCATCTGCATCATGATATTCCCCAGCGCGGTGGCTTCCACCGGTCCCGCCACCACCGGCCGCTCGCAGGCATCCGCCATGAACTGGTTGAGCAGCCGATTACGGCTGCCACCTCCAACGATACGAATCACCTCCAGCCGCCTGCCAGCCAGGGATTCCAGATCATTAAAGACCAGCCGGTACTTCAGCGCCAGGCTCTCCAGGCAGCACCGCACGACCGCCCCGACGTCTTCCGGCTGCGGCTGCCCGGTGCGCTTGCAGTAGGCCCGGATCGCCGCCGGCATATCGCCTGGGCTCAAAAACTCCGCGGCATCCGGATCCACCAGGCTCTTGAAGGAGGAGGCTCTGCTGGCTCGTGCAAGCAGGTCTTCCCAGATATACGCATGCCCCTCCCGCTCCCACTGACGCTGGCTCTCCTGCACGAGCCACAGCCCCATGATGTTCTTGAGGAGGCGGACCGTGCCGGCCACACCACCCTCATTGGTGAAATTCAACACGAGCGAGAGATCGTTGATCACCGGTTCGGTCACCTCCACACCCATGAGGCTCCATGTGCCGCTGCTGAGGTAGGCGCTGCGTGAGTCCAGTTCGGGCACACCAGCCACTGCGCTGGCGGTGTCGTGGCTGCCGACTGCGATCACCGGAACCGGCTTAAGACCCGTCACCACTTCCGGCCGCGTCTCCCCCAGCACCGTGCCTGGCGGAACCAGCGGTGGCAGGATATGAGTAGGAATTCCCAGCCGGGCGAGCAACTCGCCGGCCCACCGGCGCTCGCTGGCATGGATCATCTGGGTCGTAGTTGCATTGGTGTACTCGGCCACCTTCAGTCCGGTCAGCCAATAATGGAACAGGTCTGGCAAAAGCAGGAGGGTCTCGGCGTCCTCAAGCTGGGGATCTTGCGAGCACACCATGCTGTAAAGCTGGAACAGCGTGTTGATCTGCATGAACTGGATGCCGGTCGCCAAAAATACCTGGCCCTTCGGCACCACACGGAACACTCGCTCGATCATCCCGTTGGTGCGGGCATCGCGATAATGATACGGCTGGCCCACCAGGTCACCGGCGCGGTTCAGCAGCCCGAAGTCCACACCCCACGTATCCACACCGATCCCGGCAGGTGGATCACGGTACTGTTCCGCATACCGCGTCATACCCGCCACAACCTCGTTCCAGAGCCCCTGCGCATCGGTGTGAAAGTGGGTACCAACCTTGACCGGAGCGTTCGGGAACCGGTGCATTTCCTTAAGCTCAATGCGGACGCCATCCCACAGCCCTACGAGGACCCTTCCACCGGAGGCTCCCAGATCCACCGCCAGATACCGCCCAGCGCTGTTCATGAACAAATCGCGCGCTCGGCAGGGTTCGAACCTGCAACATCCAGCTCCGGAGGCTGACGCTCTTCCAGTTGAGCTACGAGCGCTTGAATCAGAGAGGTTATTTTAGCGCTGTTTCTGAATGCCGACTACGGATAGGGTAAGCAGCCGCTGCCCCGCTCATCGCTTCAGAATAATCCTGGTCACCCCGGAAGAATTTCGGAGGGCGGTCTTAGGTCCCTTGCCTCCTTACTTGACTAGTCTGACTAGGTCTGCTATCGTACACGGTGATGAAAGACAGATATTCCATCTACGAAGCCAAAGCCAGGCTGAGTGAGGTCATCCGGCTGGTCAAGCAGAACCAGACCGTGATCATCACCGAACGTGGCCACGAGGTGGCGCGGATGGTTCCCATCGAACCGAAGTCCAGCTTCGACAAGAGGCTCCAGGCCCTGGCCCAGGTAGGGATCATCACCCAGAATCCGTCAGCAATGCCCGGGAAGATCACGACCATCGCGCGCCGACCGGGGTCCCTCAAGCGCTTCCTGGATTCCCGGGACCGCTATTGAAAGCGGCATTCGCGGACACTTCAGCAGTTCTTGCCGCCCTCTTCGGAGAGCCAGACTCAGTGGCGATGCGCCGAGCCTTCGGGTCCCTGGACAAGCTCTATGCCACGAACCTTCTGGAGGCTGAGGTACGCAGCGTAGGCGTACGGGAACACGTTGACGCGAGTGCAGTGAAGACAGCCCTCTCTCACCTCGAATGGGTTTTTCCAGACCGCCCTCTTTCAAGGGAATTTGAGATCATCCTGGGTTTCGGTATCCTGCGGGGGGCTGACCTCTGGCACTTGGCCTGCGCCCTTTACGTGGCCGAAGATCCCCGGAACCTCCCTTTCATCACCCTAGACCAAAACCAGGCCCGGCTTGCCAAAGCGCTGGGATTTCAGACTTCTTCTTAAATGAAGTGTCATCTTTTTACTCCCACGAACGGTGAAGCACTTCAGTTCTGCATGGAACTGCAATGCCCTGTCGGACGAATATTATAATATTAGGCAACGTCCCACCTATTGGGTAAAGGCATAGCTGCTAGCGTGAGG
>CAZPLZ010000202.1:0-5291 GCA_964587525.1 uncultured bacterium | reverse complement strand
CTCTGGGATCGCGCCCGCCGATGAAGCCACCACCGGCGTCCCGCACGCCATGGCCTCAAGCGGAGGCAGGCCGAACCCTTCGTAGAGCGATGGGTAGACGAAGACGCGGGAAAGGGTGTACAGGGCCAGCAGATCCTCGCGCGGCACGTAGCCGAGGTCGTACAGCGCGGGGGTTTTGACCGGCGGGTGCGGGGTCCCGCCCGTGACCACGAGCTCGTGCGGGTGGCGGTGTTTCAGCTTCAGTTTTGCGACCGCGCGGATCAACCGGTGCAGGTTTTTGCGTCGCTCGAAGGCGCCTACGGCCAGCACAAAATGTTCCGGGAGCCTGTAGCGCTCCCGGACGCGCTGCAGTGTCCCCTCGTCGGTCACCCTGGCCACACCATGCGGGGGAGCTTCGGGGACGACATGGGTCTTGGTGGCCAGAAGCGGGAAGCGGGCCAGCAGGTCCTGTCTTGAGACCTGTGAGACGGTGATGACGGCCGCGGCCCGGCGCAAGGTGCGGGGGAGCAGCCACCGGTAGGCCAGCCGCCGCCGAAGCGGTTGCAGGCTGGGAAATAGGAACACCGTCATGTCGTGCACGGTCACCACGTAGGGAAAGCTTAAAGTCGGTGGCGCCAGGTAGTTAGGAAAATGAAAGACATCCAGGCGGTGCCGCCGGATTTCCTGGGGAAGGGTGAACAGCAGCCAGGGCAGTCGCTTTCCGCCCGGCCCGGAGTGCAAAATCAATTTTGGCGACTGCCGAGGTCTGTCTATCGGTCCCGGGGCAAAGCCGTGGATCTCCTCGATCTCCGGCAGGGCCAGGAGAGCCTCAAGCAGGCAGCCGGTGTATTGGCCAACCCCGGTTCGGGTAGAGGTGAGGGTGGAAAGGTCGAGCCCGAGGCGCATTCAGTCGTGCAATCGCAGCAGGGCCATGCACGTTCCCGCGCATAAGATGACCTCGGCCCCCCCCAGTGCCAGCGCCGCCCCCTCCGCGCCGTAGCGGGGGAGCAGGTACGCAAGTCCGGCTGCGTGCGCGATGAGATGTGAAAACACCAGGACGGCGTTCAATCGCTCCCGGCCGCGGGCGATGAGCCAGTGGGTGATCACCGCGTTCACCGTCATCAGGGGATAAGCCCACATCAGGATGGTGAGAATGTGCTGTGCTCGCATGAAGTCTTCGCCAAACATCACGCGCAGCACGAGAGGGGCGACATCGGTCAAGGTGAAGGCCAGGCTCAGCGAAAGCGCTATGGGCAGCAGGACAGCTAGGGTTGGCAGCGGCTGCGCCTGCGCCTTCTGCTTGGCAAAGGAGGGGAACAGGGCTGCCGCCGTCGCTGCGGGGAGGAATCGGGCCGCCTCCAGTAGCCGGTGCGCGACGGCGTAGAGGCCGATGATTTCCCCGCGTGTGCTGCCGTACACGACCATCAGCGCCAGCATCCCCAGACGCCAGGAGGCGAGCGAGGTGAAGATGGCGGCTCCGACGGGCGCCGCGCGTTTGAAGAAGCCGGCCAGCCGTTTGACGTGGCTCACGGTTGGCTGGCTGCTTACCCCTGGGGTGAACCTGAACGGCACGCGGCGCCGGATCCAGATCAGCGCCAAGGCCAGGGTCAAGCCGTGGGCTAAGAGTTGGGAGAGCGCCAGGCCGGCAGGGCCGGCGCCAGTGGCCAGCGCGGCCGCGCCGAAGCCAAAAGCCAGGAGGCAGGAGGCAGCCATCATCAGGCTTTCGTCCACGACCAGACCGAAACCGCGGAGATAGTGCCCCAGCCACTCGACAAAGGACAAGCACAGGATGGCTCCGACGAGGGGATACAGCAAGCCATAGGGGAGCGCCCGGATGTTCCCCATCAGCACCAAGAGGCCCAGAACCAGCATGACCAGCAGCAGCTTGAGGTGAAATGAAGTCGAAAGGTGCAGGAGGGCTTGGGGTTTATTCCGCGCGACGTTGCGGGCGAGTGTCAGATGGCCTCCCAGGTCCGTGGCGAGGGAGGCGAGGTGCGCCAGGCTGAACGCTGACCAGTACAGGCCCCAACTGGCAGGCCCCAGCACGCGGGCGCCGAGGAGTGCGAGGAGGAAGTTGAAGACGCGGCCGGCGCCTTCTCCTAGTGTTTTAGCGGCTACATTTTTCCACGGGTACGTTATTACCTTCTCTCCTAATTCCCTCAGGTCCCCTCGATGGCGCCAACCGAGATGGCAATATTCCCCCTCTCCTCGATGCGCTCGATCCTGCCGTCCCGGATCCACACGATGCGGTCGGAGACATCCAGCATTTTCATGTCATGCGTGGCTGAAATGACGGTTGCCCCGTGTTCTTTTTGCAGCGTCTTGAGCAAGTTGATGATCTCTTTGCCGGTGGCAAGATCCAGGTTGCCGGTGGGTTCGTCCGCCAGAATGATGGCCGGGTCGTTGGCCATGGCTCGTGCGATGGCCACCCGCTGCTGTTGCCCACCGGACAGCTCGCTAGGTTTGTGAAACAACCGCTCACCGAGGCCCACCCGTCTCAGCAGGGAAGCGGCCTTTTCATGGGCATCATCGCTGTTTATGCCCGCGAAGATCATCGGTAGCTTCACGTTCTCCAGGGCGGACATCACGGGGATGAGGTTGAATGTCTGGAAGATGTAGCCGATTTTCCGGCAGCGCAGCCATGCGAGCTCGTAGGCATCAAGCTGGGCCATGTCGATGTCTTCGATGTACACCTGGCCGCCGGTGGGCTTGTCGAGCCCACCGATCATGTTGAAGATCGTCGATTTCCCGGATCCGGAAGGGCCCATGATGGAGAGGTACTCGCCGGCATAGATTTCCAGATCGACGCCCTTGAGAGCCTCCACGGTCTCCTCGCCCATCTGGTACGTCCGCGTGACCCCGACCGTTCTGATAATGATGGCAGGCATTTCTGCTCCTATGTTATACTAAAGTTAATGAGGGTAGGTTCGCGTTTCGTCCCTCGCCGAGCCTTGCTGGTAGGTGTTTTGCTGGCAGCCTCCCTCTCGAGCGTCAGTTGGGCACGGGCTGAGAGAGGTGCAGGGAAAGAACCGCGCTCGTGGTTTTCCCTCCCCAGCATTTCCCAGATCGGGGTGATTGAGATTGAGGGTCCCATCTACGGTTCCCGCTATCTGATCCGTGAGATCAAGCGTTTCGGGCGCAACCCGCTGATCAAGGCTCTGGTGCTGCGCATTGACAGCCCGGGCGGCGGGGTTGGGGCGGTTCAGGAAGTGGTGGGGGAACTCAAGAAATTCCGGGATGGAGGTAAAAAGCCCCGGCCCATCGTCGCGTCGTTTGGTGGCGTTGCTGCCTCCGGCGGGTATTACATCGCGTGTGCAGCGAGTCACATCGTCAGCAACCCGGGCGCGTTGACCGGGTCTATTGGCGTGATCATGGAATTCCCGGATGCTGAAAATCTCTTGAAAAAGATCGGGGTGAAGTACGTGGTGGTGAAGAGCGGCCGGTACAAGGACACCGGAAGTTTTACCAGGGGCCTAAGCGATGATGAGCTACGGCTGCTCCAGGACATGATTAATGATGTGTACGAGCAGTTCCTGGAGTCCGTCTGGGAGGGCCGCCGCGACGCGATCAAGGTTGCCGTCGCTACGGCCAGGGGTCGGGGCCTTAAGGATTCTGTGCCTGACGAGGAAGCCTGGTCTTTCCTGAGAAGCGTGGCTGACGGCCGCGTGCTGTCGGGACGGCAGGCCCTGAAGGCGGGGCTTGTCGATGAGCTGGGTGGGCTCGATGAGGCTATTGACGCGGCGATGAGGCTAAGCGGAACGCGGGGGCGGCATGTGATCACGGCCAAGCGGCCGAGGCGTGAGCCAACCTGGTGGGACTTCCTCGGAAGCCTGCTTCATCTGCCCGGGCCTGCCGTGGCTCTGCCTTTCCCAAAGCAGGTTTCCTTGCAGTATCTCCTGCGCTGACCCTTACTTGCCACTGTGTCTCTCTCCCTTTCCCTCTCCCCCCGAAGGGGGGAGAGGGTAGGGTGAGGGGGGATATTGAAAGTTAATAGAGGTTTTGAAATGGGTTCTGCAGTTCTAGTCTTAGTACTTCTTCTCACCCAACAGGTTTGGGCCACGGTCACCACAAGCACGCGTCTTGGGTTCTACAAATGGACGCCTCCAACTTCTGGGGATACGGCCGTGGATTGCGATGGAGCACCGGTGACTGGCGCGCTTGATCTGGCAAACGATCCAGACCTGGAGCTGGTGCAAGGGTTGGTGGCCGAAGCCGCCGGCACGTCGGTGAAGATCGCGGACCGCTGGCGCTGGAACCAGCCTTCCGGCATGGAAGGTGCAACGAACGCCCTGTTTTCCAAGCAGGGTTCGGCCACCCTGTTCGCGGAAATTGACGCGCAGAGTGGCGCCGAGCAGCTCACGCTTCTCCAGAGATGGTACTCCGCCGCGCAACGCATGGATCATGAGAACGATTGTCGAATTCGCGGGATGGGTTGTACCGACACGGGCCCGGCGAACCCTGGGGTGGATCCGCAATGTCTGGTCTATTCGTTGGCGGCCGATTCCTCGCTGGGGGCCCGGTCCAGCAATGTCCTGGTTGTTCCCAATGTGTTGGAATTCAATGACGGCCAGATTGCCAGCCTAGACGGCAATGGCGCTTGCCAACAAATAATAGGATCAGGAGATTATATCATCGCCGAGTTAACACTAGATCTCACGCAAGCGTTTCCACGGGGTTTCTTCCTGTCTGGCCGGCATTACAACGCTACCTGGTTCCTTCGTTCTCCTGGGAGGCATCCTCAGCCGCAGCCGGCCGACAATGACCGGTTGGTGGGGTTCATGATTAGATACTCTTACAGCTCAACTGGAGGGTGGACAAATGATTATCTGGGAGGCGCCACGACCCCTTTTGCATGCGAAAACCCTCCCGATATCAGTATTGGCTGCCTGCGACGCAGCTCAGGCTGCCAGGTTCGAGTCAGCATCTCTGTAGCGGAATCAGGTTCCGCCACGCTGTACCTCAACGACCCTGTGTACCTCAACGACCCTGACCAATATGACCTTCTTGCCCCGTACACGCCGTTTTCCTTCAGTTTCATTTTGGGAAACCTCATTAGCATTGATCCATGGGATGCCGAAAACTGCTCAGTCAGCTTTATAGACGAGAACTTCGATCTCTGTGACCCATCGCCTGCGGGGCCTCAGGGCATCTTTACATTTTTGCTAACGACAGCCGGCAGGTCCGGAAATACAAACACAACGGGGGTGGATTGCAATGGGGTGCCATGCCTGAATGCCCGGGCCAGCGCCTCGCTTTACATTGATGGGCTGATGTTGACCGCGGGCGAAGGGACCTACCTGTCTCCGGTCTTC
>CAZPLZ010000201.1:0-5395 GCA_964587525.1 uncultured bacterium | reverse complement strand
ACTGTGGCCTCCGTCGCCGGAGATGAGATAAGAGCCCGCGGGGATAACGTGTCGTTAGCGGGGCGCTTGATCCGGATACCCACGATCCGGTTGTTCCCGGTGTCGGCCACATACAGAATGGACTCGTCCGAATTGAACGCCATCCCGTGAGGATGCTTGAATAGCGGGCCACTGAAGCTCAGGGGGGGCACAACCGTCACCAATTTTTCCTGCGTGCCAAAGAGGGTCCGCCATACGATCCGCTCGTTGTGAACGTCAGACGTAAACAAGTTGTGGTCAACGCCCACAATGGTTTCATAGGGGCCGTCAAACTGGTTCGGCTCCGCCCCCTGGCTGCCAAAGCTACCCAGGAACTCCCCAGCCTGGTTGAAAATCTGGACCCGGTGGTTGTGCGAATCAGTAACGATGATGTTGTTTGTCAGTGGGTCCACGCTCACGCCAGTGGGATGGACAAACTGTCCTGGCTCCTCTCCGGAAATCCCAAAGACTAGAAGGGGCTCGCCTTCAGGTGTCAAAACCTGCACGCGGTGGTTGAGCGTGTCCGCTATGTAGAGGCGGTCCTGGGCGTCCACGGCCATCCCTTTTGGATGGAGGAATTGTCCGGGTTCCTTACCCTGGCTGCCAAACGTCGTCAGCAGAACCCCGTCTTCATCCAGGCGCATCACCTGGTTGGTCAGCCGGTCCAGCACCAGAAGCCGGTTGGCGCTGTCCACCGCAGCCGCCACAGGTTCACCGAAGGTAAGGCCCTGAGCCTTTCCCGTGCGCTGCTCGCCGACCTCAAAGAGGAACTGGCCTTCCCCTGTGTACTTTTGCACCCGGCGGTTCTGGGTATCCACCACCCACACGAAGTCTTCTCTGTCCACCGCCACATCCTTCGGCCGCCGATGCTGACCCGGATCGCGGCCACGTGTAGAGAAAATTATGATCTGCGCAACCAGAAGCTCCTTATTCTGAAGCTCGACGGTCAGCTCCACGGTCTGGGTACGCCCGCAGATGTCCTCGGCCACCAGGCGAACAAGGAGCAGGCCGCATTCGGGCAACTGCACCGTCCCCAGCACTCCCGGAGGATCGGTTAGGGGGACAGACACCGGAAAGTCCTGCGAGACCAGCACCGTTTGTGGGTCCAACGCACTAGCCACCTCTAAGCGGTAGGGTGCGAAATTGTCACCAAAAGCCGCTCCCTTGAGCTCCAGGTCAAATGGGCAGTCAGCCGGGATGATCTGACCATCCACCGGCCAAATCACCTCGGCCACCAAATTCTTCGCTGGTGCACTCAGGACTACCTCAGTCGTCCCGGTCTGGCCGGTGGCATCGAACACCGTGAGCTTAAGCCGTGGTGTCCCGAACTGCGTGATGGTGATGGTGCCCAGGAAACCATTGACAACCGGTACCGTGCCACTGGCCACGAGCACGAACCCGGTTCCCTGGTCAACCTCCAAGGTGTACTGCTCAAAGTTTCCGGAGGTGGCGGTTCCCGTCACATCAAGGGTACCGCTGACATTCAGACACACCAGTTCCCCCTCAGCCGGGTCGCTGACCTGTGTCACAATGTTGGGCTGGAAGAAGGCCCTGCCCTCCACCGGTTCGCTGAGCTGGCCGAGCACCCCGTTCACGTCCACCGCTGCGACGCGATAGAAAAAGACTTGGCCGGGCGGAACAGTGGTATCCACAAACTCGACCGTAGCCTGTCCAGTCACCTCTCCAGCCGCTGTGCCGACATCAGATGACACCGCCGAACGGAAGATCCGATACCCGGCAATCACAAAAGCGCTTTCGGCAGGAGGAGTCCAGCTCAGTCTCACCTGTTCGATCTCCGCCTGGGTGACAAGGCCAGTAGGCGCTGGTGCCACTGCCACCGGCGCGACAGCGACGAGCTGGCCATCCCGTGTCGGCACATACAACTGCCCCGCCCCCGCCGACAGGTGCGACGTGCCAAGTTGGACATTCGCCAGTTGCAACACATCCAGCACAGCTCCCGTCGCCAGATCCAGCGTGAACAGCTGCCCGTTGGTCGCATACACATGCACCCGCCCACCCGCAATCACCGGCCCACCATGCGACACCCCCGGCGTCGGCGTGAACGTGGTCGCTGACCACTTCAACACCCCCGTCAACACATTCCGCGCAAACACCGTGTTGGCCCTGTGCGATCCCACCACCACCGTGTCCCCCGACACCGCCGGTGACGTGAACCGGCTCCCCACAAACTCCCTCCACTTCAACTCCCCCGTCGCGGCGTCAATCGCATACAGATTCCCGTCCTCAAGCGCCACCAGCACCACCGGCGGGCACGCCACCAGGCTCACCACCTCTGTCGTCGTCATAAAGGCTCTCAGGGAGAGCGTCCAGATGACCGCCCCCGTAGCCGCATCAAACGCCCGCACATTCCCTACCCCATCCACGGCGTACACCTTGTCCCGTGCTGCCGCTGGGGATGCCTTCACGAAGAGCGCCTGCCCCCCAGAAACCCAGCGCACCCGCCGGGTCTCGATATCGACCGCCACCCACCGGAACGTTCCGCTGAAAATCTGCCCCACGTACAGTACGCCCTTGTAGATGATGGGAGAGGATTCCTGGCCAATTCCCACCGCCGAGGCGGGCAAGCTCCACTCCGTCTCCCCCGTGTCGGCCTTGAACACAGTCAGCCCATTTTGGTGCGTCACGTACAGCCGCCCGTGATAGTAGGCTGGGGAACCGGCATTGAAAACGTTGAGGAATCCGCTACGCTGCCACAGCACCGTCGGGCCGCTCGTGTCCGCCAGATAGGCTCGTACATCGCCTCCCAGCGAGGTTACATACAAGGTACCCGAAACGATGATGCCACCCTGGTACCCCGAGAAACCCCGGCCATCCGGAAGTTTGGCCAGCTGTACGCGCCAGCGCTCAACCAGCGGTGGCGTCACTGAAACTCCGGGATCGTTCGCTTCGTGCAGCATGTCCCGCTGGAACATCGGCCAGTCCACCGTGGCCGGGGTACCCGTGGCAGGCGCCGATAGCTGTCCTATAGACCCCTCAACATCGACCGGGCGCAGGACGTACGTGTAGGCCACACGGTTTTCCACACGGATGTCTGTGAAGGTCGCCGGGCTAGCCGGAACACGCTTCAGCACGGTGAATGTCCCGTCCCCTTCCTGCCGTTGGATCTCAACCTTGGTAATGTTGAATGGCGAGGCGGGAATCGTCCACGTCAGCTGCACGAGGCCATCGCCAGGCTCCACCTGGACGTTTTCCACAACAGCCGGTATTTCGCGGACTGGCCACACGGCAATGAGTCGGCCATCAAAGACGGGAATATACAACTGCCCTGCTCCCGCTGACAGGTGCGACGTGGAAAGTTGGACATTCTCCAGTTGCAACGCCTCCAGCACAGCTCCCGTCGCTAGATCCAGCGTGAACAGCTGCCCATTGGTCGCCAACACATGTACCCGCCCATTCGCAATCACTGGTCCACCATGCGTCACATTTGGCGTTGGCGTGAATGTGGTCGCTGACCACTTCAACGCCCCCGTCAACACATTCCGCGCAAACACGGTGTTCGCATTGTGCGAGGCCAGCACCACCGTGTCCCCCGACACCGCCGGTGACATGGCCCGACTCCCCACAAACTCTTTCCACCTCTGCTCTCCCGTTACCGCATCCAGTGCATACAGATTCCCATCCCCAGCCGCCACCAGCAACACTGGCGGACACGCCACCAGACCCACCGGTTGTGTCGCAATCACAAAACCACCCACCGACCGGACCCACAGGCTCGCCCCCGTGGCCGCATCAAACGCCCGCACGTTCCCTGACACACCCGCGATGTACACCTTGCCTCGCGCTGCAGTTGGCGATGCCTCCGTGAAATCGAGCCCTAGTGACTCGGACCAGAGGCCCTGCCGGGTCTCGATATCGACCGCCACAAGGCGGAATCCGCTGGGCGAAAGCCGCACCACATACAGCACACCCTTGTAAATGATAGGAGAGGTCCTCGTGGCCCCTGCTAAGGGTACGCTCCACTCCGTCTCCCCAGTGTCAGCTTTGAACACACTTAGACTACCGTCATGGGGTACGTATACCCGGCCATGATGATACGCCAGCGAGCCAAAAATGCGTGGTAATCCGCTGCGTTGCCATAGCACCGTTGGTCCGGGCGGGTTCGCCAGATAGGCCCGCACATCGCCTCCCGCCGAAGCCACATACACTGTGCCCGAGACAATGATGGGGACCTGCTGCCGCAAAAAGCCTAAGCCTCGAGACCTCGCGAGCTGCACGCGCCAGCGCTCGGTCAGCGGTGGCGTCACTGAAACTCCGGGATCGTTGGCTTCGTGCAGCGTGTCCCGCTGGAACATCGGCCAGTCCACCGTGACCGGAGTTACCACAACCTCCGCTGACCGTGGCCCTTCAAGCCCCTTGGTGTCCTGTGCACTCAAGGCATAGGCATACTCGACCCGGTTTTCGACACGAATGTCATCGAACGAAATTGTTCCTACCGGCAGGGTCTTGAATAACGCCAGCGAACCTCCGCTTCCCTCCCGCCGGAAGAGATGGATTTCCTCAACTGGTAAGGCTCCAGGCTGGACGTTCCACGTCACCTGCACAATGCCATCCCCCGCCTCGGCATTGATCGCCGTGATGAGCGCGGGCGCACGTCTGACCTCGAACGTACGGGTGAGCGAGGCTCCGTTGCCGGCCTTATCCACAGCGTTAATAACCAGAGTGAACTCGCCCTCCAAGCTAAGTGTGACCCCCGAAGCAATGGAAACTCCGTTGAGGGTTGCCACAACCGTCGCCAGATTCACGTCCTGGGCGTCAAACTCAATCAACACAGGGGGCTCTAGGGATACGCCGTTCTCCAGTGCCACTCCGTTGGCTTGGACCACAATCTGCGGCGGCGTGCGGTCAAGCGTGAAGGTCCGCTGCTCCTCGACCGTCACGCTATCGCGTACCGCAGTCACCCGGACCAGATAGGCGCCTTCATCGATGAGATCCACAGTGAAATCAGCTCCGGCGAACGTCACGACAGCCTGGCCATCCCGCGTCACTTCCACCTGTGGACTGGTCGCGCCGCGCACACGGACCGCCAAAGTTACCGAGGGGGCACTGAAGAATGCACCATCCACCAGCGCCCCGCCATCCACGAGAATCTCGATCTTGGGAGCCAGATCTTCCGGCTTCACGTCGACCGTCCCAGCCTGGCTCTGGTTCTCCACCACGTCCACCGCGACAACTTCATACGTCAGAGTGTTAAACGTGAGTGCAGCAGCCTCCGGATCAGTGAATGTCGTCAAGGCGAGCAACTCCACACCGGTCAGCAACGTGCGAGTGGCCAAGACACCGTCAATCGTCCGGAACACACGATAGCCCGCAAAGTCTGGTTCGCTGTTTTGCGTCCACGCGAGCACGACATTGCCGG
>CAZPLZ010000200.1:0-5531 GCA_964587525.1 uncultured bacterium | reverse complement strand
TGGCCCGCCAGCAGGGCTGCAAAATCATTTCCATCTGCAACGTGGTGGGCTCTTCCATCGCCCGTGAGTCCGACGGGGTCATCTATACCAACGCGGGTCCGGAAATCGGGGTGGCCTCCACCAAGGCGTACACCGCTCAACTCGCGGCGTTTTACCTGTTCACCATCTATTACGCACGCCTCAGCGGCAGCCTGAGCAACGGCCAAGCCTCCGCCATGATCAAGGAGCTGGAGGACATTCCGGAGAAAATCGAAGCCATTCTAGGGTCTCAGGACACCATCCAGAGGCTAGCCAAAAAATACGCACAGGCCCCCAGTGCGCTCTACCTGGGCAGGAAATTCAACTACCCCACCGCAATGGAAGGCGCGTTAAAGAACAAAGAGATTTCTTACATGCATGCGGAGGGGTACGCGGCCGGTGAGATGAAACATGGCCCCATCGCGCTCATCCACCCTGGACTGCCGGTCGTGTGCGTCTGCGTCAAGGGGGAAACGTACGAAAAAATGGTGAGCAACATCCGGGAAGTCGGCGCCCGATCCGGACGGATCATCACCGTTGCGACGGAAGGTGACTTGGAGATCGCCAAAATCTCAGAAGATGTGATGTACGTCCCTGAAGTTCCGGAGGAGTTCTCCCCGATCCTGACCGTCGTTCCCCTGCAACTGTTTGCCTACTTCATCGCGCGGGAGCGGGGCTGCGACATCGACAAGCCGCGCAACCTCGCCAAAAGCGTCACCGTCGAATAGTCTTCAGCAAAGCTGCAACATCAGCGCGCAATCGTTGCAGCTCGGTCTCATCGTCGCTGTCATAGTAACCGCGGATCACACCGGCGGGGTCCACCAGCACAAATTTTTGACTGTGAGGAATGATGATGTCATCCGGATCCTCATCCTGGATCTGACCCAACGGCAGTTTGAACACATTTTGCATGAGGTCGTACACCGCCGCAGTTTTCCCGGTCAAGAAATGCCAGCGGGCTGAGGTGATGCCGTGGCTCTGCGCGTAGGCGGTAAGCACCTTGGGGGTGTCGTATTCCGGATCCACAGAAACTGAGACAAATTGCAAGGCTGGTCCCGCTGGAAGATCGCGCTCCAGCGCCGCCATCTTGGCGGTCATCAGTGGACACGGCCCCTGGCACCTGGTAAAGACGAAATCGGCCAACCAGACCGCGCCCCGCAGATCAGCCATTCCAAATGATTTCCCGCTGTGCGCGGTCAGGGTAAACTCCCCCACCCGGCCATAGTGAGGCGATTCCCGCTGTGCCACGCCACGAAATCGAGGTGCAATGAGCAGCCCCGCGATGCCCACCGCGAGCGCCACCATCAACACACGCAGCCAGACCCTAAGGCGGGTCATGGATTAAGATGGCTCCTTAACTCGCCACCAGGCCAGCAGCAGCGCGATGACGGCGAATGCAGCAGTCACCCCTATGTTCACCGCCAGCACGCCTGCGCCCAGGCCACCCGCCGCCCAGGGCTGTCCCATCAATTGGCGTAGGGCCGTGACCCCGTAGGAGAGGGGGTTCAGCGTCATGATCCACTGAAGCCACTCAGGCGCCCCGGATGCAGGAAACACGGCGCCGGATAGCATCCAGAGGGGGATCAGGACAAGGTTCATGAAGGCATGAAATCCCTGTGAGGAATTCATCCACCATGCCACGGCACATCCCAATGAATTGAACCCCACCGCCAGCAATGCGCACACCGTAGCCAGGCCTGCCAGCGTCTGCCAGGACACCTTGATGCCTAGCCATGGCAGCAAGCACAGCATCAGCGCGGCCTGCAGCAAGGCGATGGCACTTCCACCCACAACCTGCCCCAGGACAATTCCCCAGCGGGGAACCGGAGCCACCAGCACAGACTGAAGAAATCCCTCGCGCCGGTCTTCGATGATCGCAATGTTCGCAAACACCGCCGTGAACAACACCTGAAGCACCACCACTCCCGGAAAGAAGTACGAAAGATAGCCCCCACTGGCAGCCTCAGCAACTTGAAAAGTCTTGCCGAACCCTGCACCTAACAGTACCCAGAGAACCAAGGGGGTCCCTAAAGTCCCGGTCACACGCCCGCGCTGGCGGTAAAACCTCTTCAGTTCTCGCTGCGCCAGTGTCAGGATGCCCCTTCCACCCTTCACGACGTCGACCCCTTGAAGCGGTGTCCGGTCAGCTTGATGAACACGTCATCCAGGGATGGTTGGCTGACAGTGATGGACGACGCGTCCTCACCCAACGCTTCCGCCAATCCAGCGACCAGCGTAGAGGCGTGCAAAACCTCGAACCGAACAACCCCATCAACGACCTGCGCCTCGACCCCATAGCGAGTGCGGACCACCTCCACCACTTTTTCTGGATGCTGGGAAGAAACGGAGAGCACCTCCGAGCCAACTTTTTTCTTCAACGCCGCCGGCGTTCCTTGTGCCAGCGACTTGCCTTCATCCAGCATGAGCAGCCGGTCGCACCGCTCGGCCTCTTCCATGTGATGCGTGGTCAGCAACACCGTCAGGTGACGGGCCTGCCGCAGCTCATTGAGATGCGACCAGAAGTCTGCCCGCGCGGACGGATCCAAGGCGGCGGTGGGTTCATCCATCAGCAGCACGTCCGGCTGATGCAGGAGGGCCTTCGCCAGCTCGGCCCGGCGGCGCAGGCCCCCGGACAGTGCCCCAGCACGGTCTCCGGAACGCCCAGAGAGGCCAGCCCGCATCAGTTCCTCTCCGATCCGGACACGGATTGAGGGACCGTCAAGACCGTAGAGGCGGCCATGAATGAACAAATTCTCACGAACAGACAAAAAACGGTCCAGACATGGATGCTGAAACACCACGCCTATTTTTCGGCGCACAGGCTCCGGCTCCGCTGCCGTTGATAGGCCCATGATCCGGACCTCACCGTGTGATGGACGGCAGGACGTGTTCAGGATGTTGAACAGGGTCGTCTTCCCACTGCCGTTCTGCCCGATCACGCCAAAGAGCTCCCCCGGTTGCACATCGAAAGACAACTCATCCAACGCCTTCCTCGTACCGTAAGACCGGGAAACCTCTGAGACCTGGACAGCCGCAGTCATGTTCTCTAGAGCTCCCGTGCCGTCAGCGCCCTGGCACCCAACCGAATTGACCCGATGACACAGGCTGCCGTCACGGCGACCACCGTCGCCAGCGACACCGCGGTGAACACCTGATGGGCAAACGGGCGGTGGAAGAGCGCTGAGAAGTAATACAAACGCACCGGTTGCGACTCCAGCAGCAGGATGCCAATGATGTATATTGCCGAGAGCGCCATATAGAAAAACCCGCCGGCGCTCGTAACAATCTCCTCCGGGTTCGAGACCCGAAACTTGGCGAAGGCTGCACCACACCCCACCGCCAGCGCGCTCACCGCCAGCGTCATTCCGATGACCGAGAGAAAGGCCACCAGCGCCATAAACCAGTCCACCCCGAGGAGTGGAATCGAAAAGCCCACCAGCGCCAGTGCCAGAAAAAGAAGTGGTACCAATCCAGCCAGTAGCCGGGTCCACAGGTACCGCTCCATGGAGAGAGGCGCGATCCGCAAGAGCTCGAACGATCCAGCTTCCATGCTGACCAGTGGGAACAAAAACCGGGCCGCGACTGCGGTCAAGATCAAGCCGATAAGCCCCAAGTTCAGGAAAAATAAAAGGCTTCGAAGCCCCTGAGCGATTGAAGGAGGTATTTTGGCCAGGCTAGAGAGGTAGATCAGGACGAGTACGGCGAGGAGAAATATCTGTCCCCACTGGGCCGGCTCACGGATGAACACTTTGAAATCCTTGAGGAGAATCGAGAGGTATGGGCCCACGCGCAGCGGCAGCCAGCTCCGCGCCAGCCGCACTCCCCGCTTGATGTTGAGGGATTCGTTTGCTTGCTGCCAAGCTCCGGTGTACCACCGGCTCGCCAGCACCAGGCAGAGGGCCCAGAGCACAGCCGCGGCGGCCCACAGCCAGCCCAGATTCATCCAGTAGGCCAGGGGGTTGATGGCCACGTTGGAAGCTGCGATGACCGCTTGGCCCGCCCACGCGCTTGGCAGGTACGGGGCGGACGGCGCTGCCAGTGTTGTCATAAACTCAAGAACCAGCATATCGTCCGACGGGGTGACCAGTTTTTCCGGCTCCATGAGACGAAAGACAACCATCGCAGCGCAGAACATCAGCGTACCAGTCAACACCATGATTTCGCGGAGCCGCTGGGCAGGAAACACATGCATAAGCCCGATATTCACGAGCATACTGAAGGCGGCTGGGATCAGTAAAAATGGAATGGTGGCAGTCATGGCGAGCGCGTAAAACGGCCACTGGACACCCTTCACGACACCCAGCGCAGCATAGAGGGGCACGCACAAGAACACCACCATCCAGGAGCTGCTCACCAGGGCTTCCATGGCCTTGGCGAAAAATATCGCTGTCGGCCGGGCTGGGCTCGCATGAAGGTGCGCAAGATCCCGGGAGAGGAAGTGCGAGGAAAGCGAAGCCAGAATATTCGAATACACCAGCATGAACAGAAACACCAAGAAAAACATGGAAAATATGCGGTTGACCAGCAGCACCCCAATCACAGGCTGCTGGTAAAAATACCCAATCATCAGCCGCAGCAGCCCGAAAATGGCCCCCATCAATAACGCGCCGACCAGCAGCAAAAACACCCATCGGGTCCACCTCACCTCCGCCGGCCGTTTGAGCCCATTGAGCAACCGGCGCACCGGAATGAGCAGGAGCGTTACAAGCTCGTGCATCTAGAGCTTCCGGACAAGTTCGGCCTCTCCCGATCCCGCCGTCAGCGCGAGGAAAATTTCTTCCAGATTCTGCCCTGGGGTTCTCAGGCGATCCTGTAATTCAGACACCGTCCCCTCGGCCAGGAGCCGGCCATCCATGATGATGCCTAGCCGGTCGCAAAGCTTTTCCGCGATTTCCAAGATATGAGTTGCCAGCAGGATCGTCCGGCCCCGGTCAGCCAGAGAGCGAAAAAACTCTTTCAGACGGCGGGCGCTCAAGGGGTCCAGACCCACCAGGGGTTCGTCGGCAATGATGACCTTTGGCTCGTGCAGCAGGGACGCTGCAACCATGAGCTTTTGCTTCATCCCGTGCGAGTAGCTCTCAGTCAGTTCATCAGCCCAAGGCAGCAGGTCGAACATTTCCAACCCCTCGCGGACCCGCTGCACACGCCTCTTACCGTTCACGCCGTACAGCGAGGCCACCGTCAGGAGGAATTCCCGGCCCGTCAGCCGTTCGTACGGGTGCGGCTCATCAGAAATGTACCCGATGACGCGCTTGGCGCTGTCCGGGTCTTTTGCAACGTCATGGCCGCACACCGTCACGCGGCCCGAAGTGGAACGCAGCAACCCGGTGAGAATTTTGAGGGTGGTGGTCTTGCCCGCGCCGTTCGGCCCCAGGAAGCCATAGATCTCACCTGGCCGCACGGTGAGCGAAAGATCCGACACCGCCGTGAACTGGCCGTACCTTTTGGTGAGGTTCTCGATAACAATCACGGTCTTAGTTTACAATAGAAAAACTCATGAAATTGCCCATGCA
>CAZPLZ010000199.1:0-5562 GCA_964587525.1 uncultured bacterium | reverse complement strand
CTGGATCGTTGATAGGTATACGAACTTGTACCACAATCGCCTTGAGGCAGCCCTAGGAGCGCTCAAAAAAGATCGCCACGACGGCATCCAGCTGTTGGAAGCGCTGCTGAAGGATCTCGAGCCCATTGGCAAGGGAGACCGGCTCGCCGGCCTGAAAAGAGAAGTGATGTACACCCTAGCCCTGCAGGATGGAAGCCGGCCGGATCGTTCCTTAGCGTGGTTTGACCGATGGATCGCCTTTGATGATCGGGATCTCGTTGCGCAGGTGAACCGGGCCCAACTGCTTTTGCGCATGCCGGCAAGAGCGAAAGAGGGGGAGCAGGTGTTGACCGCGCTCTACCGGAAGGTGCCGGAAGTTGCGGTGGTTGCCAAGTCTTATCAAGCCATGCTGCTCGAACAGGGGCGACTGGCCGAGGCCGTTCTCTTTTCTTGGAACCAATGCCGGTATGCCTTCCTGGAGTGGGAGGTGTATTGGGGTGAGGGCGGGGGGTTCAATGAGAAGCAGCGACGGATCATCATCCCATCCTTGAGCGAGAATCTTGAGTTCGAGGTCACGGTGCCCGGTCATGCGGTCCAGATGCGTATCGACCCTCCGCCCAATCTGGCATTAGAGATCATCGAACCGACGGTCCGCGTGGGTCAGGATACAAGTTTCACAACTCTTAACCTTTTGGAAATTCCTCTCAGTCTCAATCAAATACAACACCGAAGGAATCGATTGATTACTTCCGGAGAACATGACCCCTACTTTTTTTGGACTCTGCCTCCTGGCACACGGAATGCCGGTCAAGTCACGGTTCTGTTTCAAGCCAGAATTCGGCCGTCATTTTCTGATGTCCTGCGGCGGCTCAACTCCGTTGCTGAAGCGCGGACGCTGGAGCATAAGGTCGCGGAGCATGAGCCATTGGCTGCCCGTGAATTCCACGCCGCCTGGGTGGGAGAGATACCAGGAGGCGGAAGGGCGCCATGAAGCGGTGGATAAGGTTTGCATGGCGATGGAGCTGGCTGGTGACATTGCCGGCGACCATGTTGTTCGTCTCCTGGGTTTGGTCCACTGCACGCGTGTATGGCACCTTTGGAGTCCGTTATGACTCTCCTCCATATTGGTTTACCATCTACCGCGTTGGCCAGCACCAATTTGCCCAGTTACTGCGAGGGATAAGACATGCCTTCATCTCGCCGTTTCTTAGCGCCGATGGCCAGACAGCGCTGAGGTCCATCCACCTGTTTGTCTCTGAACCGAATCTGGCGAAGCTCGATTCCAGACTGCCTCATTCGGGTTTTGAGTTTGTCTCCGGCGGGTTGGTCCAAGGTGACCGGCTGCAAAGGGTGAAGCTTCGATACCGGGGGGATTTTTCCTCCCACTGGGCGTATGACAAGAAATCGATACGGGTCAGAACACCACAACAGTTTCTGTTTGAAGGCTTGCGTGACTTTAATCTGATTGCCTCAAAATTCAGGGGGGAACTTCACAACCACCTCGGCTATCACTTGGCCTCCCAGATGGGCTTGATCGCGCCCCGGACGGAGATGGTCAACCTCATCCTAAACGGCAAGCTGCACGGGGTGTACAACTTCGTCGAACAACCGGGGGAGTCCACGTTGCGCAGGCTTAAGCGCATGCCGGGAGACATCTACGCCGGGGAGTTGCTGGCCAAGGACAGCTACCGCGGAACGACCAACAACATCTTCCATCATCCTGGCCTGTGGGAGAAGGTTGCCATCAACAACCACTATCCGGATGAATCTCGCGAGCCGCTGAAACGGCTTCTGGCATTAATCAACGCGGCGCAGACCGAGGCGGTTCAGAAAGAGCTTGCGCGATTGCTGGACCTTGAGGCCTTTGGCCGGTTCAGCGCCTTCGAGGTGCTCGCCCAGAGCTTCCATTACGATCTCACCCACAACTGGCGTCTCTACTACGATCCTTGGCGGACACGGTTCGAGCCCGTGGCGTGGGACCCTATGGCCTGGGTGCCTGGCTGGATGCCCAAGGATGGAGAGTCCGTCCAAATGGACGTCGTCGGCACACGCTTTCATCACGTGTTGTTTCAAAACGGCGACTTTCTCCGGGCCCGCCAGCGTGCCCTGGAGGATTTTTTTCACTCCGGATTGGATCGAGAATTTCTAAAGACTGTGGACACATGTGTGGCAGCCGTGATCCCTGCGATCAAAAAGGATCCTCACTTGTGCCCGGGAATGTACCCTCTGCCTGTGTTCATCTGGGGTTCGGACCGGCTCGAGGCTGCCATCAGGCAGGTGCGCTCTTTCATCAAACGTGACATGACAGAGGTGAGGGAGGCCTATCTCGGCACCAAAGGGGATGTGCGCGTCGCCATGGCAGAGCAAGGAGCGTCTCTTTCGATTTCCGTAGCGGGGCGGCGGCCGGTGAAGCGCCTGATCTTGCGTTACCGTCGACCCGTTGCCAGTCTGGGTTCTGCCACGCTGCGTTATTGGGTGGACGGCCGGGAGAGGCGGTCAGATGTCTCGGGAGCGGTCACCACGTTTGGCAAACAACTTACGGTTGACACGCCCTTGCTCCCCCGTTACGTGCCGATCCGCGTCGGCAACCAGCCGGTGAAGGCGAATCGGATGGAAATCAAGCCCGCGTACTATGAGTTGATTCTGGAGGGGATGGCAGGAGACAACCAGCTCGTCAAGGTATTGGCCGATCGAGGCGATGGCCCGGAACCGGTCATCCGTGTGGATAATATGAAACGGGAAGAATTCCAGGGCACCTTTGCCGTCGTCCGCCAACAACCGATTCCCCGGCCCCTGATGTGGGAAGGTGAGGTTGAGATCAAAGGTGTTATGGAAATCCAGGATGAGTTGATCCTCCGCCCCGGCACCACGGTTCGCCTTCATCCCGGCGCCTCCCTCATCTGCCATAACCGCCTTCTGGTGAAGGGCACCGCGGAGCGTCCCGTCCGGTTTCTGCCGGTACAGGATGATCAGGAACCGTGGGGCACCGTGGCGCTCAAGGGCCGGGGAGCCTCAGGCTCACGGCTGGTCCATGCCGAGTTTGCGGGAGGCAGCGGTTTAAAGGGCGACCTGTTCGAATATTCTGCTCAATTCTCCATCCACGATGTTGACGGGGTGGTGGTGGAGCACTGCCGGTTTCGGGACGGCAAGCTCGTGGACGATATGGTACATGCGGTCTATGCTGATGTCACCTTCCGCGACACAACTTTTGTCGGAGGCTTTGCCGATGGACTTGATCTGGACATCAGCCACGCGGTGATCGAACGGTGCGCGTTCCGCGAGAACGGCAATGACGGCATTGACCTCATGATGACAAGAGCGGCCGTGGTCGATACCCTGTTCGAGGGCAATGGCGACAAGGGCCTGTCGGTTGGCGAGGGGAGCCGGGTGCTGGCGGTGAACAATCGGTTTTTAGCCAACGCCGTTGGAGTTCTTGCCAAGGACGATGCCGCCGCTGTGCTCTACAACGCCGAGCTTCAAGAGAACAGCCATGCCCTGGACGCGTACAAGAAAAATTGGCGCTATGGGGTTGGCGGAAAGATTTACCTCTACAAAGGCCAGGTGGCCAACAACCCCAAGCTGATTACGGCTGACCGGCAATCCTCAATCTGGGTTTACGACACCTTTCTTGATCGTAACCTAAAGAAGACAGAGGGGATCGATATCGATAAAACAGTTGATTCAACGAACAGGGTCACTGCGGCGGTCAAACAGTTCTGGCGGCTCCCCGAAGAACGCGCGCTGGTGAAGGGGTTTGACAACTATTGGGCCCACGTCCATCCCGAAAGAAGAGGAGTTGAGGGCCTTGCGCACAGAAATTAACTGTCCCCCCTCACCCTCCCCTCTCCCCCCGAAGGGGGAGAGGGAATTGATAGAACTTCCCTCTTCCCTTCAGGGGAGAGGGGGGCACATCGTTTTGGCCGGTATGAGTTCAAGTATGTGCTTTCCCAAAAGCTGCGCGAGGAGATCGAGCGGGAGCTTACGTATTTCATGTCAGTTGACCCGGTGGCCGAGGCGAAGCCGGACCATCGCTATTTCGTGCGGAGCCTGTATTTCGACGATCCCGTGTTTTCCAATTACTACGATAAGACCGACGGGCTGCACTCGCGCTCCAAATTCAGAGTGCGCACCTACACCGGCGCTTCAGAGGATGCTCAAGACCCCTTTTTAGAAATCAGAAGACATGAAAACGGCGTGGTGTTCAAACATCGTGTCGCCATCAAGCACACCCTGGGTCCTGCTCAGGCGAAGGGCGACCGGCTGGTTCAGCTCATCCTGCATGCCACCAGGAAGGACCCGATCTGTCAGCGGCTTGAGTATGAGTGGTACCGGAAGCGCCTGCGGCCGGTGATCTTGATTGACTATCACCGCCGGCCCTACCTCACCAAGTATGACCCTGAATTTCGCCTTACCTTCGACGATCATCTGGCCGCCACAACCACGCAGCATCTGTTCCCCTCCCCTCAAGAGACCGGGCATTGTCTTCTACCCGGTTACACGATCATGGAAGTGAAATTCCGGGTGAGAGTTCCCGCCTGGTTTCACCGCCTCGTGTGCTCCTATGAACTGCAACGCGTCTCCATTTCCAAAGTCTGTCGAGGTATTGAAGCGCTGGGCCTGGCGCCAAACCTGGAGTAGAATACCCAATCAATGAAAGCCGTCGGTAGCTTATTAACCTATTCCTACGAGGAGATGCTGATCAACATGGTGCTGGCGACAGCGCTCGGCCTCGTCATTTCTGTCGTCTACCGTCGCACGCATACGGGGTTTTCCTACTCGCAGTCGTTCACGCAGACGATCGTGTTTGTCGCGGTCATCGTGGCCGTGGTCATGATGGTGATCGGCTCTTCTCTGGCGCGGGCGTTCGCGCTGGTGGGGGCCCTTTCCATCATCAGGTTCCGGACCGTCGTGAAGGACACCAAAGATACGGCCTACGTGTTCGGTGCTCTGGCGGTCGGGATGGCCGCGGGGACTTCCAATTATTTTCTGGCGGTGGCGGCCACGGTCGTGATCGCCCTGCTCGCTCAGACGTTCCACAAGCTGAACTACGGCGCGCTCTACAAAAGCGAGTTTATCCTGCGCTTCAACTTCAGCCAGAGTTACAGCAGCTCCGCGTATCTTGAGGAGATCCAGAAGTACAGCAAGCGGTTCAACTTGCTTCACCTCGAGCCTTCGGGGGACGGGACCCAGCTCAAGCTCACCTATGACATCACCTTGAAGGAGGGGGTCACGGCCGAGCAGTTGACGAAGTCCATCGGTCAGGTCGAGGGCGGCTCCGAGGTGGTGTTGATCGCCTCCAAGAGCGATGTGGATTATTGAACGGTGAGGGGATAAGTCCAGGGCTCGGCTTGAACCGGCCGGCCTGAATCCGCCTCCACCCCGCCGGCCGTCACCGTCAGCGTCAGCGCGCCGGGTTTGAGCAGCTCCAGCACGAACTTAAAATCCATCGCCCCTCCGCCCCTGAGAAGAACTTCCGAAGATTCTCTCTCCCCCCTCACCCTTCTCCCTCTCCCCCCAAAGGGGGGAGAGGGTAGGGAGAGAAGGGCAAGCCGTGCGGCTTCCTGGAAACGCCATGACAGGCCG
>CAZPLZ010000198.1:0-5582 GCA_964587525.1 uncultured bacterium | reverse complement strand
CTTACCGCCAGGTTCGACACATCCCCGCCTGGCCCCATCGCGGACCCTTCCCAGCTAATCGTGCCGGCCGTAACAGCCGTAGCCATCCAGGTGAATGTCACCGCGCTCCCGCGGTTGAGTGTGAGGACACTCGCCGGTGTCGGTCCCGCTAAGTCCGCGCGCCCCGTCCCCGAGGCCATAAGCGCCGAAGGCATCACCGTACCCAAATCCATATTCCCCGTGTTCGTCACCGTCATCGTCACCTCGAACGATTGCCCCACCGACACCTGCGCCGTGGACACAAATAGGCCTACGGCAAGCGACGACGGCGCTTTAAGGTAAGCCGACGTCTGAGCCGAGGCCATGACCGGCATATCGACGAAGCAGACGAACCCCGTCGCGGTCACCGTGAACACCGCGAGTCCCGAGCCGGACACAGAATAAGCCCACGTGAAGGTGTGTGAGGCCCCCGGCATCAGGTCACCCGGAGTTGCAAGCGGCATCGGCGCTAATTGCAAGGTCACCAGATTCGCGCCCGGCCCTACAGCAATGTCGGGCGTAAGACCGCCCACGCTGATCTTGCCAGTGTTCGTCACCGTCATCGTCACCGCAAACGATTGCCCCACCGAGACCGTGGCGGGCGTGGCGGCGGCGGACACGTCCAGCACCTGGGAGGCGTTCTTCGGCCCGTAGACCACCACTGGGTTGGAAGTCACCGGACCGGTCGTTACGGGGTTCGTGCCCCCAGCCAGACCCGTGGTGGTCGCCGTGAACTGGAGAGGTCCCTCATAAGGAGGCGTCAAGCCAACTTGGTACGTCCAGGTAAAGGTATGCGTAGCGCCTGCATTCAGGGACGCAATGGGTATGGGCCCGGTCTGCTTGAGGGCCACGTTCGGTTCTACGAACAAATCAGGACTGGGCGTCACGTTTTGCACCACCACCCCGGTCACGTTCGTCACCTGTTGCATGATCATGATGAACTCTCCGGGGCATACGCCCTCCGGCAATGCTCCCACCACCGAGCTCAGTCCACCTGCAGCCGCCAGTCGGGGCGCCAGGGCTGCCAGTGCCAGCGCGACCACGATTGTGCGGACGCTCCTGTGCAATTCTACAGGCATACTCATTCGCATATAGTATATAACTTCTGCAAGATCTGCGCCGTTTTAATCATTGCCCTTTTGCTCTAGAAAGGCGTCAAAAGTTGACAATTCTGACAATTTTGACAGCGAATTCTTGACACTCAGAAGGAAAGCTCCAGGCCTTCGAAGGCCACTTGCGCGGCTTTGAATTCTTTCCGCGCCTCAGAGAGGATTTTCGTCATGTCCTTGTCGTTGCGCCAGGGGCTGTGATGGAATATCAGCAGGCGTTTGGCCTTGGCCAGCTTGGCCATCTTGATACCTTCAGCCCAAGTGCTGTGCCCCCACGTCTTAAACGATGCTTCATACTCCTCCGGCGTGTACATGGCGTCGTAGACCACCGCGTCCGCCCCCTGGGCCAGCTCCAGGGCATTCTGATCGGGCTCGGCAAGATGCTCCGTGTCGGTCACATACGCAAAGACCCGCTTTCTGCCCTTCTCAGTTGATTCGATCCGGTAACCGAGGCAACCGTTAGGATGGTTCAGCCGGCGGGTGTGAACAGTAACATTCGGCGTGACCTGAATGGATTGCCCCTCCGTGACATCTGCGAATTCCATCTGCGATTTCATCGCCGCCATCGGCACCGGGAAAAACGGCGCGGACATGACAGCGCTGATGCTATCTTTGATGCCGACATCACCTTTCCGCTCCCCGTAAATCTTGAGAATCGTGGTCGGAACAAACGCAGGACCGAAAAACGGAAAACCCTGAATGTGGTCGTGGTGGATGTGAGTAAAAAACAAACTGGCTTTGACAGGCTTCCCCTCTTTTAAGAGTTTTGTGCCGAGGTTGCGGATTCCACTGCCAGCATCCAGGATGATCAACTCCCCATCCGCCTTCACTTCCACACAGGCCGTGTTCCCACCCATGCGGACCGTCCCCGGCCCGGGGACCGGAAGACTCCCCCTCACCCCCCAAAATCTGATCCTCATTGGCTCACCCTGGGGAGCGGTCCTTTTGCGAGCATATAGAACCAATATAACAAGGGTGAAGCCCCCCTCGTTTGTGACTTACATCACAAATTTTATGCAGAAGGAGCCAAGGAACGAGACAACAGCGGCTCAATCGCGCTCAGAATCGACTTCGCTAACAGCAGTTTAGGTAACAGGGGCAGCCGCTCACGCCTGCCATCGGCAAAGATGAGGGTCGCCCGGTTCGTATCCGCCCCGAACCCACTGTCCGGCAGGCTCACATCGTTGGCAACGATAAGGTCCAGCCCGCGCTCCAGAAGCTTGCGTTCACCTTCTGGTTCTGGATCGCCGGCTTCGGCGGTGAACCCGACAAGAATTTTTCCTGTGTGACGTTGTGCAAGTTCCCCAAGGATATTGCCGACCTTGTCCAGCCGCAGCTCCCAATGTGCGTCCTTCATCTTGCCCGCCTTAGGCACCGCAGGCCGGTAATCCGTGACCGCGGCCGACTTGACGATCACGTGAGCCCAGTCGGCGTGCTGAAGGACAGCGCTCCTCATCTCTTCGCCGGTCGTCACCCGCACCACCCGGACACCGAAAGGATCGGGCAGCGTCGTCGGGCCAGAGACAAGCAGCACCTCAGCGCCGCGGCGCCTGGCCTCCCGGGCCAGGGCGTACCCCATCTTGCCGGAGGACGGGTTGCTGATGTACCGCACCGCATCCAGGTATTCCCTGGTTGGGCCCGCAGTCACCAAGACACGGAGGTCTCTCCAGGCGTTGATGGACGACCGCCATTGATGGACTTGCGCCAGGATCTCGGCTGGCTCGGCCATCCGTCCCTGCCCCACCTCCCCGCACGCGAGGAGCCCATGCCCCGGCTCGATGATCTCAAACCCCAACGCGCGCAGGCGGGCCAGATTCTCCTGCACGGCAGGATGACTCCACATCGCCGGGTTCATCGCCGGCGCGACCAGCACCGGGGCGGTCGTAGCCAGGACCGCCGCGGTGAGGAGGTCATCCGCTTGACCGTGCGCTAGCTTGGCACAATGGTCCGCGCTTGCCGGGGCAATCAACACGAGATCTGCCCGGCGGGCGAGCGTGATGTGCTCGACCTTGGAGCCTTTGCCCTCTTCGAAGATATCCGTACCCACTGGCTGGCCGGTCAGGGCCTGAAATGTCAGGGGGGACACAAATTGGCAAGCAGCCTTGGTCATGACCGTGAGGACCTCGGCGCCTGATTGCGTCAACTGACTGGCTAGCTCCGCCGCTTTGTAGGCAGCGATGGAGCCGGTGACCCCGAGCAGGATCACCGATTGAGGCACGGACTACTCCTCTTTCTCGCGAATCTTGAACTTGATGTTTTCGGTCAGCAGCTCGCCAAGAGCTTTGGTCGCAGGCTTGACCCCCGCCACGCTTTGAACCGATGGCGCACCCTCCACCAGCATACGGGCCCGCTTGGACACGGCGAGGATGAACTGGTATTTGTTCTTGATTTTGTACATCAACTCCTCATGCGGGGGAATATCGTTTCGCTTCATCTGTTGTTATCCTCCTGATTTCACACAACTCATGAGAACGTGGCACACCTGGTTGACAGCGAGGTTAAGCTGCTCGTTCACAATAATATAGTCGTAATTGACAGCCGCCGCAATCTCCTGCCGGGCGTTGTTCAGCCTCATTTCCAAGGCTTCCCGGGACTCCGTTTCCCGGCTGCGGAGCCGCCCCTCCAGCTCCGCCAGGGAGTGTGGCATCAGGAACAACAACACCGTATGCGGATCGTACCGCTTCATCGCAAGCCCGCCCTGCACGTCAATCACCAGAAGCGGACAGACACCACCGTTGCAAGTTTCCTCGACAAACGCCTTGGACGTTCCGTACAGGTATCCGTGAACGACTGCCCACTCCGCGAACTCACACAAGGATTTCCGCCGCTCGAACTCCGCACCGCTCACAAATTCATAATCCCGGCCCGGCTGCTCGCCAGTCCGGTGTGGCCGGGTGGTGGTGGAGCGGGATCGGCGAAGGAACGGCAGCTCCTTGATCAGCATATCCGCGACCGTGGTCTTCCCGCCTCCGGAGGGTGAGGAAAGAATGACAGGAAATCCCCGAGGCGTTGCCATTATTCCAGGTTCTGGACCTGTTCACGTATGCGTTCGACTGCTTCCTTCATCTCCACCACTTTCCGGGCGATCAGCGCGTCTCCCGTTTTAGCGCCAATGGTGTGAACCTCGCGTTGAATCTCCTGGGCGAGGTAATCAAGCTTCCGGCCCACCGGCGAACCTTGGTGCAGAGCGGTACGGTACTGAGCCAGGTGACTGCACAACCGGGTGAGTTCTTCCGTGACATCCCCTCGCTCTAGGACGCCAAGCAACTCTCTCAGGGAGCTGTCTTTCTTCTCTTCGCCCAGCCGCTTCAGAATTGCGGAAAGCCGTGCCTCGGTCTTCCCTCGCTGGCGCCACTGAGACCTTGGCCACTCGAGCAAAAGCCAGGCCACACCCCTTTCCACCGTCTTGAGACGCCGCATAAGGTCCGCAGCCAGGGCGGCACCCTCGCGCCGCCGCATCGCTCGCACGCGGTGAAGGGCACGCTCAACGGCCTGCCGCAACAGCTTTGAGCGCCGGCCTGGTGTCGGACTGGTCTCTCCCCACGTGATGACACCCGGAAACTGTGCGAGAGCCTCAACCCCAGGTGGAGGCAGGTTCATGGTCTTGGCCAGTTTCAGGAGCTTCCCGCCGTACCAGCGTGCCAGACCCTCGTTCAGCGAAGGAGCGGCGCCGCTCCTCCGTGCGGTAGTCAGAGACACACTGACCTCCACCCGCCCACGGCTTAAGCATTTGGCCAGCCACTTGCGCAGCGCTGGCTCTAAAGCAAGCATCGGCCCAGGAAGCGATAGTGCCAGATCCAGATACCTGTGGTTGACGGTGCGAATTTCACAAGTCACTTCCAGACCGCGGCCTAAAGCCACCCCGCGCCCGTATCCGCTCATGCTGAACACCCTTGATGTCATAGTCCGTTTCCCTAATCCATGGCGAGCTTCAGGAGGATGTCCGGGGAACCGAACCCGCCGGGCTTGGTGATCACCCAGATCTGGCCGAGCGGGCCGTAAGCCTCGGAGGCCACGACCCCAGGCGAAAGCTCGTACTTCAACGCCAGCGAACGGATTCCGAGCACCTTTAAGACCGTCGCTGCAGTGAGCCCACCGGACAGCAACAAGCCGGCTGGCTTTAAGCGCGTGATGAGCGCGGCCGCATACCGGGCGATACCTTGCGCAACCCGCTCGCCGGCAGCCAATGCCGCATGCTGACCTACCAGGAGATGGGAACGAAATGACGGGGCATGGAGGGCCAACACAGTCCACCGGGACCCGCGGACAAGCCTCATAGGCTGGGTCGGTGCGCTCCTGCGCAGGTGCCAAGGGTGCAGCCAGTGGACCCGGACGCCGGCGTGCCGGGCAGCCAGCCGGATTTGCTCCTGGGTGAGCGGATTCAAGCTCCCAATCACCGCGAGCCACCTCGCCCCCCTCACCCTCCCCTCTCCCCCCGAAGGGGGGAGAGGGAAA
>CAZPLZ010000197.1:0-5640 GCA_964587525.1 uncultured bacterium | reverse complement strand
AGGCCCCGCGACACCGCCAGCGGCTCCGCTCCCCACAATGTCGCCAGCGGTGCCGCCGGTGGCCCCGCTCCCCACCGCGCCGCCAGCAGCTCCAGTGCCGGCGACACCGCCAGTGGCGCCACTCCCCACCGCACCGCCACCGGTGCCAGTGCCGACGGCACCGCCAGTGGCGTCGCTCCCCACCGCGCCGCAAGCCCCACCCCTGCCTGGCACACCGCCACTGCCAGCGCCAGGAGGAACGCCGCCTGCCGCCCAGGCCAGCTCCATCCCGCCTTCGCCGGAAAAAGTTTCCGTAACCCTGGAAGGTTTGACTGTGGTGGTCAAATGGAACCCGGTCGCCTCAAGAATCCCGCTGGCGGGCTACATGGTGTATCGTGCCTCTCCAGGCGGTGTACAAGGGACCCCGCTGACCGGAACCCCGATCAGGAAGACCTCCTTCCGTGACCGCAAAGCCCAGAAAGGACGAACTCACCTCTATTGGGTGACCGCACAGACCGCGGAGGGCAAGCAGAGCCCGCCTTCCAACAAGGTCAAAGTGGACATTCCGAAATCCAGCAGCGTCGTTCCATTTTTCTAATTCTCAGCTCACCTACCTTCATAGGCTGTCTCCTCCTTCTGCCGTTGATCGTCCCAGGCGCGGTTGACGCAGAAACCATCCAAGCCACCGTGCGTGATGGAGAACGCCTGCGTCTGGTGGAGCTCAAACGGGAGGGCGGGGAAATCCTGGTTCCCCTCCTGGCCTGTGGCTCCCTGCTGGGAGCGGACGCACGCTGGTATCCCGCCACCAATCAGTGGGAAATGAAGGGCAAAGCCGCCTTCGCGAAAGGATTTCTCGACGAGCCGCTCCTGTTCATCGAGGGCCAGCCGGTGCTCGTCAAGCACCCACCGCGCCTGATCGCAGGCTTGCCCTACCTGTCCCTGGAAACGCTGCGCAGCCTAGGACAGCACGGATGGGAAATCGACCTGGTGTGGCATGAGGCGGCACAAGAGCTCGAGGTGAAGCCTGCCCAGCTCCAGCAGGCCACCGTCACGGAGCGAACCAGGACCCTGGCGGTTCCAAAAGTGCCCGCGGGGTCGCGGGTCATCGTGCTGGACGCGGGCCACGTGCGACGCGCCGGCGCCCGTGGTCTTAAGGGCCTCACCGAGGGTGACCTCGGACTGAAACTGGCCGCCGCGGTCAGCGCCACCCTCGCCGGCGAGGGACTCGCGCTCGTGACACTGCAAGGCGACGGGAAAGAGCTGGATCCCCGAGAAGCGGCTGGCCTCGCCAACGCGCTGAAGGCGGAGTTCTTCGTGAGCTTCCACGCCAGCGAGTACGGCGGGCCCGGTCCTGTGGTCTGGTACTGGGGTCTGTCCAACCTCCTTGGCACCACCAATGTTTCTTTTAAGCCGTTCGAGTCACGTGGGGGATGGACTCGCGCGGCCGAAGCTGGGGCGCTACGCGCTTTGGAGGTGGGCACGGTCCTTGTCCAGAATCTTGAGGAGAGCGGCATTCCAGCGGACGGCCCGTACCCAGCGCCCCTCGTGGCCCTGGAAGGGCTGAACTGCCCTGCCATCGCCATATCCATTGACGGATTCGGCACGCCGGAGGGAGCCAGCCTGGTTGGTGACGACGCTGCCATCCAGCGTCTCGCCGGCGTCATCGCTGCCACACTGCGCGTGGAGCTAGTTTTGCCTGAGGCCAGCCGGTGACCAAACGGCTGCTGGTCATCCTGCTCCTTACGGCCGTGGCCGTAGCTCTCGCCGGGGTGTGGCTTCGCACCGGGAATGCTGGCAGAGGCGCACGTTTCTGGTGGCGCGAGAGCAGGGCTCCACAGTCGCCCGCGGCCATCGACCTGCCTTCCGACACCGAGATGGTCTCGTACCTTTGTTATTTCCCTTCCCGCTCAGGATTTAACCTGACCGAGGAGATCAGGGAGCGGCCGAAACCCAGCACGGCCCTGGACAAGTTGCGCGCGGTCGTCACGGAACTCCACCGCGGGCCTGCCACAGCCGCGGCGCTGCCGCTGTTCCCAAATGGTCTTGCACCCCGAGCGATCTTCCTCACCTCCGATGGAACAGCCTACCTGGATGAGCGAGCGGCGGTCTTCGACCGTCCGCTCGGCCCACGCGAAGAATTCCTCTTCATCCGTGCGCTGGCTCGGACGCTACTGAGAAACTGCCCTGAGGTGAAGGCCTTCGTGCTGCTCGAAAACGGGAGCGTTCGGCACAAGCTCTTCGCGCATCTGCCCGCCCACGGCCGGTACATCCTCCCGCGCCGGCGTCTGCAGGGCGAGTCCGCAAGCCCGGCTCTCAAGCCCTAAGCGGAATGAACCAGGCGCTGAGGCGCCGCCTGTTCGCCGTCTGGTCGCTCTGGGTCTGGCTGATCTGGCTGTCTTCAAAAGAGCTGCTCGAATCCCGCCATCTGGCCGGCGTCTTCCGCTCCCTCGTCAGCCCGCCGTGGCCGCACGGCGGCGAGGCGGCACGTGCAGCCCTCCTGGCGCTCGCCGGCGCAGGCGTGGTGTGCCTGGCGGGGCTGGGCGCAGGGCGTGTCCTCATCCGATTCATCCGCGGGCCTCGTCAGGAGCCACCGCATCTCATTCAACTGGCGGCTGGGCTGCCGGCCCTAGCGCTGCTCACCCAGGGCCTCGGATGGCTCGGACTGGCCACCTTTAGCATCCTGGCCGCGGTGACAGTGCTGGCGGCCGGATTCGCGCTCCCTTTGCTGTCTCCGCTCCGCCTCCGCACCCGGCTTAAACCCGTGCGCCAGGAGCTCGCAGGCTCGCAGGGGGCGGGGCGGGCACCCATCCTGCTGACTGCCGTGACATGGGCCGCTGGCGCCGCGGTGGTGCTCGCTGCATTCGCGCCGGAAGTGGCCTGGGATGCCATGGTGTATCACCTGCGCGTGCCCTCCCTGTATTTGCTTTCGCACAAGATCTATCCGATCCCGGAAATATTTCCGTCCTATTTCCCGTTCACCGGCGAGACCCTGATGATGCTGGCCAAAAACCTGGGAGGTGATCCAGCCGCCAAAATGCTCCACACCCTGGTCTGGCTGGCCGGCGGGTTTGGCGTCGCGCGGCTCGCACGCAGCCTCTGGGGAGCCTCGGCGGCTCCCTGGGCGCTGGCCCTGTATCTCACGATCCCATTCGGAATGGTTATCGCCAGCCGGGCCTACGTGGAGTTTTTCCTGGTTCTCCCCCTGATCGCCGCCCTCCTCGTCCTGCTGGATAACCCTGGGCCCGCCCGGCGTTCGAACCTGGTGCTTGCCGGATGGCTGGCGGGAGCAATATTCGGAACCAAGTATCTGGGAGGATTCGTAGCGGTCGTGCTTGGCGGCCTGGTCTTCCTTCGTCACGGCTTACAGCCAAAGTCAGCCATACCCTTTGCCCTAAGCGGAATCGCCGCATGTGGAATCTGGCTGCTCCGGAACTTCCTCTGGACCGGAAATCCGGTGTATCCGGTCCTGCTCGGCGGCCTGCGCTGGACCCAAGCTGACACCGTGGGATGGCAGGATGATGCTATGGCGTTCCGGTTCGATTTCAACCTCCTGCTGACGGCGCCATGGTATCTGATGAGCAAGCCTGGGTCGGATGGGGCCTCCTCCCCTCTCCTGCTCACCGCAGTCGCCGTGCCGCTTCTTTGGCCTCAGGCCCGGCGCAGCCCCCTCTGGCCGCTGGCCCTCATCCTCTTCCTGATCTGGTGGGTCACGGCGCCCCTTCCGCGTTACCTCACCCCGGCGCTGGCGGTCGTCTGCGCCGCAGCCGCCGGCGTCGTGAACGGCTATGGTCTCAACCCCACCGGCCAGCGCTGGGTGACCCGGCTCACGTTGCTCGTGCTCTGGGGTTCGTTTGCCTGCGGGGTCAAAGCGATCGAATTCGGCACCAACCCCTATGAAGCGGCAATCGGAAAACTCTCGCTCCAGGAGTACCGGGGGAAACATTTCCGGCCTCTCGATTTTGATAAGGCGCTCGAAACACTTGAAGCGCTGACTCCTCCGCGTGGCCGCGCCTATATCCTGGGCCATAACTTCAGCTACGATCTGCCTCGCCGGGTGTGGTTCGATTTCCTCTACACGCGCCCGTCCCTGTACTGGTGGCTGAAGGACGCGCGGGGGCCGCAACGGGTGCGCATCCGCGCCCGGCAAGCGAACCTCACCCACATCGCCTGGCATCCGCCGGGCGGCATGGTAATCCTGGGAGAGCGCCCCTGGCTGATGGACTGGACACCGGCGAAGCTTAACGTGTATCTCGAATTCTGGCGCACGCACGTTAGGGAAGCCAGCCGGCTGCCCAACTGGGTCATCTATGAAATCACAACTCGACCCGGCCGGTTTCCACTGCCAGAGGGTGTGGTGCCGGGCACCGAAGGCATCAGGGAGGACTTACGGGAGTACGCCCGGCAGGCTGCCCATTGACGCCTCGATGTGCGCCAGCTTGCGAGCGGCCTCTGATGACTCAGGGTTCAACTGAAGAGCCCGCCGGTATTCCACTCGGCATCGGGTCAGGCTGTGGTGAAATTTCAAAAAGATATCGCCTAACTTGATTCGTTTCGTTGCGCTCTCGTTTACAAGCGGCAGCGGCCTTACCGGGCCATAGGCCTGCATTAATCTAAACAGCTCTTTCACACCCCGCGCGGAATACCTCACCCGCGGCGTGGTGAACTCCAGGAACGGGAAGTCGTCGGTGCATATCCGTGCACCCTGAGCGTAGCGGCTGAGACTCTCAGATCCCCAGAGGAAAAACCCTAGGATGTCCAGAGGCGGGGACAACTGGATCCGCTGAAAGTCACCGATGAGCGCTGGCCTTTGAAGCCGCCGCTGCCACTCCTCCATGTTGATAACCAGAGGCTGATCCCGAGCCAGGAGGAACGAATCGCCAAATGGGTGTGCCCAGTACGTAGCGTGAGCAAAGACAGACTGGAATGTCGCCAGCTCGCTTCGGATATCATCGGCATGCGCCTGGTAGTAGTGAACCCACTGAAGGAAGACCCCTCCAGGCTGTAAGTGTCGTTGAATGAGCTGATAGAACTCACGCGTGTACAAGTTGACCATGCCGCTCACCCACAAATTGGAAGGCTCCGAGAGGATGAGATCGTACCGGGTGGAGTCAGTCAGCAGGAAGTGGCGGGCATCGTCCAGGTGAAGATGGACTCTGGGATTGCTCATCACGTTGGAATTATGAGCAGCAAACCGCCGCGCCACGTCCAAGATGGCGGGGTCAATTTCAACCACGTGAATCTCCTTAACCTCAGGATGCAGGGTCAGGCTGCCAGCGGAGGTGCCCGTTCCCAATCCAATGACCAGGACGCGGCTGGGATTTGGATGGCTCAAGGCAGCCAGGTGCGCAGAGCCAAGCTGGGTGTACATGTCCGAAAGGCTCGTTGAGCCATCCGGTTTACCGTTGATGGCAAAAAAGAGCAGCCCGGATGATCCTCTCATCACGGCGATACGTCCGCTGTAACTATCGCTCTGATAGATGATCTTTCCTTGTTCTTGAGCCACTGAGGCGCGCGGGCGATTGTACAATCCACTGTTCATCACAATCCGGTCCGGTTCAGGCAGAAGGAGGAAGAGCACCAGCGGTCCTGGAGCCAAGGCAAAGACCATGCCACGTGTTAACCTGAAATGGGCCGCTCGACAGGGGTGCAACAAGCACCCTG
>CAZPLZ010000196.1:0-5642 GCA_964587525.1 uncultured bacterium | reverse complement strand
CTCGTCCCGGATCACGTCACCCACCTCTGGCCCCAGCCAGGGTCTTCGTGGATCCCCGCTGCGGCTCTGGAACGCCAGCCGCCACGAATGCGCCCCGGCCCGCGCGGTGACGAGATCGCCCGTACGCGTCAGGTCCGACACGTACGTGTCAGCGACACCTGGCATGGCCGATGGAATACTGTGCGCGGTGAAGATCCAGGCCGCGTGTGAACGCACACGCTCCGGGAGGCGCCCAAGCCCCTCACGGAGCTGGCCATAGAGGGCATCGATGAACAACGGATGGTCGTGCCAGGGAGCCACATACTCGATGTGCGGTGCCCGGTCCCCCACCTCCACGCGCGCCTCGTCCACATTGCGCTTGTAGCGTCCAACGCTGGCCTCACTGCGGTGCGCCGCCAGAATGAGCCCGATGGCATGGCGCACCCCATCCTGGGCCATCTGCGCCATGACATCCTTGATAAACGGGTGCCAGTTGCGCATGCCAACGTAAACCGGCAGCGGCGCGCCAGCCTTCGCCAGTTCGGCCTTCAGTCCCTCCGCCAGCAGCCGGGTCAGCGCGTAGATGGGCGATGCGCCGCCGAGAGCTTCATAGTGACGCACGACTTCCTCAACTCGCTCCCGCGGGGTGGGACGCCCTTGCAGGACGATGTCAAGAAACGGGCGGATCTCTTCCTTCTTGGTGGGACCTCCGAAGGTGATCAGCAGTACGGCTTGGGAATCTTTTTCAAGGCTTGCGGGACAACTCATGCACCGCCTCCACCAGGGCCTTGACGTGGTCAACTGGCGTGCCCGGAAGAATGCCGTGCCCCAGGTTGAAGACATGGCCAGGGCGGCCGCGGGCTTCATCCAGGATCCGCTTCACGTGCTCCCGGATCACAGCGGGTGGCGCAAAGAGCGTCACCGGGTCCAGATTCCCCATCACGGCCACCTCGCCCAGCCGGACCCAAGCCTCGTTCAAGTTCACACGCCAGTCCAGCCCGATCACACTCCCGCCCGCCTCTTTCATCAGCTCCAACAACGCAGCCGTTTGCGTGCCGAAATGGATCAGGGGGATGCCAGGGGTGATACCTTGGATCAGTTTGCGGCTGTGCGGCAGCACGTACATCCGGTAATCCGCCGGCGAGAGGCAGCCCACCCAACTATCGAATAGTTGGATCGCCTGCACACCCGCGGCGATCTGTCCATTGACGTACTTTGCAATGGTTGCGACGAGGCGCTCAAGGAGCGCATGCCACGCCCCGGGGTCTTTGTACATGAATGACTTGGTGTACGTGTAGGTGCGGGAACCTTCACCCTCGATCAGGTACGACGCGAGCGTAAAGGGGGCGCCCGCAAACCCGATGAGCGGGATGTCCACCGGAAGCGCCGTGCGGCTTACGCGCACCGCTTCAAAGACGTAGCTCAGCGACTCGTCAGGCTCCACCTCAAGCACGCGGTCCACATCGGCAGGACGGCGAATGGGCCGCTCGATCACGGGCCCTTCACTCCTTCCGTACCTCACCGGAAATCCCATCGGCTCGGCCACAACCAGCAGGTCCGAAAACAGGATGGCGGCATCCACCCCCAGCCGCTCCACCGCGTTCACCGTCATCTCAGCGGCGAGCTCAGGTTTCCGGCATAGATCCAGGAAACCCACTTCCTCGCGCAGTGTCCGGTACTCCTTGAGGTACCGGCCAGCCTGCCGCATCAGCCAGACTGGGGTGACCGGCACCGGCTCCCGCCGGCAGGCTTTCAGAAACAGACTCTGCTCCAGTCGCTCGCGCGCGGCAGGACTCACCTCCGGTGCGGCGCCGCTTGGCACTGATGACGCATACGTTTCGATTGAAACTGTACGACGTTTGAGCTCCAAGATTCCCTTGGCTTTTTCAGCCGCCGCGATGACCAGATGTCCCATCTTGGGATGCTCCGGCTCAAAATCCACCGGCATTCCAAATTCTTTGAGCCCTTCGGAAGCAATCGGCCCCACGGAACCGACCGCCACGCGGGAGAGCGCCCGGCGCAGTGCCCGGCCCAGGCCCATCTGCTGCGCCACCTTCACCACGTGATTCACCTGCGTGACGTTGGTGAACAGCGCCACATCCGAACGCCCCTCCGTGATGTCCAAAATCGCAGCCTGCAATGGCGCGAGATCCTCCGGCAACGCCCACTGGTACACCGGCACGCGCGTCACCACGGCCCCGCGCTCATGAAGCCCATCGTAGAGCGCCTCGTTGGGTACGCCGTACTCCTGGACCGCCACCCGCTGGCCCTCCACCGGAAGTTGCTCGTCCAGCGTGCGCAAAAGATCCCGCCAGGTATTCGGCTCCGGCACCACGATCGTGGGCTTGAGCCCCATGTCAGCGAGGGCACGCACGGGCTTGGGACCGCGGGCCACGACCTTGACGTGGCGAAAGGCCTCCAGGATGCGCACGCGAGGATGGCGGGTTTCGAGCAAGCTGACCAGGTGCCGCGTGCCCACCCCAGTGAGCAGGATGAGCACATCAAAACCGCCCGCCAGCCACCGTTCACCGAACTCGAGCGCCGGCTTATTTTCCTCGATCGGCACCTCACGTAGTGATGGCGCGATCACAGACCGCCCGCCCTGCCGCGAGATCAGGTTTGCCATCTCATTGGTCATGCGGCTCTCGAAGGACACCACCCTCAGCCCTTCCAGCCCCTTGGTTGTATCCGTCGTCACCACCCTCTGGCCTTCGCTTCAGATTGCAGGGCAAGAAAGGCTTCCTTGGGCTTGCCAGACGTCGTGAGCAGGCCAAGCGTTCGCAGGTACTCCTTAAACAGTTCTGTCTCATGACCGCTGGCCTTGGCGAGCTTCTTCACCGCATTGTTTGGCCAATCAGTCATAAAGGAGATGGACTGAATCTGCCAGTTGTACGCGTCCCAGGCCTTGAACACCTGCCGCACGAACTCAGCCTGCAAGGCCTCGGAGCCTTTGCAGGTTTCACTGGAAGGATACCCGCACGCCTGGATGTAGATCTGTTTCCCGGGCGCCGACGCCACCAGCGCGCCGAGATCGGCACGAACCTGGTAGATGTCTTTCACCGTGAAATCAGGCCACAGCGGATAGTACGTGACGGCGATGAAGTCACTCGTCCGGGTCAGCGCGGCCAGTCGTTCCCGTGAGTCGCCCAGCAACGCATGGCACGTGACCGTCACCCCGACCTTCAGCCCTTGCAGTTTCTTTTTCGCGTGAGCCGCCACCGCTTCATAGAACGTCTGATAGGCTGCCCACTTTTCATCTGAACCACCAAGATACACATCGACCTCGTAGCCGATGACCAGGCTCGTCAACGGAACGTGGGGAATCTGCTCCAGCACGTAGTCCAGCAAGCTGTTGAACCGTCCGATCATCCGCGGGTCGTCGAACTTTAGTTTTTTGATCTTGGTCAGATCTTTCGGGATACTTCTCTTCGCGGCGTTGACCGGGCTCAACGTCAGGCAGAGCAACTCACGCTTGGGCCGCTCGAAGAGGGCTAGGACCGGCAACTTCCCATTGGTGTACTCCTGGGACTTCTTTTCAATCTCCGTCCAATTGAGCATCAAATGGGTGAACTGAACCCCCGCCGCCTGAGTCGCTGCAAGCGCCTTGTTATAGCCTTGTCCTTTCGGGAGATTGATGCACATCCCGAGCAGCCGGCTGCCCCGGTCAACCACCTCCGGAGCCGCGGAGGCCGCTCCGGGGAGCATCGCCGCGCCGGCCAAGGGAACCACCAGGCCGATCGCAGCCGCCAGTCGCAGGTGAGAACGCCGCTCACCCCGCACGGGGGTCACGGTAGATCCAGAGTCCATACTCTTGTATATCTTATATACTTTTCTGGTAGACCATGACCATGGACATGAAATCGATTGTGCCCTTCATTTCGGTGCTCCTGCTGGGCGGGTGCGGCACCTACGTCACGGTGTGGCATGTCAACGCGCCGGGGAACCTGGCGGTCCAGAACATCTCCAGACTCGAGCGAGTCGTCGTCATCATGGACCTGACGCCTTCGGAAAAGCCTGCCGGCCTGCTCGGCAAGGCTATCAAAAATCTAGCCGAGCACTCAGCCCGGAACCTCACCGAATCCGACAGGGCGGTGTCCTTTCCCCTGCCGCGGCCGGAGGCCTTGGCCCTGCTCGAAGCCACCGCCTCAATGTTGGCTTCCCCCGCTTCACAGGTTGTCGGACACTTCATCCAGGGTCCCTCATCCACGTATTTCTTCGACGCCTTGGGCGCGACGGCAGTCCTCACACTCCGACCGTCTTCGGTCACCGCTGAACAGACGGCAAGGAAAGTGAAGTTTTATAAAAACAAGACCACGGCCCAGACCCGAACGATCTATACAGTCGCAGCCGAATTCACCATGCGCTATCATCTGAAATCCTGGCCGGACCGCCGGAACCTGGCTTCGCGGCAGTTCACCTACCCAGTGAAAAGCACAAGTGAGACCATGGTACGTCTCAAACCATGGTTGCTGAAGCAAAGGCCGAGCCGGCAGGCCTGGCTGCACAGCCTGCGATCCGACCTTCTTCCCATGACCACACCGCGCAGCCGACTGCTACAAAAGAAGAAGAAACCTCCAGCGCTCAAAGCGGGGTCGCGAGCCGCGCGGCGCGGCGATTGGGAGCAGGCCCGCGAACTATGGGAAGCCGAATCGCAGCACGACGGTGACTTCCGGTTGCTCTGGAACCTGGGGTTGTACCACGAACGGGAGGGACACTGGCAGCAGGCCCGCAAGCGTTATCAACGCGCGCTCAGCGGGGCACGGAAATCCGGTGACAAGAGAACCCTCGGACGGTATCTGGCCGAACTCGATCGCCTCTACCTTCTACCGGCGACGAGGCCTGAAACCAAGATAGACAGCTGGTTTGACAAGCCGCTGGCGGTTATGCCCTTTGCGAACCATACCAACGATGTCGCCGCCCCGGAACGTATCAGGGCGAAAATACAAAAAACTCTGATGCGCAAGGGCTATGCTGTTATCGCGCTGAAAGAAGTCACCCACCGCATGCGGGAGTTAGGCGTGACCGACGGCGCGCACCTGAAGGCCTTCTCCCCCGGCGAGATCACCCAGGCTGCGGAGAGCAAGCGCATCCTCACCGGAACCGTCCTGGAATTCAAAACGGTCAACGTCGGCGTGTATCATTTAAACGATGTCAGCGTCCGGCTTCGCCTCCAAGACGACCAGGGTCGCATTCTCTGGGAATCCACCGGCGATGGGTTCCGCGAAACTCTCGTCCGTCCGAAGCACGCCGGCAAAGCCTTCCTCGGCAGCCTTATCAAGTCAGCATTCATGAAAGCCACCCGGCAGTACCTTGAAGAGGAAACCGATGCCGCGGTCCTCACCGGGCTCGAAAGCCTCCCCACCCGGCCAGGATCCAGAGGATACTGAGCATGCTTGAATTCCCAGTTTCAGAAGCCAAACGGAAAAACCTGCTGGAACGGATGGAACGGCTGGGAATCCGAGAGGAAGACTTCGAAGAAAAGTTCATGCGCTCCTCCGGCCCGGGAGGACAAAACGTGAACAAGGTGGAAACCTGCGTGATGTTGCGGCACCACCCAACCGGCCTGATCGTGCGCTACCAGGTCACCCGCTCTCAGGCGTTCAACCGGTTCATTGCCCGGCGGTTGCTCGTGGACGAGCTGGAGGCACGGCAGCAGGGTGCGG
>CAZPLZ010000195.1:0-5643 GCA_964587525.1 uncultured bacterium | reverse complement strand
CGCGGGGCGTGGACATCCCGGTGACGGTGAGCGAGGACGGCACGGTGCTAGACGGACATCACCGGCTGGCTGTGAATCCGCAAGCCCCCCAGCGGGTCCTGCTGGGGCTCAAGACGGAGCCAGAGAAACGCGCTACGGCGTTCCGGCTGAACCTAGCCCGGCGTCAGCTCACCGCAGACGAGCGGGGGAGAGTGATTGAGGCGATGAAGTGGACGGCCAAAGCGTTGCGGACGGAAGGGAAAACCCAAGAGCAGGCAGCGGCCCTGCTGGGCGTGTCTCAACCGGCTATCAGCAAGTGGTTTCGTGATATCCCCGTTAGCAATATTACGAAGCATAAAGCTAACCGATGGCGGAAGGCATCCGCCAAGGTCTCCCCGGAAACGCAGCGGGCCATAATCCGCCAGGCGAAGGCGGGGGAGCGTATCGGGGTCCTGGCGAAGCGCTACGGCGTCTCGCATGGTCGCGTCTCGCAGATCGTGAAGGCCGCGCAGAAGCCACGGCCACGAGCGGCCAAGGCAGCGAAACCAGGGCGCCGGGTGACGTGTCCCCACTGCCGGCGAGCGTTTACGATCGCTGTCAGGCCATGAAGCGTAGAGCGCAACGGAAGCCCGTGACCCCGGAGAAGCCCTCGCGCACGTCGTTCTATCTCCCGCCGGAGCTGGTCGGCCGCATACGGGATGCAGCCCTCAAGGCGCACGTCACGCAGGGGGAGCTCGTCGCGGAAGCCGTGGAGCACTACTTGAAAACACTTGAACGCAGGCACGGCAAGATCAAGGCGCAGCTCCCGCGAGCGTACACTCGGCACGAAACGGTTGCGTGAATAATTCCCTTGACCTATCTTCAAAGGAGCGCCTCGGCTACCCCACGCAGAAACCGGAGACACTTCTAGAGCGCATCATCACGGCCAGCAGTAACCCCGGCGATGTGGTGCTTGATCCCTTCTGCGGCTGCGGCACCGCGGCGGCGGTTGCACAGCGGCTCAAGCGGCGCTGGATTGGCATTGACATCACGTATCTCGCCCTGACGGTGATTGAGAAACGCCTACGCGCACAAACCAAGGGAACGGCGACATGGGCCGTCAACGGCGTTCCACAAGAGGCGGCAGCCTTGCAGCGCCTCGCACAGGAGAATCCCTACGGCTTCCAGGACTGCATCCTGTACTACCTCAAGGGGCGTCCACTCACGGATGAGGAGCGTAAGCGCGGGGGCGACCAAGGCATAGACGGCGAGCTGGTGTTCCATGAGGGGGGAGGAGCCAGGATCAGCAGCAAACGCGTGATCGTGTCCGTGAAAGGTGGACAGCAGGTCAATCCCGGCTGGGTCCGCGATCTGCGGGGCACGCTTGATCGAGAGCGCAAACGCGGGGCTGAGATTGGCTGCCTCGTGACGGCAACGCCTCCCACGGCAGGCATGGAGCGCGAGGCCGCAAGTGCGGGGCTCTATCAATCGCCCACGTGGGGACGAAAAGGCGCTTTCCCCTGCCTGCAGATCGTGCACTGCGATACGGTGCTGGCCGCTTGGAAGAGTGAGAACGGGCATAAGGCCCTGCGCTATCCCTGGTGGGCTGACATCACTTGGCCGGAAGCCCTGCGTACGCAAGAGGAAAGGGGAGGGCAACTCCGCTTTGAATCCAACATCTAAAACAATCCGCAACGATCGCGGCCCGTCTGGTTTCAAAGCCGCAAAGGATAGCTCATGTACCACGTCACCCGTATCGCCCTGACTCTGCTCATACTCCTGCAACGTGGATGTGCGATAGGGGAAGGCTAGGGATGCCTTTGGAACGAATGATAATTTCTGGGTGGTTGTGACCGATCCGGGGCCTTTGAGCACGCACCCTTCCATCGTACCCGCAGGCTCGCACGCTGGACCGCACCCAGTTTTCCCAGCCGTGCGACCGCATAGTCCAGCACAAACCGACTCCAGCGAATCCCTACGCCACCACTCAGACCAGGCAAATCTACCCCAAATCTGTACCCAGCACGTACAGCTACCCCCATGCCCGCTTGTGGCTTCCACACTTGCTCGAGGCCCAGGTGCAGCGCTGTATCTCGTCGTGTCAGAATCTTGACCGCCTCGAGACTCATAGTCGTCCAGGCCTGTCGGTTCTCCATCATGGTCTGCGCCACTCCAAGACGGAGTGGGTTCGCCACGGGGTCCGCCTTGCTTCCGAGCTTGATCCGAGCACCAGCATTCTGCCACACCGCTCCCACACGTGTCGGCAGAAAATTCTCCATCAAGCGCGCGGTGAACAGCATGCCCAGATCGGCTGTAGACGCTTGACCTCTTAAATCTCCCCCAAGCGATGTCCGCAAGTACTTGAGTGTCAATCCAGCACTCAAACTCGTCCCCATTAGATTCGGAGCTGCCAAGAACGGATACAACGATGTGGCATAGCTCACCGCCACGAGCCAGTCAGATTCCCCAGCAATTGAGCCAGGATTTCCAACCAGGTCCACAAAATCCACATCTGCGGTGCTCAAGGTGCCGATGGCAGCCGACACGCTCTGGCCTAGAACAAGCGGCTGAGCATAGAGTAGATAACCGTACGTCACCTCACCAGGCTCACGTTGATAGGTCAGGCCCACTTCTGGGCTGCCAAGCTGGACCAATCCGGCGGGATTCCAGAGTCCAGCCAGGGAGTCATCGGACAGTGCCACATAACTGGCACCCAAGGCCAAGGGACGCGCTCCCACCGGCTGCGCCAAAAGTGGCGAGCCGGCTGCCCCAGGTCCCGAGGCGGCATGTCCCCAGCTCACACTCAAGACGAGCGCTAAAGCAAGAGTGGCCCTCACGGAAACCTAGTTTCCTACCACAATGCGCTTGATGGCTGGCTTTTTCCCCGGCAGCTCAAGTTTCACCAGATACATTCCGGCAGCCACAAAGGACCCACGTCGGTTCCGTCCCTTCCAGCGGATTTCCATCGGTCCTGGACTCACCGGCCCGTCATATAGCCTAGCCACTTCTTCCCACAGCAGGTTGTACACCTGAACACGCAATCGCCCAGCCTCCGCGGGATTGAGCCGGATCAACAGGGCTTCACCGTTGGCAAAGTTGACCGGTAGCCGGCCAGACGTGCTGCTCACCCCAATCTGGCCAGGGGGCGCGGGCGCGGCCTGGAGGGTCATGGACGCTGTGGCGGCCGCGCTGACAGCCATTCCGCTTCCTGCATCCGTACCCGACGCGGTGCCGATGAAGCTCACCATCCCGGCTCCTGACACGCTGTATGTCCACGTGAACGACTGAGAGCCACCCCTAGCGATAGTGACTGGCCCAGCGGGACTCGGTCCACCTTGATAAGCCACGAGCGATCCGCCGGAATTGATCTCAAGGAATGGTAGGACTCCGGTCGCACTTGCCACGCCAGTGTTACTAACGGTAAGGGCGACTGTGAACCACTGGCCCACCGTGACTGGAGGCGGATTGACCGCGATCGCCGTCGTAAGGCAAGCCGGCTGCAAATATTTGCGTATCAGCCAGTTTTCTGCCTGGAGAAGATCATCGCGACGCTCCCATCCAACTACCACCGCACTTCCACTTGCGTCCACGGCCGCACCTCGGGCCACATCCCGATTATTCGCGGGGCTATTGTATGTCTGGCTCCACAGCAGATTTCCTGCGCTGTCGTATTTCCGGATTAACCAGTTACCACCAAGACTACTGCTTTGATTTTCAGCGCCAACGACCCACACGCCCTCACTTGAATCTATGGCAACACCATACGCAATATCGGCATTATTGGCCGGGCTGTTATATGTGCGGCTCCATAGTAGATTTCCCAAGTTGTCATATTTCCTAACTAACCAATCGTTATTCTGGTGTCCCACGACTACCGCGTTCCCACTGCTACCGGCAGCCACCGCATAGGCTACACCGTCGACCACTGCGGGGCCGTTATGGCTCCAGAGGAGATTTCCATTGGAGTCATACTTCCGAATCAACCAAGCACCGCCGCCGCCGCTCTCGAAGCCCACCACTAGCACGTTTCCCGTTCCATCCACCGCAACTCCGTAAGCCACGTCGGCCCCATTCACCGTGGCTTTGTTGTACGTTTTACTCCATAACAAGTTACCAACACTGTCGTATTTCCGGATTAACCAGTCCACTGACTGGCCCAGGTCGCTCTGGTCCTCCCTTCCGACGACCACTACGTTATCGCTCGGGTCCACCGCTACTCCAAAGGCGAGGTCAATTGCGTACTCTGGCGCTGGGCTAGTGTAGGTGCGGCTCCACAGTAGATTCCCTGTGCTATCGTACTTCCGAATCAGCCAATTGCTACGTTGCAGACCTGGCACGGCACCCAGGTCTTCATATCCCGCCACCACTACATTTCCACTCCCATCCACGGCCACGGCACTGGCAACATCAGTGCGCTCCCCTGAGCTGGTGTAGTCTCGGCTCCACAGCAGATTGCCCATTGGGTCGTACTTTCGAATCAACCAGTTGAAGCGTTCGCTTAAATCAGACCGATCCTCAAACCCCACCACAATGAGGTTCATGTTTGTGTCTACCGCCACCGCAAGGGCTACATCACCGCCGTTCGCCAGGCTGTTGTATGAGCGTGACCAAGCCAGTGAGGGAGGGCACGACGCTTCCGCAAAGTCCGCAAGGCCAACATGCGCCCCTATTGCCAGGCTAAGGGCTGTGATGGCCCATACTTTTGATTTTTCCTGTACACCCACGCTATTAGCTACCTGCGGCACAGGGTTGGTTCTCCACTAGGCTAGGTCCTGACACAAAACACCATCATATATTGCGGGGTTAGGCGGCCATCGTCAAGTCCTACCGTCATAGGCATGAGCGGACAGAAACGGGTGCAGTTTCTCAAACGGGTAGGGGCGCATATCAAGGCCTGGCGTCTGAAACGCAGGATGACTCAGGAAGAAGCTGCGCACCGCAGCCGGATTGACTATAAGCGCTGGCAGAGAATAGAGCAGGGAGGAGCCAATGTGACGCTGGTCACGCTTGGCCGTATCGCTGCTGTTCTGCGTGTCCCGCCGGATCGTCTGCTGCGACCCTAGTTCCGTTTCCCGACTCTCACACCCTCTACCACGGCCATCAGGCGGCATTTCTGGCACAGCTGAGCACGGACGTTGTCCATGATAGAGGCGGTCTGGTCCAACGAAGCGGCCAGCTCAGCGAAGGTGCGGAATTCAGCGGATTCCAGCTCATGATCTTGATAGGCCATTCCGGTCAGGGCCAGGCCATCCCGGCGGAGCTGGCTGGCCAGGCTGCCGAGAAATGTGGCCAAATCGTGCTCGTTAGTCATCTGCATTTTCGTCTCCGTCATGCGCCTCACCTCCTAATGGGGAGTGATGAGGCCATGCCGTACGACGGATGTCAACCATGTGTTGCCAGTTTGGCATTAAGGAAAATTGACGCCTAATGTGACGACCAGTGTAATGAAGAGGGACAATTCTAAAAAAACGAAGGGGAAAGGAGTCACGATATGTCTTTAGAAAAAATGGTGGAGTTTATTGGACCAGCGGCCTTAGTTTCTTCTTTAACCGTTGTACTTACGATCTGGCTACAAGGGAAGGCCTACCGCCGCCGAGTTTGCAGAAATACTGCAGCAATCTTAATAACCTACATAGATGAGTTGAAAGTAGGCTTACGAACGATGGAGATTTTCGATAAAGAATA
>CAZPLZ010000194.1:0-5692 GCA_964587525.1 uncultured bacterium | reverse complement strand
TCCGGGTAATTGCGTTCTGGATTTCTGCCGAGCCGGGCTTCAGGGGCAGAGCTTTCTGGTACTGGTCAATGGCTTTTTTCAAATGTCCCCGCGCATACAGGAAGTGGCCGGCGAGGAGATTCGCTGTGGCGTTTTTTGGGAACAGGGCCAGCGTGTGCTCCAGCTCGACTTCCGCTTGCTCGTAGCGCCCGGCGTCCAAGAGGTGCCGTGCCTCCTTGACATGGTTGATGAACGGATTGCTCCTCAACCCTTTGGCGATGGCATTCGTGTAATTTTCCCGTGCCTTGGCCCTCCAGTCAGCGGCCTGCTCGTGCAAGAAGAGCAACCCTGCGCCGTCCAGGACGTACGGATGTTCGGGTTTCAGTTCCCAGGCCCGTTCGAAGGCTTGCCGGGCTTGGGCAAAATCCTGCCGGGAGATAGCCTGCCGGCCCTCATACAAAGCAGAGTAGAAGGCCACTGGGCCTCTGATCGCCCAGATGGTCAGGATAACTGCAACCACTACGGCGGCGTAGCGCAGCAGTGTCTTACCTGACAGACGGCTGCGCCGCCGCCGGTCAAACAGGCTGACAGGTCTCCGGGTGGAATGAAACAGCATGTGTTGATTATAGCCAAATAATTTTGCCCACCTGGTGGCAAAAAGGCGTCAGCCCCACTGTGCACTTGGGTCCGAATACGTCATGTTGAAAACAGGAGGTTCGAGCGATGAAGAAGAGGTTGACAGATGTAGCTGGGGCTGATAGCTTTAGGCCCATTGGCAGGATATCTGATGCGGTGGTGGTGCGCCTGCGTGGTGTGTGTGGTCTGTGCTGGGGAGATTGCTCAAGCGCAGCCGCCGGTGATTGGAGCCTCCCTGGGAGTGGTCTTTCCCTCAGACCGCCTTACCAAACGAACAGACTTTCTTGGAGCTTTCCTGCTTCCGGCTCCCAGTGTAGGTGTCCACAGCCGATGGGGAAGCGCGTCTCGCTTCAAATCGGCGTGGGAAGGGGCGATAGAAATGGCGATCTTTCAGAGCAGCGAGGAGCTCCGCCTGCGTACCCTGTATGTGCCTGTGAGGCTGAAGTATGTGCGGGAGGTGGCGAATGTCCAAGATGTGGGCTTGCATGTGAGTACGGCGGGGGGCCTGGCCTTCGTTTCCACCAATCTTGGAGCGAGGCGGGCGCTGACCCTGGGCCTTTTGACACTCGGCGGGCAATTGCAGCGGGCGATCCACGGTCTCACGGTGGCCCTGGGTTTCGAGGCTGGGGTGCATGTGCAGGGCGCGCATGGAAGAATCCATGACGTCTTGCCTGTGTTCCAGTTACGTCTGACCGTGTTCTCGTAAATGGGTTCCTCGTTCATAATCGACCGGCGGGGCTTGAACCCCGCTTAAGGAGGCTTCCATGGCGACCGAAACGCAAATCGAAGACAAACAGAAAAACGAGCGAGATCTTAAGGAACGTCAGCGGGCCCTGGATCTGGCGCTTTCGCAGATCGAAAAACAGTTTGGCAAGGGTGCGGTGATGAAGATGGGGGAGTCCAAAGTTGAGTCTGTGAGGGCGATTTCCTCCGGCTCGCTGATGCTGGATCTGGCCACAGGCATCGGCGGGCTGCCGCGCGGGCGCGTGGTGGAAGTCTTTGGCCCGGAGTCGTCGGGAAAAACCACCCTGGCGATGCATGTGGTGGCTGAGGCCCAGGCCGTTGGCGGGATCGCCGCGTATGTGGATGCCGAGCATGCCCTGGATCCTGGCTACGCCAGAGCACTTGGGATCAACCTGGACGAGCTTTACATTTCGCAGCCAGATAGTGGTGAGCAGGCGCTTGAGATCACGGAGCAACTGGTGCGTAGCGGCTCGATCGATGTGATTGTGGTGGATTCTGTGGCCGCGCTGGTCCCCAGGGCGGAGATCGAGGGCGAAATGGGGGACTCGCACATGGGTCTTCAGGCGCGGCTCATGTCCCAGGCGATGCGCAAACTGACCGGATGCATCAGCCGGTCTAACACCTGCGTGATCTTCATCAATCAGATCCGGGAAAAGATCGGGGTGATGTTTGGGAATCCCGAAACCACCCCTGGAGGCCGGGCGCTCAAGTTTTACGCGTCGATGCGCTTAGATATTCGGAGGGTGGAAAACCTGAAGGACGGAAATGTTGCCATCGGGAACCGGGTCAAGGTGAAGGTGGTGAAAAACAAGATGGCGCCCCCCTTCCGGGAAGCGGAGTTCGATATAATATACGGAGAAGGTATCTGCAAGCTGTCCAGCCTGTTGGAGGCGGGGGTGGATCAGAAGGTGGTAGACAAGAGCGGGGCGTGGTTCACCTTCAACAACCTTCGCATTGGGCAGGGCAGGGAGAGCGCCAAGACATTTTTGAAGGACAACCCCAAAGTCGCCGCTGAGATCGAGCAGCAGGTGAAGGAGAAGCTGGGGCTGGCGGTGGCCGCGAAATCATCTTGAGGGGCACACCGCAGGGAGGCGGCTTCTTCAAAAAACTCGTCCTTGGGGCAGTCGTCCTGGTTGTGCTCTTGGTGGGGGCGGTAGCTGCCGTGCCGTTCTTCATCGATTGGGAAGATGTCCGGAAACTGGCAGAGGAAAAAGGAACCCAGGCTTTGGGACGGAAGGTCCGCATCAAGAAATTGCGGGTGAGTTTGTTCTCCGGGGTGGAGGTCGAAGGGTTCCAGATCGGCCCTCGGCCGGGGACCTCCCAGAAACCCTTGATCCAAGCCGACCGGGTTATCGCCAAATACCGCTTGCTGCCGCTGTTTTTTCTGCGGGTGGTCATTCACAAGGTGGAGCTGGTTGAACCCAAGTTGTACCTTGACCGCAATCGGAGGGGCCGATGGAGTTTTGCCGATTTGACCAAGCCCGCTCCTACAAGGAAAACTAAAGCGGCCACTCCGGCAAAGCCCGTGACCCTGCCCATCGAGGTGAACGTAGACACCGTAAGGATTATCGATGGCTCGCTGATGTTTAAAGATGCCTCGCTCAAGCCGCCCCTGTCCGCCGGCATGGAGGAGCTGAACCTCACCATGAGGGACTTCAACCTGGCCGGCCAGCCGGCCAGCATCGATCTCTCCATGAAAGTGAAGGTCAACGGCCATGTTGTGCCGGTCAGGCTTGAAGGGGATTTCGGCCTTCATCTCAACCGTTCGCTCCTGATCCTGCATCGATTGACGGTGACCGTACCCGGGGTCAAAGCTGTGACCAGCGGAGAGATCAAGCAGTTTCAGACCCTGCCGACGCTTTCGATTCAAGAGCGGATCACGGTGGATCTGGCCGCCGTGTGGAACCATTTCAAGGAGTTCGCTGATCGGGAGCTCCGCGATCAGATAACGCCATCCGGCGGTGTCACGGTAGATGCCGACATTAGCGGGATCATGAAAAAAATCAAGTTCAGAGGGAAGGTGAAGTTTCACAACGTGAGCGTGAAGCACGCTGCTCTTCCTGGGACATTCGAGAGCCTGGAAGGTTCTATAAATTTCGACGAGGACCGGGTGAGCACATCAAGTATTCGATTCATCGCGATCGATAACCCGTTCACCTTCATGTGTGACATCAAGGGCCTGAACCTCACCAATGCGCAGGCCTTTGAAAAGTTCTCCCCCAAGGGAAAATTTGTTCTGGAGTCCCCCAGGGTGGTGCTGGATAAATTCATACCTCTCAATGGTGTCAGTGACGGGAAAGAGACCGCCGGGCAGGCCGCGAAAGGAGCGCCGCCACCAAAGGAGCCAGATATGAGGGGCATAGTGCCGCGGGGTGTTGATCTGAGCGGAGAGGTTCGATTCCACGAAGTTAAAGCGCGCAAACTGACTGTCACCGGCGTCGTGCTGGGAGTCAGGATCGCCAAGGGAGATCTGTCCTATACGCTCAACAGCAAACTGTATGCCGGGACCCAGTCCGGCTCGGGAAAAGTGGCGCTCACCAGGTATCCCCTGCGCTATTCGGCTGAGATGAAGTTGAACGGCTTTCAGGCTGGACAATTTGTGCATGACTCGATTGATTCGTTTTTTGAGAATAAAGATCTGGTGAAGGGGCGGTTGTCTGGAGCGACCGACATGGAGGTCAAGCTGTCAGGTAAGGGAATCACCTTTCCTTCGCTCAAGAAATGGCTCAAGGGTGACGGGCGGTTCATGGTGAGTGAGGGAAAAATCAGCGAATTCAGGTTTTTTGAGGTCATGGAGGACAGCTTGGGAGGAGCCTTGGGAAAAATCATGACGCTGGGGAAGAAACTGAAGGTGGATAGAAAGTTGAAGCTGGACGTTCTTCCCCAAGATCTCGGGTTTAAGAGCCTGAGTGGTTCCTTCAAGATCGCCCAAGGCACGGTCACAACGCCCGATCTCGTGATGGATCCAGGAACGGATGGAGACCTAGGGATGACCTACAAAGGTTCCGTCACCTTTGATATGGGGCTCAAGGGTAAGATGACGACACGATTCCATCGGCGCAATACGAAAGCGCTGAGGACAGGTGACGGGAAATATGCGGAGGGCATCCTGTATACGATCGATCAAGGCGGCTGGGCCGTCTTTGAAAATTGGAAAGTTTCGGGCACGGTCACCGAGCCCAAATTCTCCATTCCGATGAAGCAGGTCAAGGAACAGGCTGTCAAAAAGGCGAAGGAGGAAGCGAAGGAGCAACTTAAGAAGCACCAGCCGGCCTTGGAGAAAAAGGCCAAAGAGGTGGGCAAGAAGCTTCTGAAAAAATTCTTCAAGTGACCCCCCCGGCTCGCTCAGGGTCGCGGTGAGCGTGGCCGTCCACCCCTCGGCTTGAACCATGAGGGGCTGAAGGCCCATGCGCATCAGTGGGGTCACGATCGCCTACCAGGCAGTGTCCAATGGCTACCCCGTTGCCGAAAGCATTCGTTCCATGCTGCCCCTGTGCGATGAGGTGGTGGCCAACGTCGGGCAGTCGGACGATGGCACCAAGGAAGCTATCCTAGAAATCAATTCCCCTAAGATCCGGCTGATCGAAGACCCATGGGACTTGAACCTTCGCACGAAAGGGCTGCTGCTCTCCTGTGAAACGAACCGGGCGATCGATCAATGCACGGGCGATTGGATTGTTTACCTCCAGGCCGATGAAGTGCTGCATGAGCGGGATCTCGAAGGACTGGCCAGATTGATCAGGCAGGCGAATGGCAAACGGACCGTGGACGGACTCTCGCTGAAGTATATTCACTTCTACGGCAGCCCCCGCTATTATCAGGATCATTTCTTCAAGTGGTACACCCGGGCGGTGCGCGTGGTGCGCAACGACCCTGCCATCAGGTCAGTTGGAGATGCATTGAAATTCAGACGTGTCACCAGTGAGGGACGCGCTCGCCGGTTGCGTATGATCAAGGCCAAGGCGACAGTCTATCACTATGGTTGGGCAAGACCGCCGGAGGTCATGCTGAAGAAACAGAGGGAAATGGAACAGTTCTGGTACAGCGATGAGGTCCTTCGCGAGAAATATGCCGCGCTGACCGCTGCGCAGATCTACAGCGATCTGGGCCATCTGAAGGTCTTTACCGGAGACCACCCGTTGGTGATGCAGGAGCGGGTGAAGGCTGCCCGATGGCCGTTTGATCCGCAACTGAACCGGCAGCCGCCGTCCTGGCTGCGTCTGGCAGGCGTTTTTCTGTGGTATCCGCTCACGAGGGCGTATCAGAAAACCGTAGGGCGTCTTTTTGGCGCGCTCTGCGCGTGACCCTTCGACTCGTTAAGCGAGTCGAACCA
>CAZPLZ010000193.1:0-5724 GCA_964587525.1 uncultured bacterium | reverse complement strand
TCGATGAAACAGTCACTTGAAACTTGAGGTAACCAGTCTTCCCCGGTGCGACGCGATCAACGACCCAACGCAACACAAGTGGCACTGCAGTTCCATCGGGTGGTTCTCCGTTTGTCCATGGCCCACCAATTGACGTCGCATAGACTGATGTACTCAGGGTAGCTGAACCAAGCCAGTCGGGCTGCGAATAGTGGGCCAATGAAGGGGAACGGTAAGTCGTACCATTTGGCATGGTATCCGTAATCGTCAAATCGTAAATCGTTGCCATACCGGCATTACTCCACGAGATCGTGTAGGTTAAGATGTTTCCGGGAATTGCTTTTGCAGTAGGTATCGCAGTCTTCTCAATGACAGGAATCCCAGGATTAACTTGTATGGTGATCATGTTGCTATCCAGCGGACAATTTTGGCAACCAGCTGAGGCCCAGTTGGGACCAACTGTTGATACTGCAGCCGTGGCCGACATTTCTATGGAAAACGTCAGAGATGCTCCAGGGAATAGGTCCGCGGCAGTCCATACAACCATTGTTCCGTCGAAGGTACCACCGGCGCTGACCGACTCCAGTGTTAATTCCGCGGGTACGGTGTCCCATAGGCTAACGCTGTAGGCCGTATCGGAACCTATGTTTTGTAGGGTTATTTGATATGCAAATCGATCCCCGATGCCGATGGCCCAAGCTGTTGGAGTCATCGTGAGTACAAGTTCAGGCTGGACAGTCGGCTGACCAAACGCGAAGCCGCCGGGATAACCATACGACTCCTCATGTAAGCCACCAGTGTTAAAACCATAGACCGCTACGCCAAATGGCAAGGGAGCAGCCAGGGTGTGGGCCGTTTGGGCAACCGGTACTTGAACTCCTGAATATCCCGAACATGCTATAGAAGTGTAGTCACCCGCCGGAATAGCCGAACCATCTACGGTCAGCGATCCAACCACGCCATCTGGCGCGATAACGTTAAGGTAATTGACATTCGGATGCTCAGTATCGTCTGAACTCGCAATCGTGTAATCGGAGAGGAACTGCCCTGTGTGGGGCACCAACATGAAGAACGGTCCGGTCCCAGCTACCGAATCATATGTACTGCCATTGGCATATTGCGCCACCATAATTGGCTGGCTGGAAGTGATTTCGGCTGGACCCTCTATGATCTGCTCATGGAACTCTCCCCGATCAAGTTCCACTCCTATAAAACACCCATTGATCAGAACACGCGTGCCATCCACCGCAGCGACAAAGCGAAATGTGTCCCCGTTCATCCGGTACGCGAGTGGGATGGTAAGGTATCGAGTTCCCCATTCCGGAACTGGAAAAAGCTGCTCTAGGAGGTGGTCCCAATAAGCGACTGATATAGGTATGCCAGTTCTCCAATGTCCTCCGAACACTGCCACCGGCTTGTCCGACCTAATCTCACTGCCAGTGAGAGCAAGCATTGAATCATTGACGAGCTGGTACACTTGCCCTTGGTTCAATACTACGAAGTACGTCACACCAGCAGGGTGTGATCCCGCGGTCACCGAGGGCGTGATGCCCATTGTCGTATTATCAGCTGTCGCAACGATGGCAAATTCTGACCCTACCTCTGATCCAAAGCCGCCATATGCAAGCACTATATATTCTGTACCGAGGACATCCACAGGGAGACCCACATACCCATCAGTAGAGCTCTTCTCATGACTCATACCAAAGACCGCTATTTCGTTAGTTGAAACAACATGAATTCCTTTGTTTTGTATGCCGTCATCGGTATCAACGTATACGCCTGAGGGAAGCCACACGGTCGTGGTGACTCCTGGGGTCACCGAAAATGGCGACGTGAAACTCAGGCCAGGGATACTGACCACCCCTGTCGTCGCGGTCACGCTAGTGATCATCAGATAGAGGCGGAATGGATTTTTGCTATGAATTTTCGTAAATGCCAGCCAAAACTCAGTGCCTACGCTATCGCCAGCGATCGGTGTTGAAACGGGACTGATGAAATCAAAAATACTCTTCGAAGTTACGCGCGGCGTTCCCGAGCCTTCATCCGCCCCAACAACGGTGCCAGTGAACACCACGGGTCCCGCCCCTATCACACTGAACGTCCACGTAAACGACTGCGATCCACCCCCTGGCAAGATGGCAAGGTTACTCGGAATCGGTCCACTTAGATAACTGATCAGCGATGCACCTTCGTTGACATCCAGGAACGGTTCAAGATTCACCATATTTCCAATTCCTGCATTCGTAACCGTGAAGACCACCGTCAACAAATCACCGACTGATACAATTGGACTTGGCTGAGCAATTAGGCTTGATTCAAAACATGCAGGCAAGATTTCCGGTTCATAGACCCGAATATGGAAATCCAACCACTGCCCAACATCATCACGGTCGTGATAGCCAGCAACAATAATCTCGTCCGAACCATTTATAGCTACACCTTGTGCATGATTTTCCCACCAGGGATAACTGTATGTAGCACTCCACACCAAGTCCCCGTTTTGATCGTATTTATAAATAAGCCAATCGAGATAGTTGTAGTAACCCACGACCACAATTTCGTCGGCTGAAGTTATCGCAACCCCAGTAGCCACATCTTCCCAGTCATCGATTCCGTTATAGGTCCGACTCCACAGAATATTTCCTAAGGAATCGTACTTGCGAACGAGCCAATTCGCACCCTCACCTAAATCCGTCCTTCTTTCTAATCCGACAGCGAAAATATTCCCGAACGAATCCGCCGCAGCATCACTCGCATGATCATCCCCGGCACCAGGACTGTCATAGGTTTTACTCCACAATCGATTGCCGAGCGAATCATATTTCTGTACCAGGAAATCTTTTGAACCACCGGCTGTGGTTTCATATCCAACCACAATAACGTTGTCCGATAAATCCACCGTGACGGAAAGTGCGCGATCATCCCCTCCTGGGATACCTCCCGATGTTCTGCTCCAAATGAGCGTACCGCCCGGATCATACTTGCGAATGAGCACGTTATATCCGTCGGATATATCAGGACGGTTCTCGTACCCCACAACAATGATGTCGTTGCCTGAGTCGATCGCAACACCACGCGCCGCATCTTCGGAATTTGCCGGACTGTTGTACGTGCGGCTCCAAAGCAACGTCCCAGTGGAACTATACTTATGAATCCGCCAATTCAGATTTTCACCTTCGACAGAGCGGTCATCGCTCCCAACAACGACAACGTTTCCACCGGAATCGAAGACTACGCCGAAGGCTTGATCCTCCCAATCGCTCGGACCGTTATAAGTTCTAGACCAGCTCAGATTGCCACTGGCATCGTAGACAAGAACGCGCCAATTATAGAACTCCGACAAATCAGACCGCCATTCGTATCCCACGACAGCAATGTTTCCACTGGAATCTACGGCCACATCGTTTGCTACATCCTCTGAGTCAGCTGGGGAGTTGTAACTTTTTGACCATAGGAGAGGGAGCGGACAATCGGCGCGACACATACCCGCAGTCTGGATGGTAATCAGATACAGCCCAATCAGAGAAAGGAACCCCACCAATAGCCGGCGAACAAAATTCTTCCTTAGCAGCGCGGTTAAGAGCACGAAGTCTCTCATGTTCACATAATTGATAGGCATGCTTTTTAGTAGAGAACCCCTTCTGTTCTCTGGCCCAAGACCCCCCAATCTCTATAGTAGCCCGGAGCGTTGAAAAACCATATAAAACAGGAGTTGATGGCAACGGTCATCGTCATGCCCAAGAGCACTCCCACCCATGTCATTCCACAATAAGTTTACCTCGCTCTTTGCGTCGCTCACCCTCGACGATCCACAGATACACCCCAGGCGCCACCGACCGGCCTTCTTGGTTCTGGCCGTTCCATTCCAACAACGATGAACTCACAGGTCCAGAGAAGTAGAGGGGAAAGACAATTCGTGTGCCCCACGGATGGAAAACAAGCAAGAACCAACCCGGGTGGGCACAAAAGCAAAACCCGTGTGAGATTATTCACACGGGTCTCTGTCGTACCAGACACCGTAGAGGCCTATCCGGTGATGGAGCCGCCTTTACAAATAGGAAGATCGGCCGTGCGGAAAAACCACTCGCGTAGCTTGGCAAGCGGATGAACGATACCTGAGGAGTCAGTAGAACAAAAGACTCAGTGATACCGGTAGTGATAACGCTTCCTGCGCTGCTTCAAACGATCGAATATCTCCACGAGAGGTGCACCCCACATAGACAGAAGGAAGCCAAGAAGGACAACCACGCCAACGACATAGAAAAATTTAGGGTCTACCTCGATCATCATCTTGTTCCTTTCCTCCGTATGTCGTTCCAGCCAATCACGTAATTAGCCCACCACACAAGTAGTCCAGCAGAACTCCTCTGACGAATCCTACAGGCTTTGCGCGCTGCTTATAGTCCCGGGACATGCATGGCCTGGTTCAGGATCACTGGCCGCAACCTTGGCTTGAGGGCGTCGGCGAGCACAAGATCTACCTTGCAGCGGAAACGCTTTTCGAGATAGGCCTTGAGGTCCATGTAGGCATCGAAGGTTGGCTGATTGAACTCAACCAGAAAATCGAGGTCACTATTCTTGTTGCGTTCACCCCTGACGGCTGAGCCGAAGATGGCCAGCCTGCGGACTCCATGCCTCCTCAGTACGGACCGGCTGGCGGCAAGCTTTTTCAGGATAAAGTCTCGCGTTGTCTTCATTGGTGGCTATTATAAAGCTTGGTCCTCTGAGGGAACTAGTCTAACGCGACAGGCGCTGTGCGGCCACGACACAGGCTGGATGGAGTGACCTACAACCGGGCCGTCAGGGTCAGCGCGAGGACATCACAGGCCGATCTGCACGGAGATCGCATGGAGGTCCTCAAAACCCTTGACCGGCACGAACGCGTACTCCAACGTGAATATCAGGTGCTGCGGAAGGTGAAACCGGTATCCCAGGCCGGCCGAGAACGGCGCCAGCAGCACGGAGGACAGACTGTGCTGCCCACCGCCTCGCAGTGAGACCGCGCCGAAATCGGTTTCGTACGTCCACTCCACGCCTCCCCGGAGCCGGAAGGCGTCGTCGGCAGCGGTGAGCAGGTCGAACGTCAGGAGCCAGTCTTCCAGCACCTGCGCCACGCCCACCTGACCCGTGACCGGCAACGGGCTGCCGCGTACCGGCGCCCCGAGCTGCCGCGCCACAATCCCCACGGAGCGGCCCGCGTTTGCGTCCTCGTAGAGATACCCGAGATCGAGCGTGGCGGAGTAGCTGCGGGTCCCCGCGATCCCCTCTCCCAGCGCCGTGATGCTCGCGCCCACCGCGCCCCTCGACCACAGCGGCCCCAGCCAAGGTACCGGTGTGAGGCGGGAGAGATCCTGTCCGTATCCAACCGCACTCTTGAACTGATACGCCGTGAACGTCCTGCCAGTGAAGTTACCGGACTCATCAAATTCAAGGAGTGGCGGCTGGCTCATATAGCTCCCGCCGACCCCCAAGGTTCCCCCGTACATCATGGGCTGCGCGAACAGGAGATTCTCCATGCGGATTTCCTGCCCCTGCTCGACGTGCAGGCCCTCCATCTGCGTGCGGCTGACCCGGGCCAGGCCCGCGAGGTTCCAGTACACGGCGGCAGGTTCACCGGCCACCGCGGTGTAGGCGCCGGAGAGGCCGATGGCGCGGGTACCGACGGGCAGCTTGCCAATGATGAGTGCAGCGGAACCTGCCGCACGCCCCGCATCCACCGAAGATGCGCTCACGATGAGCGCC
>CAZPLZ010000192.1:0-5843 GCA_964587525.1 uncultured bacterium | reverse complement strand
TTGAGCTGGGATGGTGTGGACCGGGCTGGTCGACAGGTGGAGCCGGGGGTGTACCGGGTGCGGCTCAGGGCGGTGGCTGGCAGAGAGACGGAAGCGCTGGCGCGGGCATTTACGGTGAATTGGACATTTGCCGGCGCTGGCAGCGGACTGGCAGGAGGACCGGCCGGTGGTGGCTCCGGGGTCCTCAGTGCTGCCAGCACGTCATCTGGTTCCCAGCTCGGAAGTGCGACGGCTGGGGCTCCAGCATCTGGCGGAGCCGTGTCTGACGGGGCCGTCGATGATGGCAAGGGCAACAAAGGGGTGCGTGATCACGGCCGTGGTGAAGGCCGGGCTGGCGCTGGCCAGGGAAGGGGCCGGGGCCACCGGAACGTGGAGAGGTAAGCTTGGAGTTAAAAAGCTTGCCATCAAGCTTGCAACCCTCGACCTCATCACATGGATTCACAGGCATAGTGGACGCCGGCCCTATGACGCTCCAGACACCTGAAAAGATTTCCGGAATCAGACGAGCGCGCTTCGCGCGCTTGGCTTGGGCAGTGTTGATCGCATGCCAAGTGGTTTGGGGGGCGACCGCCTCGGCGAACGGGGAATCGGACGTGCTGGTCGTGTTCAGTTCCACGAGATTCGAGGAAACCAAGGCTGCGGCTCGCCGGATGGTGGAGCTGGGTGCCAGGGTGTTCAGCGTGTTTCAGCCGCATGTGTATTTCGTCCGCCTACCTCTCGGGGTGAAGGGCAAGATACTTCACGAGAAGGAGAGCTTGGGAATCTTTAAGATCCATCCCGGTCCGCTAGACCCCGAAAAGGTCGCTTTCCTGGGCGATAGCGCAGTTTCTGCTGTGGAAATTTGGAATGCCTCGTTGAAGATTGATCGTGAGGACACGCTTGAAAAGCGTGAGAGAAAGGATTTGCCGTTTGAGGATCGCGTCCTTGTAGCGCCGCCGCCCCAGGAGCCTTCGCTGACGAGAACACAGCCGGGTGGAGCCAGTCATCTATTTAGAGCTCAGCCAGAGGACACCAGCGAGTATATGATCGGCAATCCCCTCAAGATTCCTAACATCACCGTGCTGGTCATCTTTGCGCAATTCGAGGGAGACCCCTTCAGTTGGACGGAGGCTGAGAGGGCCGTGGCGAAAGCCAAGATCGAGCGTGGGGGTAAGTTTTGGGCTGACCGTGCACCGTCCTGTCTTCAGCTAAGCTTCCACTACGAATACTGCGTGGTCCCAACAACTGTTGATCCGATGACGACGAGTCCGATAATAGGAGGGCCTCCACTGTGCCCAGGCACACAAGGAATATGGATCAACGAAATCATGGACATCCTGCATCCACTAGCTTCAGGCTTCTCGTGTTACTTCGACAAGGTGATTTCCTTCGCACATGCCCGCAGCGCAGATCCGGCCAACGATACAAACTGGGTGGTGACCATCTTTTTGGTTGACGATGACAATGATGCCGATGGGCGTTTCGCCGATGGGGAGACCTTTGCGTACACTTATTTGGGTGGTCCTTTTATCGTCATGACGAAGAACAACGATGGGTGGGGCTTTATCAATTTGGATGCCAGTACAGCCCACGAGATGGGACACGACTTCTACGCGTTGGATGAATATTGCTGTGCCTCATCGCCCGGGGAAAGTTCTGGGTATTTAAACATCGTCAATGGGAATCATTTATTGGCCTTTCCAGGGGTGTGCCCAGGGTTTTGCCCTAATTCCGTTATCTGCCCGAGCCCACCTCCGCCAAGCGGAGTGTGCTGCATCATGCGTGGAGGTTTCCAAGCGTTTCTGACGTCTCCACCTAACGGACTGTGCGACTTCACGAAGAACATGATCGGCTGGCGCGACGGCGATGGGGATTTGGATCCAGATATCACTGATGTGCCACCCCAAGTCCCGACTATCTCGCCGACGCCTCCTGGCCTGATAGATGCAGCAACCACGCTTGTAATTAATGGTATTGCGAGGGTCGGCGTAAGACCCAGCGAGAACCCCCAGCCAGGAAGTTCAGGCAGGAGTATCAACGTGGATACCATCACGAAGGTCTTCTTTACCATCGATGGTGCGGGGCCGTCCCCCGCGGATCCCACGGATGGAAAGTTTGATTTTGGACAGGAATCGTTTTTCTTCTCCGTGGGACCATTTCCGGCCAACACGTTCCAGACGATCGAGGTGTTCGCCGAATCCACAAACGGCTGTGTCGACCAAGTCCTCGTAGGTCCCCCTAGGAGGTTTACTCTCGGGATCCTCCCTGCGGGAGTCAAGGTGACAACGTGTCCGCCGTGAACGCCGTAGGAGGAGCCCGGAGATCGGTGCGCGCGCAGTTCGTCTGCATTGCGATGGGCGTTCTGGTCTGGCTCGCGTCAACGTCCACCCCGGCCTGGGCGGACAAGAAGAGAGGATCGACGCAATCCTGGATCGCATTGCGGGAAATGTGCGGCACATTGACCAGCTGGAGTTTACCTTAAGCCATCTCGTTGTGTATCAATCACGACCGCCGGGTATTAAGCAGGCCTTCGGCGACATTAGGCAAGTGCAATATAACCGGCGTCAGGACACCATCAAAGTCAAGATTCTCCTGCCTGACCTGGGTGAAGTGGATGAGGAAGAGGAGTTCGAGGAGGAAGCGATACAGCCGCCCACGAAAGTCATATTCACCGGCTATCCGCTCTGGATCATGGACCCGAAGCTGCAAGTTGAGGGTAGGGCCCTTTCCTTGGCCGCCAGAGCTCCTGCTGATCATGCGGTGATTGTAGGAACACCAACAGGCGACAACCTTCCGGCGGCGCTCCCACATTGGGAGGCGCTCATCGACCAAAAGCGCAACCGGGTCATCAGTGTGACCCATTTTGCGGATTCCGGTGAAGTTCATATCACCATTGGGTTTGAAGACTATAAGGAGTTTTTGAATGGCCGGGTGTTGCTGCCGCTGGTCGTTCGCGCGCAGGAGTTCGCTAGAAGGAATACGTTGTCCTCCACTGATCGGTTTACAGACGTTGTGGTGCGAGGTTCCGGATCGCGTGACTAACCGGAGCGGTATCCAATCTGCGGATGGGCAAGAGGGGATGTTGTCTGGGCCGCTAATACCAGTCCGGAGCGAACGGAGAGAAGGTTTAGGATTTCGTATCCTGGTGGCGTGGGGGAGCAGTCTGGCGGTCATGGCTTTGCTAGCGGGAACTCTGCATGCGGAAGACTGGGACACCTTCCGGAAAGGTGTCAAACGAACCGCACGAAGTGAGACGGAAACGTTGCGACCACCGCTCGAGCTGATCTGGTGCGTGCCGGTGCCAGGGTTTGAACTGAGCCTCTCCTCCTCACCCGCGATTTCTGGATGCCAGTTGTTTCTCGGGTTATCCAGATCTCAGGGTGAGCTGCGGGTCTTTGACGCTAATTTTGGGACGGTCTTGGGAACGTTTACTCCGGGGACGCTGGGAACGGCAACGCTGTCGCCAGGCGATGACCCCAAGGTTCGTTCGTCCCCTACAGTGCCTCCCGGAAGTGACCGGGTGTACTACGCCGCGGGTAGACACGTTTACGGAGTCAAGCGAGATCTTTCCATGGCGTGGAGTACCACACTGGCCGGCGTCAGGTGGCCGATAGGCACGGTGACGCAAGGCTTTTGGAGTTCGCCAGCGGTGGACTGCGCCGCCGATGAGCTCTGGATCGGTGGGCCAAGGTTGTTCAAGTTGCGGGCCAGCACTGGGGCATTATTTCCGGGAGGAGCCATCGATTTGGGGGCCTCCCGGGTCGTCCATAGCAGCCCCACGCTCATCGGTTCGCAGGTCGTGATCGGGACAGCGAGATCATCTGTGACTGGTGCTATCTGGTCATTTGATCGTTGTTCGCTGGCGTTGAACTGGAAAATCAACGTTCCCGGCCATGGGGTGCATGCCACAGCCGTGTACGACCAGGTTCGCTCCCGCATTCTCATCGGATCAGTGCACGCTCGCTTCAACGGGTCAGGGCTTCTTTATTGCCTCGATCTGAACGGTGTCCCACAATGGGTGGCCAGCGCCGGCGATCAGCTTGCGGGTGGTGCAGGTGAATTCAGCAGCACGGACTTGAACAGTGGCACCATCTATGTTGAGTCTAACGGTTTTTCTGGCACTCCTGTGCGCGTGGGGATGCGGGCCTACGTCGTCGGGCAGGCTGGACCGGTTGGGCTTCCTGTCTGGGCCATGGAACGGTCGCCGGAGCTGGGGTGGTCCTGGGAGTCGTCGCCAGCGCTGGTGGGAGATTCCGTAAATGGTGTGATCTACGCGGCCACAGATGCGGGCATGATGGTCTCGTTCCGGGCGAGCGACGGTCTGCCATCGGTGCCTCCATCGGATGATGTCTTCCGTGGGGTCGGGATGATTAATGCCCAGCCGACGCCTGCCAACAATTTCGTCTATGTCCACTCCGACGGAAGTCAAGGCAAGGGTGTGCTCTACGCCTTGTCGACCAGCGGCTACGTGCCGCCGTTCATTCCCTGCACTCTGACGGTGACGGGAACGGCTCCGTGCGTGGCCGTGCCTGGCCGCCTGGAAGCTGCGCTCTCTGCTCTTTCGACAACCGTATGTATTGATGAATCCTTTGAGGTCACGTTAACCGTCACGAACTCCGGAGGAGCCGTGATCAGGGATATCAACGCGTCTGCGTTTGAGCTGAGCGGGTCCTCGAGCGCCCTCCAGATCTCTGGTCCTACGCCGCCGCTTCCGGTGGATTTGTCCGGAGGGGCCTCGGCCACGTTCACGTGGACATTCCTGGCGACGTCGCCCAGTGGTTCCCTGGTGCTGACGACCACGGTCACTGGTCTTGAAGGATGTCCGGGTACGCCAATCAGTGAAGGCCCGGTCAGCACGACGGTCATCACGGTGCTGGACCCTGGAGCCCTGACCGCTTCATTGGCTGTGCCGGGAATTGTCAAGTTGGGAGATACCTTCCAAGTGGTGTTCACAGTGAGTAGCGTCGGCGCCCAGGCTGTGAGAGACATTGTCCCGGACATGGTGGTGGGACCCGGCGCTGGCTTGGTTCAGTTGGTGGCTGGGCCGGTGCCACCGGGACCGGTCACGCTCTTTCCGGGTGAATCACAGGCGTTCACCTGGAGCTACTCTGCGACGGGCTTCGGGACGGTGTGCTTCTCCGGCATCGCGCGCGGGTTCACGTGCGCCACCCTACCGGTTTCGGCTACCGCGACCGGTTGCACGACTATTCCGCCGCCGGTCATCGTAGAGCCGGGCGACTGGCCGCAGTTCCACCGCGATCCTGCGCACCTTGGCACCACGGTCCTCCCGCCTTGCCAATTCCTGGAACTCAAATGGTCCCGAACGCTGACCTTGAGCACCTCTTCCCGTTTCAGCTTCGCCTCACCCTCCGTGGCGGGAGGGACCGTATTCATCGCCACCCTGGATGGGAAATTGGTGGCCCTGGGCGCGGCCACGGGCTCGCTCTTGTGGTCTTACGACATTGGGGCAGCCGTGGAGCACGCACCGGCGATCGTCCGGTTCGTCTCCGGCGTCACCGTGGCGGTGATCGGCACCCCTCTCGGGCTGGCGGGACTCAACGCTGACACCGGGGCGCTGCTGTGGACGGTGACGTTGACTGGCGGGCTTGACCGGGGGTCACCCCTCGCCGTGGACACGACGGTCTATGCTGTTTCCCTGGGTGGCGAGGCTGTGGGAGTGGATGCGCTGACGGGTATCGAGATCTGGCGCAACAGCACCGTGGGCGCCACCGTGGACATGGGACCGGTGTTTGGCAATGGGGCCCTGTTCATACTGCGAAATGTCGCCGCCACCATTGAGGTGGTCAAACTGAACGCGGCAGACGGCTCGCCAGCCGCTCCCGTTTCCTCGGTGATCCTGAGCG
>CAZPLZ010000191.1:0-5851 GCA_964587525.1 uncultured bacterium | reverse complement strand
CTTGAGATGCTCTGGCGTCAGCTCGATGGAACGGACCCCTGCCCGCTTTGGGAAACGGCGAGTCAATGGCACTTCCGGCACGTGGGGGTCGTGATAGTCCGGCTTTGCGCCGAGTTTTTCCAGCAGTGACATGATCTCCAACGCAGGACTTTCCCTGGTGTCGGCGATATCCTTTTTGTAGGCTAGTCCTAATAGCAGAATACGGCTCCCTTTGAGTGGCCGGCCGCGGGCATTGAGCGCGACGGAAAGCTTGTCCACGATCCACCGAGGCATGTCCACGTTGACTTCGCCGGCTAGCTCAATGAACTTGGGCGTGATGCCGTATTCCCGGGCTTTCCAAGACAGGTAAAAGGGGTCCAGGGGGATACAGTGGCCGCCCCAGCCGGGGCCGGGATTGAACCGCATGAAGCCAAAGGGCTTGGTGGCGGCGGCGTCCAGCACTTCCCAGATATCGATACCCATGCGATCGTAGACCATTTTCAGTTCGTTCACGAGCGCGATATTCACTGCCCGAAAGATGTTTTCCACGAGCTTGGTGGCCTCGGCCACCCGCGCAGATGACACGCGCACGGTGTGTGGGGCGACCTGGTCATAGAGCGCCTGCGCTAGGTCGCCTGAAACCTGGTCCACACCGCCGACGACCTTAGGGATCTTTGACACCCCAAACTCGGTGTTGCCGGGATCCTCTCGTTCGGGGGAAAACGCCAGGAAGAAATCCTTGCCGCACTTCAGGCCTGATTCTTCAAGTTGATTCAAGAGTAACTCTTCAGTCGTGCCCGGGTAGGTTGTGGATTGCAGGATGATGAGGTGCCCTTTTCGGAGGCGGTCCTTGATTTCTCGGGTGGTGTTGACGATATAACTCATGTCTGGCTGGCGCTGGGGGGTGAGTGGCGTGGGTACGCAGATGATAATCGTGTCCTGGTCGCTTAACAGGTCAAAACGGGATGTCGCGGTGAGATGTCCGCTTTTCACCACGGCAGCGACGCGGGTTGCGGGGATGTGCTTGATATAGCTCTCGCCGCGGGAGATTGTGCCGGCCTTTGTCTGGTCGATATCAAAGCCACACACGGGGAATTTTTTCTCTGCGAAGGCCAATGCCAGGGGCAGGCCTACATAGCCGAGCCCGATGATGCCGACTCGGGCCTCGTGCGCCTTGATGCGGTTCATGAGCGCTTCAGATTGTGGATTCACGAAAACGTGAAAGCGGGATTACCCTGAAGCTACAACTGCTTTGTGACCGGCGTGCTACTTAATTTTCAGCTTTTCAGCGATATGGCCAGGTTACGGCTGAAGTTATCTTGAAGGTCTTGAGCCTGCCCTGCGGGACCGTCGCTCAGCGTTCGGCTCCTGCCGGCTCCAGTAGGCTAAGGCGGTGATGGCGCCAATGACCAGAGCCATGGTTCCATAAACCAGAAAGAAATTGGTCCAAGGGTCTATCATTGCCTACCTCCATTTCGCTCAAGCAATACGGCCCAACAGAGAAATACCCCTGCCAGAATTATACCACCCACGATTTTCCACCATGTCGTAGGGGTGTTCCCAAACAGCGGGATGAGCACCGCGACCAAAAGCACTGCCTGGGCAAAGCCAGAAGCGAAGCTAGAAATCCGCGAGAGCCTTTTGTCAGTGAGAAAGCCTTTGATCCACCTGCGTTTCTTGTCACTAAGTGCCATCCGGCAAGGATATCATGTAACTGGCTGGGCGTGAAGGTTGTTGTCAACGGCCGTAGAAAGTGCGGATGGATTCTACGACGGCTTCTTGCTGGGCGGCGGTGAGTTCAGGGTAGATGGGCAGCGCTAGGGTTTCGCTGGCGGCTCGTTCGGATTCCGGGAACGCGCCGGCGCGGTAGTCAAGGTTGCGGAAACATTCCTGGAGATGGAAGGGTACGGGGTAGTAAATCTCTGTGCCGATGCCGGCGTTGGTCAGATGCTCGCGGAGGCGGTCACGGTCGGGGGCGCGGATGATGTATTGGTTATAGATGTGGTAATGCGGGGAGAGGGAATTGATGGAATCTTTGTAGATGGCGACAGGCAGGCGTATTCCGGCTCTCTCTGGTAACCCGCTGGATTCAAACAGCGCGGTGTAGCGCGCCGCGTTCTCCTGTCGCCGCTTGGTCCATTGGTCCAGGTGGTTCAGCTTGACGTTCAGCACCGCGGCCTGGATGGCATCCAGCCGGAAGTTGCCGCCGATGAGCTTGTGGTGGTATTTAGGCTTGCTGCCGTGTACCCGCAGGGTGCGGAGCTTTTCAGCCAGTGCGGCGTCGCTGGTGACCACGGCGCCCCCATCACCGGCTCCACCCAGGTTTTTGGTGGGGAAGAACGACAGGCAACCTGTTGTGCCCATACTGCCAGTGCGCCGGCCGTCCTTGTACTCGGCGCCGATGGCCTGGGCGGCGTCCTCGATAACATGAATCCTGCGCGCCGCTGCAGCGTCCAGGATTGGCGCCATATCTGCGCACTGGCCGAATAGGTGTACAGGAATCACCGCTTTTGTGCGAGAGGTGATTGCTGCTGCGACGGCGGCTGGCTGTAGGTTGTACGTGATCGGGTCAATGTCAACGAACTTTGGGGTGGCTCCTACCCGGGCGATTACGCCTGCCGTGGCGAAGAACGAGTATGCGGTGGTGATGACCTCGTCACCCGGCCGGATGTCAAAAGCCATCAGCGATACGAGCAGTGCGTCGGTGCCTGAGGAGACGCCGACGGCGTGCGTGGTTCCACAGTATGTGGCGAGCCGGGTTTCCAAGCGCTCAACTTCGGGGCCCAGGATGAACTGATTGCTCTCGAGCACTCGCTCGATGGCCTGGAGGATTTCGGTGCGCAGGGAATCGTGCTGGGCTTTCAGGTCGAGTAGGGGCACAGATTGTGGCATGTCGCCATGCTAGCATGGGAGTCGGGGATTGATCGTGAGTTATAGAAGAGATGTACAACGGTGTTGTACAATTAAGAGGCAGAAGGATCCGGGGATAAACATGATCAAGACGGTTGACGCCAGCACACTACGCAATCACCTCGCTGATGTTGTCAAGGAGGTGGCCGCGAAAAGAGATTATGTCTTGCTGACGAGAAAAGCCAGGCCAACGGCGGTGCTGGTGAACCTGGACTTCTTTGAGGACCTGCTCGCGCTTTCAAGCAAGGGCTATCTGCGCAGCATCCGCGAGGCTCGTAAGGACTTCAAAGCTGGCCGGACCTTCTCGCACCACGATGTGTTCGGCAATCTTGGTTGAAATACGAGCTTCTCTATACCAAACGGGCTGCGGGAGATATTGAACGGCTTGATACCTTGGCCAGGAAGCGGCTGGCCACGAAGATCCTCCTGCTGCAAGAAAACCCGGTTGAAAAGTCCAAAAAACTGCTCCATAGCACGTTAGGTACTTACCGGTATCGCGTGGGGGACTACCGGGTGATATTTGATCTGGACGGAAGGCGTGTGGTGATCTTGCGCGTCGGCCATCGCAAGGAAATTTACCGGTAGAGTTTCAAAATGAGTTCGCTTGAAGAGCCAGCCTGTAACGTCTGTGGAGAGTCGAAGGTAAGAACGCTGTTCACGCGCGAAAGTAACTTGCATGCCGAAGCGTCGTTTGTGGCTACCACCGACGCGTTCCAGGGATACGGGCAGGTGGTGGAGTGCGTCCGGTGCGGGCTGGCTCGACTCTCGCCCCGACAGCAGTGGTCCTTCCTGCGGCAGGCCTACCAGGACTCAAAGGATCCGCTGTACCTGGCGGAGTTGCCGGGGCGGCTGGCGACGGCCAGGAAGGTGCTGCGGTGCCTGGAGAAGTACGTGGAAGGGGAGAGGGTAGAAAGGGAAAAGAAAGGTCAGTTGGGCGACCTGCTGGATGTTGGGTGCGGCGCCGGGGTGCTGCTCACCGCCGCATCGGAGCGCTGGCGCACTAAAGGTGTGGAGTTGTGTGCGTGGGCGGCCAGGGAGGCGAGGGAGCGGTTTGGGCTGGACGTGTTCGAGGGCACCGTTGAGGAGGCTGGGTATCCCGCCGATGCGTATGACGCCGTCACCATGCTGGACGTGATCGAGCATCTACCCAACCCGCGGGAAACGGTTGCTGAGATCCACCGGGTGCTGCGGCCGGGCGGGGTTCTGTTCGTCCTGACCCCGGACCTTTCCACGGTGGTGTCCCGGCTCATGGGATCCTGGTGGTGGGGCTTAAGGCCTGCGCATCTCTATTATTTTTCCAGGGCCAATCTCGTTGCGCTCCTGGAGCGGAGTGGATTCGAGGTCAAGGCCGTCCGGTACTGGGGCCGGCGGTTCACACTGGGGTACTGGATCAGCCGGCTGCACGGGTATGCGCCCCGCGCTATGGAAGTGGTGGGGAGGTTTGTTCGGGCGGTGCGGCTGGACAGGCTGCCTTTGTATCTCAATACGCTTGATTCGGTGGGCGTTGTTGCGGTGAAGAGCGGGGGGAGAGGGAAAAATGAGAAAGGGGGAATTAAGGGCGGGAAGAAGATTGTTGCGGTGCTGCCGGCGTACAACGCCGAGAAAACTCTGGAACGAACCCTCGCGGACATTCCCAAGAACTTGTTCGATGCCATCATTCTGGTGGACGACGCCAGCCAGGACGGCACTGTGGCGCTGGCTCACAAGCTGGGTGGCCTGCGCGTGATTGTGCATGAGAAGAACAAGGGCTACGGCGGCAACCAGAAGACTTGTTATAAAGCCGCGCTGGAGGTGGGCGCTGACGTTGTCGTCATGATCCACCCGGACTACCAGTATGACCCCACGCTCGCTCCGGACCTGGTGGCTCCCATTTTGGCTGGTCAGGCTGATTGCGTTCTGGGCTCCCGGATGATGCGGGATGAGGCGCTCAAAGGGAGGATGCCAGTGTGGAAATACGTTGGCAACAAATTGCTGACGTGGATTGAAAACGCAGGGTTCGGCGCCAGATTCTCTGAGTACCACACTGGCTACCGGGCGTTTCACAAGAACGTGCTCTCCGCGCTCCGGCTGGAGCTGAACAGCGACGGGTTCGTTTTTGATCAGGAGATGATTGCGCAGATGCTGGCTGCTGGCTACCGCATCGCTGAAGTTCCGATCCCTACGCGGTATTTCAAGGAAGCCTCAAGTGTGAGTTTTGTGGTGAGTGTGAAGTATGGATTACAAACGCTGGTGACGGTCTTCAAGTTTTTCCTGCATCACCGATGCGGGATTCGCTTTAGGCAGTTTATGCATCAAACGGCCCCCCTCACCCTACCCTCTCCCCCACAAAGTGGGGGAGAGGGGAAGAGAGAAAATTAACGTTGCCGGTGAGATTTGGTGCGTTGAGGTTGGTGCCGGTCAAAGTACATGAAGACTAACGCAATAATGATGACACCTGTTGTCGCAATAATGGCAGGGAGCAACGGATTCACTGTCTGTTTCCTCCTTTCGAGCCGCTGAGTCTGACCGAAACGACTATACAGATAAACAAGAGAAAGATCAAGGCCAACCATAGGGGAAGCCTAATCCCCTCGCGAGCGACGAAGGGCCCGACGACGAGCAACCAGAATAAAATCTCGGCGAATTTGGCTAGGATGTTAGCGAGGCGTTCCCGCTGAGCATCAAGCATGCGTCTATTTACCTCTCGCCTGATCGTGAAGGCCACTGACTATAGGTAAGATTCGCTGTCAACCGATGGCATATTCTGCCCGCGATCGCTCTTGCCCAAAATGCTGGCATGCTGCGCGTTGTTGGTTGCGTTCCGGTTGTGATGCTGGTGAGTTTGGCTGGCGGGTTGGGATGGGCGAGTGGAACTTGGAAAACCGACATGCAGCCGGAATGGTTGTCTGGAACTTTTAACAACACGGAAGCGCTGACTTCTCCCGGGTCAATCGTTGTTCGCAGAAATGTTGATGATGAATTC
>CAZPLZ010000190.1:0-5852 GCA_964587525.1 uncultured bacterium | reverse complement strand
CGGGTCGTTGAACAGGTACGTCGCATCGTAGTCCTTGCCATAGATATGCGAGTCGGCGGCGCCCGGGAACACGGGAGGCGCCGGGGGGACGGTGTCATCCTTCACGAAGAACCACTGGCCTGAATTGTCCCGCAGCCATGGCTGTCCGCCGCCTCCCGTGCCGCTAATGTCCCGCGGAATGTACTTCTCGATCCGGTAGCTGGCGGTCCCGGTCCCCATGTTGGTGATGGCCACCGAGTTTTCCATTTCCCCTTCCCGTCCTGATGGAAACAGATAGAACGCCTCCCCGACGGTCGCGGTGGACAGGTTCCCCGAAGCTCTGGTCGGGCTCATGGAGGAGTGGACGTTGGGGTTGGTCGACATGTGCTGCCGGATGACGAGCTGGGTCTGGGAGGAGAAAAACCGGTAATGGGCGTTGCACACGGGGCGGTCCGGGAAGACGAAGCTTTCCTTGTCCACCTCGTAGCTGCGCTGATAGATCCAGGCGTATGCGGCAGGATCCCACGTCATGAGGTGGAGCGTGGTGGCCAGGTTGGGATCCAGCCCGGAGGGTCCAACCGAGGTATTAATGACATTGAACTTGTCTGCCCCCCGACGGCGGAAGCAGTAGTGCATGTACCCGGAGAAGCTCTGCGACGTGGAAGGGGTCCAGGTAAAGGCTTTGCCCGCGGCGCACGAGAAGAGCTGCCACAGGATTGGCGAATTTGAAAAGATCTTGTAGATGAAATGATAGGGGATGGCCGGCATGGAGCTGCACGGGTCGCCTGGACCAATTGACGTCCCACAGGTGTCATAGGGCTGCCCGGACATCAACCCGCCGCTCCACAAGCTGTAGTCTGCCGGAGCCCGCTCCGCCTTGCACCCGGCGTTGCCTCCGGGAAACCCGCCCGTGCAGGTGCCAATGAAATCGCCAATGCTGTCCGATTTGCCCCCCACGTCAGTCCACACATCCGTGTTCTGGTACTCGAGACCGTACAGCGCGAAATCCGACGCTTTGTTCGTGGGGTAAAACGTAATAAAGACACCCAATTTGCCTAACCCGTCTCCCCCGATGCCTGCATAGGTGATATAACTTGTGCGCAAGATGATCGGCGCCAGATGAACAAAGTTTTTGGGCGGGCCTTGGTGGCCAGTTCCTCCCACGATGCCCGGCGCCCCCAGGGCCATGAGGGACACGAGGTTGAGCGCCGTCGCCCCAGGCAGGATCGAGGGATCCACCCTCGCCTTCCATTTGATCATGAGGGTCGCTCCTGGAGGCATGTCCAGCCTCCATGTCATGATCGTGGTGGTCCCCGTCACCACCCTCCCGGCGTTCGCCGCCGCGCATCCCGTCGGCGTCATCGTCCAGCCCACGCACGGGTCCTCAGAGCCGTAGCCGGGCGCCCAGACATCCAGCTCAGCGGGAACGGTGTCCCAGATGTCCACGTTCCACCAGGTCTTCGTGGCGGACACGTTCTTCACGAAGAGTGAATACACCATCTCGTCATCAGGCGCGCCCAGCTTGCCGGCAAAGAGCAGATCGTTATCGCCCAGCATGTAGAAGAGGTAACGCCTCACCGTGGTGGAGGGGGCGTTGGAGATTTTTCCGGGTGCGCACGTCCCTGGGTCCCAGCTCATGTGCGCCTGATTGAAGAGAAACTCCCCTTCCGGAGCCGCGTCCTGCCCGCTTTGCGGCCCATCGATGCAGAGGAGCGGGGGCGGGGGGCAGTTCCCCCAGTCCATGGTCACCTGGAAGGTAATTTCTCTGGTGGCCCCCCCGGCTTGGGTGGCAACCGGCCCCGAGGACCAGCGCAGCCGCTTGACCCCAGTGCTGATGTCGGGGTCCCATCCAGGATCTGGCGGCTGGCTGGCCACCCCGTTCCAGTGCGTGTAGTCAGGCAGCGTATCGGTGATCCAGATGTTGGTGAGGCCACCGCTGCCTGGAGTGCCATAGAAGATGGTGTAGGTAATCGTGTCTCCCGGCGCCGCCACGTCTTTGTCAACGGTTTTTGCCACGTACCGGATGTACCTGGCGTCGTCCGTGTACGGCCCGGTCGGCCCGTTAGTGCCGCAGTTGTCGGTCACACCGCCCGGCACCGAAGAGGAGCTATTGTATCCCGGGCCCAACTCGATGCTCGCCCCATCGGTTGGGCAAGCACCGATGTCCGTGAACACCAGCACGCTCACGTAACACGCGCAGGCCTTGGTGTCACAGGGATTGGCGCCAAAAGCGATCGAGCCGGCCCAGGTCCAGGCGGGGTAGGTGGACGCGCCGATGGTCCAGTCTCCCGCGTAGGTCATCGCGAGGATCCCAGAGTCTGTTTTTGTCCCGCACAGAAGCTGGAAGTACATGCCTTCGATGTCTCCGCCCCCGCCGGGAACACTGCCGGTGGCCGTGCCGTAATTCATGAGGGTGAGGCCCACAATGGCACTATCGGTACACGACCCCGGGTCAATGTCCTCCCAGATCGTGAAGGCGGCGGTGGGAGCCTGTACCCAGTTTGGAAACAGCGTCGCGGGCGGGGTGAAGGGAACCGAGATGCTGCCGGGCCAGACATCCAGGATGCCGTCCGCACGCGCGCTCCCGCATCCAAACAGTAGCAGAACGAAGAGCACTCCCCGCGTAATCATAAGATCCTTTCCCTCAAGACATCACCTTATTATAGCGTGGGTGGCGCCATCCCCCCTCACCCTACCCTCTCCCCCCTTTGGGGGGAGAGGGATAAAGGGAGAGGGGGGAGCGTCAGTCCACCGTCACTCTGAAACATACGCAGCCGGTGGTCTTGATCCCGATCTCGTCGATGGTCCAGCGCAGCCAAGTTGTGCTCGTCGGAGGTGAGGTGCCGCTCGCCGCGCCGCCGATGTCGGTAAAGGCGGAGTTGGGCGGGATCGAAGCGCTGGCGGTGGTGGAATACGCCATCGAATACACCGGGGGATTCGTGGGGGGGTCGCAAAACGCGGCGCTCGCCGGATCGGGCTCATACCCCGTCCCGTTGGGGATCGCATCATTGATGGTAAAGTCAAACGCCGAGGCGGAGGAGTAATTGCTCCAGCAGATATTGAACCGCACCGTGTCCCCGGAGGCGGCGATGGTGAATCGCTGCTCCTTGATCAGTTTCACATCCACCCCTATCACCATCACGGTGGCGATCCCTGAGATAGAGCCATCTGTGGTATCGAAGGCCACAATAGAATTCTGCCCGAGCTGGGACAGGGTGACGTTGACGAAGATGTGGCTCCCAGCGTCGGCGCCGGTGTCCCATGGGCCGTATTGGTAACCGCCCATAGAGGAGCCCTGGATGGTGGCGTTGGGGTCGGTGGAGGTAAACCCGGTGATGCCATCGTACGTGGTGACGAGGGTGTTGGTGGAATCGAGCACGTTGACGGTGATCCAGAAGTTCTGGCCGATATAGACCACGGGCGGGGCGATGATCTCGTAGTGGGTGCCCATCACCATGAACGGGCTGGAGTAACTTTTCTCCGAGGCCATGCACTGGTTATACAGCGCGATGATGTCACCCTCATTCCCGTTCGCCAGCACGTTCATTTTCCAGACCCGCCTGCTGACACCGTCGTTGATAAACGACAGTCTCATGAACGTGATGACCTGGTCCGGGCCGGTCGTGGTGTACGTGGATGTGTACCCGTCAAGGTCACCCGTGGACACGCACTGCACCGCCATGCCGGTTTTGGGGCAGAAGAAGTCGAAGATGGCGAGCGGCGAGATCGGTGGGTCGGGGCCGCCGCCGCAGTTATAGTTCTGGTTGCCACTCTGGTGGTACCAAAACTCCTGGCCGAGCTGGTTGCCGTTGGTCGCATGCAGGACCGCGCCGCCGGAGAACACGCTTGGCATGAAAAGCCCACCCGCCACCATGATCGGCCCTCCGCTGACCAGCTCCACCTTGAACAGAGATTCGGTGGAGCCGACGAACCCGGTCTGGTCGTAGGGGCCGGCATAGACGTGCGGGTTGGGCGGCGGCGGAGGGGCAACAAGCGCGGTATCTTGCTGGACGAAGACCCACTTGCCTGAGGTGCCTCCCAGCCCGGCCGGGACCGGCGCCGGGCTGGACCCGGTGGGCTCGTACCGCCAGATTCTATACGTGGCGTCAGTTCCTGTGCTGCCGACCCAGGCATTCGTCCAGTTGGCACCCGCTTTGGGCGAACCCCACGGCGTCATGATCACATAGAAATTGCCGGTGCCCACGACGTTGCCGGTCTCCCGGTTGGGAGACAGGGCGGCGAAGTTGTCGCAGCAGCCGCTCGCCGATAACGTGTCGTAGGTGTTATAGGACTGGTGGATAATGATATTGGCCTGCGAGGAGAGGACCCGGTAGAACCCCTCCTCCGCGGGGGTCGTGCCCATGATGACGCCCACGCTTTCCACGTCCAGATCCATGGACCGGACATAGCCCCAGGAGTTCGAGGCGGTATTCCACTTAAAGATGTGCACGGTGGTCGTGAGCGTGGGGTCGTAGTTGTTGTCTGGGTCGGTGCTCACGTTGATCAGGGCCAGGGTGTCGCCGAGTCCGGCCCCGCTTGCGACGTATTGCCGCCGGTAGGTGTACCCCACGAACCCGCGGAAGCTCATGCTCGTGGTCGGGGCGAAGAAGTGGTGGTCCTGGTTGTTGTTCAAGACCAGGGAGAGCATCTGCCAGAGCACGGGGGAATTAGACACGGTCTTGTAGAGGAAGTGAAAGGGGTAGTCTGGGTCAGTGCCGACCCACGCGGTCGGTATGTACGCGGCCGGGATGCGCTCGGCCTTGCAGCCGGCCGTGCCGCCGGGAGAAAACCCCGTAAACCCGCCGGTACAGGTGCCGATGAAGTTGCCGATGGAAGCTGACACGCCGCCAACCGTGGAGTACGGCCCCGTGACTTGCTGGTATTCCAGGCCGTAGAGGGCAAAGTTGGTTTTCTTGTTGAGCGGAAAGAAGGTGACCATGAGCCCCGGGAAGGCCGTGTTGCCTTTGTCCGCGCCAAAGTACGAGGAATAGCTCACGTAGGTGGTGGGCAGCATGATGCGCGCCACGTGGGTGAAGAACGTGCGGCGGCCCGAATGTCCGGTCCCGTTCAAGCCGTTGAATCCGTACGCCAGCAGCGAGACGGTGCTGATGGCCGTGGAGCTGCCCGCGACCGCGGGTTTGACCTGCGCCTTCCAGCGCAGGGTGAGCGCCTGCCCTGGCTCCAGGTTCAGGTTCCAGGTGAGCAGCGTGACATCGTTCCCGGCCCCAGTCAGCAGATTCCCGGGACTGGCCGCTGCACACCCCGACGGGGTCATCGTCCAGCCGATGCATGGGTCCTCAAACCCGCAGTTTGAGCACCAGGTATCCAGCTCGGGGGGCACCGTGTCCCAGGCGTTGACATTCCACCAGGTTTTGGTCGATGAGAGGTTCCGAATAAAGATAGAGTAGATCATTTCATCCGGGGGCTGGCCTAGGCTTGAGGAAAACAGGATGTCGTTGTCCCCTTCCTTCCAGAACAGGAAGCGACGCACGACCGTTTCAGCAGCAGGCGTCACGGCGGTGTTCACGGGGCAGTTGGCGCCTCCCCAGAACACCTGGGCCCGGTTGCTCAGCCGCTCGTTTTCCGGTGCGGCCACCGCCCCGCTTTCTGACTCAAAACAGAATTTTGGAGGTGAGCAGGTCGAACAGGTCGGGGGGCAGTTGCCCCAGTCCACCGTGACGGCGAACGAGAGCTCCCGGGTGCCGCCGCCGCCGGGAGTGCCACCAGCCAGGGTCCAGCGCAGCCGGTTGACCCCGACAGAGACATCGGGATCCCAGCCGGGGTCGGGGGTGATGGAGGCGGAGCCCGTGATGAAATGGGTGTAATCCGGTTGCGTGTCAAGGATGGTGACCGTGGAGATCGGCGCCGTGCCC
>CAZPLZ010000189.1:0-6047 GCA_964587525.1 uncultured bacterium | reverse complement strand
CCATGATGAAGTACCGGATCACCGACATGCGCTGGCTCTACGACAACGACCTCCGGGTCCTCTCGCAGGTCTGCGGCTGATTTAAAGCTCCTCATGGCTGTTAAACCCGGACAGATGCTCGATCGCTACAAGATGATCGAGCTGATCGGCAGCGGGGCGTTTGGCGGTGTCTGGCTGGCTGAGGACAGTTGGCTCAGCAAGCGGGTGGCATTGAAAATCCCACACAATCAGACCATGGATTTCAGCAAGCTGATCGCGGAGCCCAAGATGCTGGCGGCGCTGGAGCACCCGAACATCATCAAGCTGCTCACGGTGGAAAAAGCCAGCGACACCTTGTTCATGGTCATGGAGTATGTGGAGGGCGAGAACCTGCGCGACCGTCTGAAGGGCGGCCCACTCCCCGTGCCGGAAGCTCTAGACATCATCTGGGAGATCCTCGAGGCTCTTGCCTACGCGCACCAGAAGGGGGTGGTCCACCGTGATCTTAAACCCGGCAATATTCTGATCACACCGCAGGACCAGATCAAAATCACTGATTTTGGCACCGCGCACGCACTGCAGGCTGGTGAGGAGACCGTTGCGGCTGGCACGCTGTTCTACATGTCCAAAGAGCAGTTGATGGGACACGTGACCCCGGCTTCCGACCTTTACAGTGTGGGCGTGCTCCTCTTTGAGATGCTGACCGGGAAATTGCCGTTTTATGGCGAGACGAGTGCAAAGGTCATGCAGAAAATTCTCTCGAATGACCCGCCACCAGATGCGACGAGTCTGAACCCCGAAATCCCGGCGGCGTTGTCCGCGATCATTTCGAGGGCCCTGGACAAGGATCTTAAGCGGCGATGGCAGATGGCGGAAGAGATGCTCGAGGCACTGGAAGCGTTCAAGGCTGGCAGGCCTATCCCGGGAGTTGACTCCTCCGCCGATGGCTCAAGGACAAAGCCTCTCGAAGCGATGCCAGCACCTTCTAAGCCCCCTTCACGGAAAGTTCTGCGGCTTGCTGATACCTTTGGCTCCACCCATGAATATGTCCTTCAGGCTGAATACGGTGAGAGGGGGAAAGGGGAGGGTCAGTTCATGCTACCGAACGGGGTGGCGGTGGACGGTACGGGGCGGATCTTGGTGACCGATGCAATCCGCGCCCAGGTGCACGTGCTTGACACGTCGGGATGTTTCCTCAGTGTCTTGGGTTCTGAGGGGACGGTCATGGAACGGGGTTTGCGGTTTCTGAATCCTTCGGGAATCGCAACGGATGGGCAGGGACGAATGTACGTGTGTGATACCAAAAACTGCCGCATCCAGATTTTATCGGCTGAGGGCGACTTGGTTCTTCAGTTTGGACGTCCCCTGGTGGTGATTGGGATCCATGAGGAAGGAAAAGTGGCCGGGTTCAACTATCCGCGAGGGGTGGCGGTGGATGAGGAGGAAGGTTTGATCTATGTGGCTGACACGGGGAACAACCGGCTTCGGTCGTTCAATATGCAAGGCAAGCCGGTGAAGACGTTTGGGGGGCATGGGGAACGGCCGGGCGAATTCAACGCGCCGCTCGGGCTCGCGCTGGATTCCCAGGGCCGGTTGTACGTTGCGGACAGCCAGAACCACCGTATTCAGGTGTTTGAGAGGGGGTTTCGTTTCAAGGAAGCTTTTGGCCGCCGCGGATTGGGGGAAGGAAAATTTTATCATGCCCCGACGTCAGTTGCTGTGTCCCCGAGTGATGAATTGGTGGTCTGTGACGACTCCGATCGCATGCACCTCCTCTCTGGTACCGGAGGTTTTCTGGGGTACATTCATGGACCGAGGACAGGGACCGTTCCCCCCAAATATTATGCGGCGGCCTTCTCGGAATCGGGGGACATCTTTGCGGTGGATGAACATGGCTGCCGTTTGCATCACTTTGCCTACCGGGTGAAACAACGCTGATGGCCAAGCTGGTGGCTGAGTTGAGGGTGTTGAGGAAAGATGGCCCGGAAGATGTGGTGGAAATCTACCACGTGCCGTTTGTTCTGGGCAGGAACGAGACGGACCTCGACTTAAATGATCACGCGATCTCCCGTAAGCATTGTGAGGTTGTGCATGTGGGGGGTAAGTGGATCATCCGTGACCTGCAAAGTTCAAACGGCACGTACGTCAACGGGGAAAAGATTATGGAGCAAGCGCTACAGGATGGGGACCGGCTGAGGCTCGGCCAGACCGAGATCCGGTTCACCCTTCGCCCAGCGGCGGGATTGGATTCCGCCAAAGCTTCTGCCAAAGATGTGCTCAACCTGGTTGATAACACGGCCCTGTGGAATATCGTGGAACTCAGCGTGGGGGCGGCAGCTGATGAAAAACATTGGCTGCGCTCATATCTGGAGACTGTGATCAAGCAGTTCCACTCCGATCGTGGGGTGATTGTGACTCATGAGTCCTTAACAGGCGCGGTCATGCCTGCTGTGGCTCTTGGGCTGGATTTCAGTGGAGACACGGACCGGGAAAAGATTGCGCTGTCTCAGTTGATCATGGAGCAAGCCATAAGGGATCGGAAGGCTGTGGTGACGACCAACGCCAAAGTGGGCCAGAGCTTCGAAGAAACTACCGGTGACGCGCAGGATGATGTCTGTGCCGTGATGTGTGCGCCGGCACGCTGGCAAGGGGTTCCGGTCGGGGCAGTGTATCTGGAGCGTGCGCTGGCGAAGGAGCCTTACCATGAAGAAGAAGCTCAGCAGTTGCAGGACCTGGCCGATTTGCTCGGCACGGCGCGGATGGCTTGGCGCGGCCATCTGATGTCCGGGCGGGGGGAATGGGAGCGCGAGCACCTCGGTCGTACCTTCCCGGATCCTGTCGTCAACACGCTTCTGGCTCAGGGGGGCGCTAGTGCGGTCAAGCGCCAGGTGCGGGAGGTGTGTGTGGTTGCTGTCCATCTGTCAAAGCTGGACGAAATGCTTGCCAGCGGCCATGAGGAAATCTGGCGAATGATCAGCCAGTTGTACGCCCAGCTTCATGAAATCCTGCAGCGCCATGGGGGGGCGGTCTTGGCCAGCGGCTGCGCCCAATTTGGATCCTTGGAAGGGGAAGAAACGGGGTTCCATGCCGAAGCGGTTCGTTCCGGAGTCGAAATTCAGCGGGCTGCCCGCCCGATGATCAGGCGATTGACCCGTGAGATGAAAGTGAATCTGGCGGTGAGCGTGGGAGTCGCGACTGGGAAGGCGCTGGTGGGGTACTTCGGTGCGGGCCGGCGGATGGATTATCTGGGCATGGGTGAGGCGTTTCCCACCGCGTACGGCATCGCCTATCAGGCGGAGGATGGCGAAGTTCTGGTTGAGCAGACAACGTATGATCGAGTACGGACGAATTTCAATACTCACCGCATGGCTCCTGTCATGTTGCCCGGGGTGAAGAGTTTGACGCCGCTCTTTCGGATCGTCCCGTATTAAATCACTTGACAAAGCTCAATCGGTTTTGATACAGTGTTACTAGAAGTTATTTCAGTCAATGGGGGGGTGAGAAAGAAGAATGGCGAAAAAGAAAGCGAAAAAAGGAAAGGACAAGAAGAAGCAATAGAATACTATGGTAGGCGCAGGCGGCACCGGTCAGCCGGTGTCTTTTGCGTTTGAAGGGGGGCAGCCCTCTTGTCTAGATGTGGAAAAAGTCATCCCAAAGCCTGGACGGGTCGGAGGGGCTTCGCGGTCGCTGGCCGACCGCTAGGCGCGCAGGAGCGCGCCCGGCAGCGGATGGTGAACCATATTTAGAGGTTGCGCCTTCGGCGCAATGGCCGACCGGAGTCGCGGTGCGTTCAGGTCGCGTCCGGACGACACGGTCATCCCGACCCAGCAAGGCAGGCCAGATCGGCGTCCGGACGCGACTAGCTGCTGAACGTGCCAGCGACGGAGCAGCGCGTAGCGCAGGGCGGCCCCGCGACCGCTGAAGCCCCTCCGACCCGTCCTGCGGTACTTTTTCCGCATCCTGCTAAGATGAGAGTGTCCCCTTGAGAAGCTGCCGAGTGAGCGTCAGATGAGTTTGAACCCCAGGACTAAACGTAAAGTGGCAGGCCTGGGCGTTCTGTGTTTGGCCGCACTAGCGTTTCTTTCACTTTTTCTGCGAGACCACACCGGGCTGTTGGGGATCTGGCTCGGCGATTTCCTGGCCGACCTTTTCGGTTACTGCGGGGCGCTCCTTCCATGTTTGGCTGTCCTGGTTGGACTGAGGATGCTGAAAGGGGGAGCACTGTCCGGTTACGTGCTGAATCTGACCGGTTACAGCTTGCTGGTGCTGAGTGTGATGATCATGCTTGGAGCGCTGCCTCCGCCACACGCGGGGGCATGGGCTGGCGATTTCGGAACGTGGCTCGGGCTGACCGTACGCCAGGCGTTGGGATATACAGGTTTGCTGGTTATAGCCGCGTTCCTTGCGGTGCTTGGTCTATGGCTGACCAGGTATGAACCAGTGGTGGTTCGGTCATCGGCTTTTGCCCGCTCACTGGGTGGTGGATTATTCAAGGGGGGTAAGGCTGTGCTGGCCGGTACCTGGGCCGGCGGCAGGGCAGCGCTGAAGGGGGTTTGGTTTGGAGGCAAAGCTGCGTTGACTGGGGTCGGGTCTTGGATAAACCGCCAGCGGTTGACAAGAAGAACCCGGCTGGCCACTGTCTCCCCGTCGTCAGAGGCATCAGTCCCGCCTGCCCCATCTGCTCCCGAGACGACCTTTCTTAATTCACCTGTCCCGCCCCTGGCTGCGCCGGGGGTAGAGCAGCCTGCCGCAGAATCAAAGGCTTCAATCCCAGGGGCGTCCTCTCTCGTGGAGAGCGAGAGGCGGCTGAGCGCTCCTGACCGGTGGGTGCTCCCGCCACTGGAGCTGTTGGTCGCTGAAACCGGGACTACGAACGTGGACTCGTTACAAGAGTTTGTCAGTGACCAAGCCAAGATCATTGATCGAACCCTGCAAGCGTTTCGAGTCGAAGGAAAAATCGTCAGTGTGACGCCCGGGGCGCGGGTCATCCTGTTTGAATGGCAGCCTGCGCCGGGTGTGAAGGCCAGCAGATTGGAACATTTGTCGGATGACCTGGCGCTCGCCTTGAAGGCCGAGCGGGTTCGGGTGGTCCTGCCGCTGGCGGGGAAGGGAACCATCGGGATCGAGATTCCGCATCCCTCTCCCGTCACCGTGACCCTTGGCTCTTTGCTGGTGGCTTCTCCGTCGCCGCGGACGGCGGGAGACCTCCCGGTATTTCTCGGCCGGGCCCTGACCGGGGAGATCCTGCTTGCCGATCTGGTCCATATGCCGCATCTGCTGATTGCCGGAACGACAGGTTCTGGAAAGAGCGTGTGCCTTCATACCGTGCTGATGAGCCTGCTGATGACACGGACCCCTGATGAAGTGCGCCTGATGCTTATCGATCCCAAGCGGGTGGAGTTGAACGTCTACCACAACTCCCCACATCTCCTCCTTGAGGTGATTACGGAACCGAAACGCGCTGTGGCTGCGCTGCGCTGGGTCGTCAGCGTCATGGAAGCCCGGTACCAACTGCTCGCTTTGAACAATTGCCGGGATCTCAATGCGTTCAACCGTATGATCGCAGAGAGCGGACGAGTGCTGTCACGTGAAGAGGGGAGCGACGCGGTGATCAGCCGGACCGGTTTTCCCTGGATCGTGGTGGCGGTGGATGAGCTCGCTGATTTGATGGTGGCGAGGTCACGAGAGGTTGAAGATGTGCTCCAGCGCCTGGCGCAGAAGGCCCGGGGCGTCGGTATCCATCTGGTGATGGCGACCCAGCGGCCATCGGTGGATGTGGTGACCGGTGTGATCAAGGCCAACCTGCCGTCCCGGCTGTCCTTCCAGGTCGCGACGCGCGTCGATTCGCGGACGATTTTCGATAGTGGCGGTGCTGAGCAGCTCCTGGGCCGCGGGGACATGCTGTTTGCTCCAGCTGGTTCACCGGGACCGCAGCGGGCACAGGGTGCCTATGTCTCGCCGGCCGAGGTTACGAGAGTGCTCGAGCACTGGGGTTCGCAGGGGCCGGCCGACCTCGTTTCCGTACAGGAGAGTATGGACACTCAATCTCTGCCTGTTGAGTCTGGAGG
>CAZPLZ010000188.1:0-6077 GCA_964587525.1 uncultured bacterium | reverse complement strand
GGGGGCTACCGCGTCCAGCGGCAGCCCTGCGGAACGGAGCAGGCTGACCCAGGCTTCCCGGGCTTCCACTTTCGCCGTGACCACGCTGACTTCCCGGCGGGCCACATCAGTCTGGGCGCGGTGCCAGTCCACTTTTTGATATCTGGCCCCGGTTTTGTAGAGACGATCGATGAAGGCCAAGCGTTCCTGCATCAGCTCGAGTTCCCTTTGACGGATGGACAAGGTTTCCCGTGAAGCTTTGAACCGGGCCCACGCTGCCCGTACATCCCGATCCACTTGCCGTTCGATGAGGTCCAGGGATGCCCGCGTCTTCTCCAACGATGACCTGGACTGAGCGTGCCGGGCCCTCAAGGCTCCGCCCTTGAAGAGCGGCAGGTTCATCCCGACCCCAAAAGCCCATGAGGCGTCGCGGTCAATGACTTCCGTCCTGAATGGCCTCCGTCCAACCCCGTAAAAGGGATCCGGATTCAAGGAGTACTGGATCCCAAGGTTCACGTCAGGCAGCCGCTCCCACAGGGCAAGGGAGACGTTCTTCTGTGCAACCCGCACCGCGGCTTCCCGTGCGGCGAGGTCTCCCCGGTTCTCTCGGGCGGCTTGAAGCCAGCCGGCCTCTTGGCCCTCCTCCGGCACTGTGACTTCGCCTAGAGATTCCAATGGCTCATCGGCCCCCAAGCTTCTTCCCAGCAGGAGGGAGAGGTCAGCCGCGGCCCGGTGCCGTGCTGATTCGGCTTGGGCCACTTGGAGTTCTGTCCGGAGCAACCCTTCCTCTCCAGCGATCCCGCGCAGGGGTCCGGAGGAGCCCATCCGCACTTGCTTTTGCACAAGGTCGAATTCCTCTTTTTCCAGATCGTAGATCTTGCGGCGTAAACGGAAGACCTCCTGAGACTCCAGGAGGTCGAAGTACACCGCGACCGTGAGGCTCTCAAGCTCTCTCTCTTCGTCCGAGAGTAAGCTCTCGGCTTCCTCCCGCCGGATCCGGGCTTGGGAATATTTCAGAGGATTGCGGACCCCTAGCACCTCCCAGGTAGCCCCGATCGAGGACCGCGGCTTCACATCGGTCCCAGAGAAGACTCCCTCCAAGGGTTCGCCTGGGATGCGACGCCAGAAGTCAGCGCCCAGGCTGGCATCCACACTTGGAAAAAATGAAGCACGGGCTTGAATCACCTCCTGCTTCCGGGAGTACACTTCTTCGCGGCTCTCCCGCAGGGAGGGATGGCCGGCTCTCACCATGGTGAGGCACTCTTCAAGTGACAAGACGTGGTCAGAGGGGGATTCAGCTTCCGGCTGCCCTGGCCCCATGGCGGTGAGCATCCCAAGGACCAGCGCCCTTACGAACATCACCCTCTGACGCGGCTTCACGTCAGGCCCTCTGAAAATTTTTCCAGCAGGCGCACGAATTCTTCTTTTTCAGATGCCCCAAACTGGCTGAAGAGATTTCGAACGAACCGGAAATGCCGGGGGAGAATGGATCGTATCTTCTGCCTTCCCGCCGGGGTCAGAGCCACGGGGATGACCCTTCGATCATGCGGAGCGTGCCTCCGGGCCACCAAGCGCTTCTTTTCGAGGGTGTCCACAAGCCCAGTCACATTGGCCTGGGTCACCCAGAGCCTTTGGCTGATGTGGTTCATGGGGAGGCTCTTCTCGGGAAGAGTTTCCAGCAAAATAAGTAATCTGAACGCTTGACCGGTGAGACCATAGCTCCTCAGGCGCCGCTCGAGCAACCCTCTAAACCTTACTCCGGTCTTCAGAAACGCCAGAAATAGCCCTTGAGAAACTGGGTCAAACTGCGGGATATGTTTCTCGAAGTACTCAAAGCGCCTCTCGATTTCCTTGCTCAGAACCTTTCGTTTCATCCTTACCCTCGCTAGCGCACTTTAATACTTTTGGCCTAAACTGTCAAGTACTTAAGTATATTTTTATCCACATGTGATGCGAACGTGTGCCGCACGTCGTGATCCCTCTGTAATCTCTAGGCGTGAATCGGCAAGAACCACACTCGTCAAGGGGGACAGGAGGACGGTGGGGACGGTACTCTCAGCCTTCTAGGGGTGCTGCTGCACTACCCACACCCTGTAGCTACCCTCCTTGTAGCTTTCGGCCCCGCCCGCCCCTAAGAAACAGCAACAGCATTGCAGGCCCAAACGCCCAGAGCATCACCATCAGCCCCGCAGACACTCCGACACCAGTGCCGATCCCGAGAAAGCATCCACCCCGCCTTGTCACCCACATGTGCGATGGAAACGTTACCATCAGTTCGAAAAGGCTTCCCACCAGCATCACTCTTGTTAGGTTGCGCAAGGCGATATAGCGAGTACTCGACGAGTACCTCCACACGAACAACACGGTCCATACCACCCACATCACACCCATGAACGACAGAAGTACCATATCGTTGTCGGTTATCGCAGCCATACCTCCGATTAGCTCCTCGAGCGCCAACACCAATCCAACAACTAGACAAGACATCAGGACCGCTGCCATGACGGCAGGCAGTATGATCCTCGGACGTCCCACCGGTCGACAAATATCAAGTGAGCCCGATGCACACACAAAGACCAATTGAGAAATTACCGTAACGAACAATATGAAGATGGTTAGGAATAGCTTTCCCTCAAGCTCTTCAAAGGGATCGAGCCAATCCCACCCAGGAAGCAAGTCCGCATGCGCAAGCCCAAAAAGACCGACAAGCACTGCCGAGTAGAGGGCCAAGAAGACCCACCTCAGCACGCCCATGTCTAAACGAACCCTACCTCTTGTCAGTGCCACGTCTCCCCTCGACGCCCAGACCGAATCGCCTCAAGCCTCCCAGCACTCTCATCCCCCTACTCTACCCCCGTCGGAAAGGACACCAGAAGGGCGCCGAACCTAGATCAGCCCAGAGCCCCAGGTTCCAGAAGCACGACGGGTACGTACGGGAGAAACAGCCAGGGGTTCACGTACACAGGACTCAAAATCCTCCGGAGCTCATCTCATCAGTGATCCCTCTGTGATCCCTCGGGACGTGAATCGGCACGGACCCCACTCCTCAAGGGGGACAGGAGGACGGCGGGGACGGGTCTTTCGTACACTTCCGGGGGTCTCCGGAGCCCTCTGGGGCACCGGGAGGGCACAAACCCCGGGTCGAGTTGAAGTACTAGTTTCCAGAAGTTAAGCAGGCACGTACGGGAGAAACGCCGAGGGGGTCAGGGACGGAGGACTACAGGTCCTCCGCGTCTGCTATCACACCCTCTTCCTGCAACAGCCAGGAGATAATCGAGAAAAATATGACTGTATACCAACTAAAGCTAGCGCTGATAGAGAAATCACTGCTTGCATTGTTTGCTATCGGCTTTGCCTCAACGATTTGGGCCCACGATTGGGATAACTTTCCCGTTCCCGTGGATGCCGGAAGGAGCAAGGTCTGGCAGCTGCAGGAAGATGTCGCCGACGACTTCAACTATGATGCTCCAGCCAAGAACAAGGGGTGGGAGTTCGCCAAGAAATGGACGGACTTCTACCACAATGCCTGGACGGGTCCCGGACTATCCGTCTGGAACCGCAGCCATGTACATGTGGCGGACGGCAAACTACACATCACTGCCAGCCGCGTTCCCGGATCCGACAAGATTTACCTGGGGTGCATCACGTCGAAGAAGACGGTGATTCACCCCATCTACATCGAAGCCCGGGCGAAGATCAGCAACTCCACACTCTCCTCCGACGTGTGGCTGCTCAGCCCCGATGACACTCAGGAGATTGACGTGCTTGAGGCCTATGGTGCCAGCTGGTCCGCGAAAGTCGGCAAGGATCAAAGTTGGTTCGCCGAACGACTGCACCTGAGCCACCACGTTTTTATTCGCGACCCGTTCCAGGACTACCAGCCTACCGATCCGGGTACCTGGTATCACGACGGGACCGTCTGGCGGGAGGATTACCACCGCATCGGCGTCTACTGGCGCAACCCATGGCACCTGGAGTTTTACGTCGACGGGAACCTTGCCCGAATCGCCTCAGGTAAGGACATCATTGACCCCAAACGCTTCACCGAGGGGAGCGGGCTCAGCAAAGCGATGAACATCATTATCAACGCTGAAGACCAGACCTGGCGATCGGAGTCTGGTCTGACGCCAACCGATGAGGAATTCAAGAACCAAGGCGACCACACCTTCAAAGTGGATTGGATCCGCGTCTACAAACCCGTAGGCAATCCTTGACGCACCGCGCGCCTACCGGAAGCGGGCGCATGACAACGAGCGCAGTCTTCAGCTAGTAGTAGGGCATGAGTGTTGTCGAAGGCCTGCGGAGCTAAAATTCGAACCTAGCTCACCACGCTCTTGAGGTATGTCCGGTTTGGCTACGTCCCCTCTTCAACTATCTGGTTGAATAGGCTGCTCTTAGTGCCTTGCGGTTGCCATTAATGATGGCAGGGATGATTTCCTCATAGGGAGTGCCATCAAGCTTAAGCAACCCTTGTTTCAATATCTCTGGATTCCCCGGAACAGTAACGCTCCAATACTGGCACTTGTTGTAGCCGATCATATGGGGGTAAGACAAAGCTGAAGTCACCCAACTTATGTACTGATCGCTATAGGCTTTCGGCGACGGCTGGGCTCCCTGCTCTGTCTTTGGGAATTCTTTCGTTTTCAAAGCAATGCCATGGTCAGCCATATATATAGGTTTGCCGTACTTGTTATAGATCCTGTCGAAATAATCCCGGTCGAATCTCTTTATCCACGGATGTATGGCAAGAGCGTCAATAAAGGGCAAGGCTTCGCGCACTACATGCTCCGGCATGTCCTGGTCACAGTAGCGGTCGCCAAAGATGAGATGGTTTTTGTCATAAGCTCGGATGAATTCATAGGTCTTTGAGTATAACTGCCTCGCAACAACAGCCAGGAACATCGTCTCTTTCTCACGCGGGTTATCTTCCTGCCATTCAGCCCAGATCTTTCCTCCCGGAGATCCCGGGGGCAGTTCCTTGAAGAATGCTATCCAATCCTTCCCGTTCAAAGGATCATCATCAGTTGATTCTCGTTTGCGCTCCCAAAGGGGATAGGGCGTCCAAAAATACCCGACCAGCCATGGGTTATCCGCCCGGGCTTCTATCCTGCTTCGTATATGCTCCTTCAACCTTGAAAGGTAGTCAGGACTGAATACATCTTCATAGGCAAAACGGCCGCGGGGCATCCAATGGGCGATATTTACAATACCGTCAATAGCTGATGTGTGAGGGACAGACCGCAATAACGGTTGAGGAGTATGGTAGCCGCCAGAATTGAACCCCCACCTTTTCAAATTCTGGCATACCTTATCATAATGCAGCTTAGGATCATCTCCCTCTGGAATGCTTGGCTTTACCGCTTCGTAATGATTTATCCCCAATGCGCGGAACGCATTTCCTTCAGGGGTTAATAGATAGCTGCGCCCTTCGATAACTTCAAGGTGAAAGAATCCTGTCTTCTTCCCTCTAATAGCCTTGCAGCCACCATAGATGTCCAGATCCATTTCTGCTTCCGGTTCGGTGACCTTCAACGGTTCCTCATCAATGTCTAGCGATGCCGGGTCTCCCACGGTGATATCTATCCAGGCTTTATCCAAGAGTTTCCAGTCGGCTGCATGCACAGCAACATAAATGGTCCAATCCCCGATAGGCGCATTCTTCCAGGTAGCACTGAAGGGTGCTGTCTTATCAAAGCCAATCAACTTCCATTTCTCATCCATGTAATAGAACGCCACATGCGCGCCTTTCATCTTCGCCAAATTCGCTGTCGCGGAAATCGTAATATCTGTATTGGAAGGGAACTCATCCCCTTCTGCAGGTGCGGTGATACGAAATGCATCGGGATCAGGCCCCATGTTTTCCGGTTCAGTGCCTGAATAGGCGTATTCCAAGGCCTTGATATTGGCTGCTCTTATCCCCTCTACAGTTGGATAAGGCTCTTCATCCCGCTGTAGAAGTCCCTGCTTGAGCATGCCCGTAGCCTGCTCGTCTTGGTACTGACACTTGTTGTATCCGATCATGTAAGGACGGGAAAGAGCAGCCGTCACATACTCTTCGTAATATGCAGCATAGGATTCAGGGTCCTTGGCAGCCTGCC
>CAZPLZ010000187.1:0-6388 GCA_964587525.1 uncultured bacterium | reverse complement strand
CTCCCCCCTTCGGGGGGAGAGGGTAGGGTGAGGGGGGCGAGTCTGCGAGCCTAGGAGTTCGCGCTCCTGGTGTTTACAACAGACGGCCGATCCGTGCGCCCTGGTACGTGGCCGCTTCCACGGTCTGCGGGGTGTTTGCGTCCCCGATGACGTGCAGCTCCGGCACCCGGCCGCGCAGCGCCACCCCGAGAGAGGCGACAGCGGTGGAGCCGACGGCGCCCACGACCACGTCTATTCCGACCAGGGTCCTCTCCTCGGCAGTTAGGATCGAGCGGAGGATAAGCCGTCCCGCACCGGCCCAGCCTTCGACATCTTCACCGACCTTGAATCGGACGCCTCGAGCTTTAAGCTGCTCGTGCATCTCTCCCCGCATCATCCCTTCCACGGCCGGACTCGCCTCGGCAAAGGCGGAGACGAACTCCACCTCGATGCCGCGGGCTGAGAGGTAGTCCACCGCCACCAGCGCTCGGTTCAACCCCTCCCGGTCCAGAACGACGACGCGCCGCGCCTGGTTCGCGGCCCCCTCGTCGATGACCGCGTGCACGGTCAGGGCGGCTGGACCGCCGGCGATCTCAAGCCGGTTGGGGCGCGAGCCGGTGGCGATGACGACGGCATCGGGTCGTTCAGCCTCCACCAGATCTGGCGTTGCCTCAGTGTTCAGGCGTACGGTGAAGAGGCCTTTCCGCGATTGGCGCTCGTAGAACTCGGCAATCCTTCCCCAGAGTTTGCGCAAGGGGGAGCCGGCGCCCGTCAGCACTTGGCCGCCAACCCGCCCGGATTTTTCAAAGACCGTCACGTCATGACCGCGCAAGGCGGCGGTGAGAGCGGCTTCCATGCCTGCTGGTCCGGCGCCAATGACGACGATTCGCCGTTTGACGGACGTAGGTTTCAGCTCGCCCCACTCGGCTTCCCGCTTGGTAAAGGGGTTGTACACGCAAGTCATTTGATCCATTTTCCCGTGGCAACTTTGCAAGCATCGGGTGCAAAACCTGATGTCGTCTATTCGGCCCTCGAACACTTTCCGGGTGAAATGGGGATCGCAGATGTGCGATTTGGTCATACACACGATGTCACACAGCCCCCTGCTGAGGACGGATTCGGCCATTTCCGGCGTGGTGATGCGCCCGGCATGCAGGAGGGTCAAACGTGTATGTTTTCGCATCTCTTCAAGCAGCGGCAACCATTCCCCGTCAGGGCGTGGCATGGGCCCATGATGATGCCGGTGGTCGCCGCCGGTGAAATTGATGTAATCCACAAGATGTAAGTTCTCCAGGCGTTTCACCGTCTCGATGTACTCCTCCGGATTCATGCCCCGCTCAGCGTAGTCGTCCAACTTGAGGCGTATCCCCAGCGGCATATCTGAACCGATGATCTCCCGCATGGCGGTGAGTGTCTCCACCATGTATCGCATCCGGTTTTCAAGGGAGCCGCCATATTCATCCGTGCGGCGATTCCAGAGAGGGTTCAGCATCTGAGCGTGGAAGAACGACTCGTGTGAATGCAGTTCCATGCCGGCCACTCCACCTGCTACGGCTCGCCGCGTGGCAGCGACATGCGCCTCAAGCAATTCCTTGAGTTTCGCTCGCGATGGCGGCGCATGATACCAGGCGTGATGGCAAAGCTGGGCGAACACAGGGGTGCCATGGCGGTGGCCGGCTTCAACCAGCATCCGGTAGCGCGGGATGATATCGTCGTCGGCGTTTTCGAGCGACCAGCCATTCCGCTCCACATCCGTGCCGCCGATGACAAAGAGCCCTACGCCGCCTTTGGCCCGTTCCTCGAGGTAGGAAGCGTAGGCTGGACTGGGGATCCCACCCTCATCCACCCACCAGCCGGCGAAATGGGCGCTCATCGCGATGCGGTTGCGCAGGGTCAGCGTGCCGATGTTCACCGGTTTGAACATGTTTGGAAACTGCGGATGCGTGGTGCTCACGGGTTAGAATTATACAGATGGAATACCGTGAACTGGGTAAGACCGGCTTAAGGTTGTCCGTGCTCAGCTTCGGCGCTGCCTCGCTGGGGGAGGAGTACCGCCGGATCGACTTGAACGAGGCGATGCGATCCGTCCGCGTGGCGCTGGACATCGGAATGAACTTTATCGACACCTCCCATTTCTATGGACGCGGCACTTCGGAGGCCCTGCTTGGGTTTGCGCTCCGCGGCATCCCCCGGGATAGGTACGTTCTCGGCACGAAGCTTGGAAGGTACGATACGGACAAATTCGACTTTTCGGCCCGCCGTGTTGCCGAGAGTGTGGATGTGAGCCTGCGCCGCATGGGGGTGGAGCACCTCGATATCTGCCTGTGTCATGACATCGAGTTCGTGGAGATGTCCTGGATCGTTGAGGAAACGCTTCCGGCGCTCCGGAAAATCCAGCGGGAGGGCAAAGTCCGGTTTGTGGGTGTCTCCGGCTATCCGATGAAAATCTTTAAATATATCCTTGATCGTACCGAGCTGGATGTGATCCTCTCATACAACCACTACACGTTGCAGAACACGCAACTTGGAGACCTGGCCCCCTATTTAAAAAACAAGGGGGTGGGGATCATGAATGCAGCCCCCTTCGCTGGCCGCCTGCTGACTGACGGACCGCTGCCGACGGGGTACAGGTTTTCTCCCGAGGTCCAGGCGGTCTGCCGAAAAGCGGCTGAGTACTGTCGATCAAAAGGTGTGGATTTCTCCCAGCTCGCGCTTCAGTTTTCCATCCGGAACCCTGACTTTGCCACTTGCATTGCTGGCTCAGCCAACCCGGAGCGCATCGCGCGGTGGGGAGAGTGGGTGGGAAAGCCCATCGACGATGGACTGTTGCACGAAATACAGGAGATTCTCAAGCCGATCCACAACTGGGTTTACATCGAGGGGCGACCCGAAAACAACGGTGACAACTGATGACCATCACTGAGGTTGTTACCCGCGACATCCGCTTTCCAATGTCACGCACCACCCGTGACGGATCTGATGCCATGCATTCCGATCCGGACTACTCGGCTGCCTACGTCACCCTCAAGACGGACAGCCCCATGAGCCTGGAGGGGCACGGCCTGGCGTTTACACTCGGCCGGGGGACCGAGGTGTGCGTAGCGGCGATCAGGGCCCTTGCGCCGTTGGTCACGGGTAAAGCGTTGCAATCGATCATGGCTGATCCGGCCGCATTCTGGCGTACGCTCGCGAGTGATAGCCAACTGCGCTGGCTCGGCCCTGAAAAGGGTGTCATCCACCTGGCCACCGCCGCCCTTATCAACGCTCTCTGGGACCTCAACGCAAAGGTGGAAGGCAAGCCCCTGTGGAAACTCTTGGTGGATATGACACCGGAGCAACTCGTTTCCTGTATCGACTTTCGCTATCTGACTGATGCGCTCACCCCTGAAGAGGCACTGGATATTCTGCGCCGGAATGTGCCGGCCAAATCTGCCCGCGAGAAGGAAATGCGGGAGACCGGTTTTCCTGCCTACGTCACCTCCGTGGGTTGGCTGGGGTACACGGATGAGCAGGTGCGCCACCTCTGCCGTGAGGCCGTGGGGCAGGGCTGGAAGCACTTCAAGATGAAGGTCGGCTCGGATCTTGAAGCCGACCTCCGCCGGGCTGCCATGATTCGCGAGGAGATCGGCCCTGATCGAAAACTGATGATGGATGCCAACCAGAGCTGGGAGGTGGCTGAAACCATCGAGAAGATGAAGCGCTTTGCACCGTTCCACCCCTTGTGGATCGAGGAGCCGACGAGTCCGGACGACGTGTACGGGCATGTGGCGATTGCCAAAGCCATTGCACCCATCGGCATAGCCACCGGTGAATGCATACAGAATCGCGTGATCTTCAAACAGCTCTTCCAGAACGGCGGGATCCAGTTTTGCAATATTGACTGCTGCCGGCTGGGCGGAGTCAACGAGGCGCTCGCTGTGCTTTTGATGGCACGAAAGTTCGGCGTTCCGGTTTGTCCCCATGCGGGAGGGGTTGGGCTATGCGAGTTGGAGCAGCACCTGGCCATCTTCGACTACATCTGCGTTGGCGCCTCGCTTCAGAACCGCATCCTGGAATACGTTGACCACCTTCATGAGCACTTCCTCGACCCGGTCATTATCAAGAACGGACGGTATATGCTGCCGTCCCAACCTGGGTTCAGTTGCACCATGAAATCGGAATCGCTCGACCGTTATGAGTTTCCGCACGGGGAGGCCTGGCGGCAGCTTTAGATGAGGGTTTGCGCCAGCCCCGTCCTGATTAGGCTGCTTAGCTGGGTACGGGACGGCCCAGGTTTCTTACCTCAAAGCATAATCAAATGTAGACTTGGGCCAGCTGGGGCTCGAACCCAGGACACCCAACTTCAAAGTTTGGTGTCCTGGTGTTGAGGGCCCGGGGAAGCGATCCGTCGGGCGCGAGGTCTAACCGTGAGACGCGCTAAGAACCCGCGTGGATGAAGGAAATCCGCGCGGGTTCTACTATTTCGGGGAATGACGCGTTGTGTTGCGAGATGAAGCGCCGGCGGATCTGACAGTGATTGGGTGCCTATGGGCATATGTTGGCATCTACGGCCCAAAAAGTTGGCATCAATCTTGGCATCGGCCTAGTACCAGAATCGAAAACCCGACGGGCAGTGAAGTGGATGGAACCTGTCCCTTAAGCGCAATCCATAATCAGGAAACGGTGTGGTTTAATCTGTCTCTTGCCTACAAGAAGTTAGAGGACCATGTTCAAGGTTCAAGCGAACGTCGCGCTCCAAAATGGGTTGAAATACTATCCCCATTCTGTGATCCTCCGAAGTCAGCTCAAAAAGTGAATAAACAATACTTAATGTATTCGCCCATTGCGTTTACCTTAACGGAGAGGTTAATATGTTCATTGTGCTGCCGCTAGAGGCGATGATACGAAATGAGCTTCGGCAAAACTGAATTGCTTTGAGGAGGATACAGAGATGAAAGTTAAGGTCACCCTAAGGACAATGTTGGCAATGAGTTTACTTCTGTGTGGACTTACGGCTTCCCGCACCCACGCTGTTTTTACTACCTTTTTGGAACCTGGATTTGTTCAACAAGATATTATTACTGGATTTCCGACCGTGAAAGGATTAGGAATCTTGGGGCCGACAGGGATTGTGGTTCTTACGAATGGCGATTTTGTGATTGTTAACAAGGGTGACAACGCGCTTTACAGATTTCCATCTACTGGAGGAGTTGTCTCTCCTGCCAATATTATCATCAAGCCTGCCGACCTGGATGGACTGGCATTTGCTGATGATGGAAATCTATATGGAACTAGATTTAACCTTGGAGCGATTTTTCGGATAGATTTGGTAACCAATACCAAAACCTCGCTCGTAGACGGGCTGCTGCGACTCACTCTGGGGATTGCAGCTGATCCAATCAGTGGAGATCTGTTTGTTTCAGAGCAGTTTGTTAAGCGCTTGATGAGATTTACTCCTTCCACAAATGCTTTACAGCGACTATTCTCACGCAACGGCTTTTTAAGACCAGACGGGGTTGCGGTGACATGTGATGGATTGCGCATCTTCGTAGCGGATTTAGACTTGGGTATAATGGAGGTTGCGCGTACTGGAGGTCCCCCCACTTTATTTGTAGCTATTCCTGGAAACGGAGCGGATGGTATCGCAATTGGGAGGCCTGGAACAGCTCTCCAGGGTTTTATATTCGTCAATACAATTACAGGAAAGATTTTCAAAATTAAACTCAGCGATGGAGCTGTTTCGTTGTTCGCTGATGGTGGATCTCGCGGCGATTTTATTACAACAGACCTGAAGGGAAACCTTTACGCAACTCAAAGTGACCGGATAGTCAAGATCAGCCCAACAGTACCTGCAAGTGGGTCGTTTATTTTCCCTGGTGGTAATGTTTGTGACACTTTAACTTGTGCAGCAAGGGCGCTTTGTGGGCCAGCGTGTCGGTCGAATCAAGGGATATGTGGAATGCTCTTGGCCCGGATTCAGATGGCTTGTGATAAGGCAGAGACAAGCCCGAGAGCAGCGAAGGCAGAACTTGATGCGATCGCAAATCAAATCCAGCGACTTCGTCGAAGTGGACAGCTGGCCTGTCCGGGACTGTAAGCAAGGATAGTCCATCATTATGAATTAATACGGAACTGAGAATTGCACCGAAAGCCCGTGCGAGATAAAGAAAATTCGCACGGTTTTCTTTTGAGCAGGGCTGCTCCATTCTGGGCGGGATCTACTACTCTCACGTGAAAGGAAAGAGCGTTCTTTGGACATTAGTAATCCCCGCTGGTGTCAAGAGTAAGTTTGGTATAACCTGGCAGCCGTCTGGATGAAGCTGGGTAACCGTTATCGGGAGCACCAGACGCTGAAAAAAAGGACGCAGTTGCTTCACGGCTCTCCCTCGTTGGAGGAACTTTGGGGGAAAACTTCACTAAGCAAGTGACA
>CAZPLZ010000186.1:0-6398 GCA_964587525.1 uncultured bacterium | reverse complement strand
GGGGTGTCGCCGGGGCCGACGTATTCGCCCACCGTGACGCCCCCGCGATCGACGCTCAACGGCCAGGCGCCGCTGGGGAGCTGGTTCTTCAGATGCCAGTCGGCAAACCGGACAGCCGCCTTCAGGAAACGCGGCTGGTTGGTCTGCCAGTAGCTTCTCACCAGGGCCCGGATCTCATCGGCAGCGATGTCGCTGCTGTAGTAGTTGTCGTTGACCAGATAGAAGCAGCCGTTCTCAGCCTGGAGCTTCAAGCCGAGCGCCACCCACTGGATGGCGCGATCGAGCCATTCCTCGCCCCCCGTGAATTCCTCAAGCGCGATCATCGCGAGGGCCACGCGACCGAACGATTGCCAGCCCTTGGCGATCCATTCCTCGGCAAAGCGGTCGTACTTCGGGGCAAAACGGTTGTTCTCCGACTGGAGCAGGAACTTGCTACTGCTAATAGCCCGGTGCAAGAGCACGTCTTCCTTCCTCCGCACGTAAAGGGCCAGGTTCAGAATCACGTAGTCCGCCGTGTACTTGGTCCAGAGCTGCTTGGGCTTGACGTTGTCCTGCACGCCGCCGAGGACGAGGCTCATGGGGTGAGTCTCGACCATGGCGGCGTCGAGCCAGTCGCAACTGCGCCGCGCCATCTCGAGGAGCTGCTCGTCCTGGTACCGGTCGAAGGCGGCGATGAGCTGGAAGGGCGCGATGAGATTGGATGTCTGCGGCGGGGCGAACTGCTTCGATCGCGCGTCGTAAAAGCCATAGAACGCGCCGGCCTTAAAGTCGAACTGCTTCATCAGCCAGGTGTAGGTGTTCTGCCGGGCTCGCAGTTCGAGTTCAACCTTCGGCAGCCCCATGGCCTTAAGGTATGTGGAGTCCTTTTGACTCGAAGGCTCAAGCCCCCACGAGCGCGGGGAAACTGCCGGGGCAATGAGTTTCACGGAAGGAAGGCGCTTCCGGGACACAGGCTGGGGCGGCCGGGTTGCAGGTCGCCGGGGTGAACGGAGTAGGCGACCCTTAGGCAAGCCTCGGCCCCAAGACAGCTTCCCCTAAAAGGTCAGGATTGGGCTATCGCCGTATCGATGAGGGGGCGTCGCTTCGCCGCCATTCGCCGCGCGTCCTCGTAAAGGCTCACGGTCTCGCGGGCCATACGGTCTCGGGAGAACACTTGGGTGGCGTGGCGCCGAGCCGCTTTCCCGGTCTGAGCCGCCAGCTCCTTGTCCCGCAGCAGGTGGAGGATCTTCTCGGCCAGCACGCCGGGATCGCGCTTCTCGATGAGAAAGCCGGTTTGCCCGTCGATGACCGACTCGACCATCCCCCCGCTGCGCGTGACGACCAAGGGCCGGCCGCAGGCCATGGCCTCGACGGGGACGAGGCCGAACGGCTCTTCCTCGATCGTAGGATAAATGACGACGTCGCAGAAGTTATACACCCATGGCAGCTCCAGGTAGGGGAATGGCTGGGTGACGACGTTATCCTTCAAGCCCAGGGCTTGAATCTCCTTAAGGATTTCCGGTTTATAACCCTTGCGCTCTTTGACCCAGTCCACGATGTCCTCGGTGTCCGTCACGATCAAAAGCGCGTTAGGGAACTCCCGGGTGATGATCTGCATGGCCTGAATGCTGTAGATGACCCCCTTCCAGGGAAGCATGCGGGCCGGGTGGATGATCACCGGGCGGCCATCCAGGCCGAGGGCATCAGCCCATTTACGGTTGCGATTCTCGGGCGAGAAGAGCTGAACGTCAATGCCCGGATAGATGCGGCGGAGGTTGTTGAGGTGAGGAGCCTGCTGGCGAATCCCTTCAGTCACGTGGTTGCAGAAGGTGATGATAAAGTCCCACGCGGCCCTCCGCAGCGAGTCCTGGCAGATGAACTCGCTCCACACCTCGTGGACGGTCAAGATGTTAGGCACACCGTCTGCCATAAGCTCGGTCAAAGCCAGGGCGTGTTCGGGGACGAAGTGGTGAAAGTTATGCCCATGGACCACGTCAATGGAATGCTCCGTGATGAAGTCAGCGTACATCTCCTTAACCGCCGCCAGGATCTCTGGGTCCTCCGCGTCAGCCGGAAGGCCGCGCCGGGCCTTGCGGTCGCGAATCCACTCGGGATTCATCAGATCCGTCCGGTAGAGCTGAATGCCCTGGATCGCGGAGCGCTCCGGCTGGCCCTTCAGCGAGCCAACCAGGGCGTGGACGGTGTGGCCTTGCCGGACCAGCTCGGCGCTTAAGTCCAGCAGATGCGACTCGACACCCCCTGTCGTTGGGTAGAACGCGTAGTGGGTCATTAAGATATTCACGGGACCATCCATGGTAGCAGCAATAAAACTAAACGTCCACGGTCTTGAGGAAGGTCAGGCCCCGCAGGAAGACGCGCTGGGTGAAGAAGAACAACAGCACCATCGGCAGCACCACCAGGGTGGACGCCGCCATCAGCAGGTGCCACTGAGTGCCGCCGTGCTGGCTCTGGTAGAACTGCAACCCCAGCGAGAGCGTGAACGTCTTCTGGTCGGTCAGGTACAGCAACGGCCCCAGAAAATCATTCCAGGAATTGATGAACGTAAATAGCGCCACGACCGCGAGCGCTGGCTTGGCCAGCGGCAGGTAGATCGTCCAAAAGATCCTGAACTCCGAGGCGCCTTCGATTTGAGCGGCCTCCGCCAGGTCTTTCGGTACCCGCAGGAAAAACTGCCGTAACAGAAAGATAAAAAAGGCATTGGCGAAAAACATCGGCACCCAGAGCGGCAGCAGGGTTCCGATCCACCCCAGCTCCCGGAACACGCTGTAGAGCGGGACCATCACCACCGGGAACGGGATCATCATCGTGGCCAGGGTAAACCCGAACAGCACGTCGCGGCCCGGCCACTGAAGCCGCGCGAAGCTGTACGCCACCAGCGCATTGGACAGCACCGCGCCGATCACTCCCAGCACGCAGACAATCAGCGTGTTCACCGTGTAGGTAAAAAAGGGAATGTAGTTGACCGCATCGATGTAATTGGACCACCGAATCGGTTTCGGGAGCCACTCGGGCGGGAAGATCATGGTCTGTTCGATGGGCTTGAGCGAGGTGGACAGCATCCACAGCATCGGAAGACAAAGATCAATGACCCAAGCACCAGCAGGATGTGAATCACCGGGGTGCCCCAACGGGACCGGAAGAGTGGACTGCTGGACGCGGATCCCGTTTTCGCCATGCTATGACCCCACGTAGTAGACGTGTGCCTTGGACAACTTCACCGAGATCGCCGTCAAGCTCAGGATAATAAGGAACAAGATCCACGCCATCGCGCAGGCGTACCCCATCCGGAGGAACTGGAAGGCATTGTCATACAGCCACATGGCATAGAACAACGTGGAGCGGGCCGGTCCCCCGCCGGTCATAATGTAGGGAATCACAAAAACTTGGAGGACGCCGATGACGCCCATGATGGTGATGAAGTAGATGACCGGCGAGATCAGCGGAAGAGTGACATTCCAGATCTTGTCCCACCACGAGGCGCCGTCCATGTCCGCAGCCTCATACAGAGACACCGGGACATCCTGCAGGGCGGCCAGGAGAATCACCATGGTATGCCCCACACCCCAAAGCCCCATGATGACCAGGGCCGACAGCGCATAGGTGCTGTCGCTCAGCCAGGGGATTGGCTGGATCAACCCGAAGGAAACCTTATTGAGAAAGTAGTTCAGCACGCCGAATTTGGAGTTGAAGATCCACAGCCAGATCATGGCCGACGCGACCATCGGGGTAAGCGAGGGCAGGAAAAACATGGTCCGGTAGACACCGACGCCCCGTACATTGGAGTCCAGCAGGATCGCCACGATCAGCGAGACCGCCAGGCCCAGCGGCAACGCAAAAAGAGCGAAGGTGAACGTCACCCGCAACGACTTCCAAAACACCTCATCGGTCGCGATGTCCCGGAAATTAGCCAACCCGATCCACTGGGGCGCCGAGAGCACGGAGTAGTCGCAGAAACTGTAGATGAGGGAGGCCGCGATGGGATACAACACGAACAGCGAGAGGCCGATCAACCAGGGAGACATGAATCCGACTCCCTTGACCAGCGCAGCCCCCAGGGGGGCGCGGGTCTTGACCTGCGCAGCCCGCCGCTTGAACACTTCGCGCACCGCGGCAACCCCAATGACCAGCAGCACGATCGCCGCCGCGAGGACGAAAGGGGCTATCTTGAGCAGCACGCCACCGCCTCCACGGGCATGCTGTTCACGCTCGTATTTCCGGTCCCAGGCTTTCTGGACCCGCGCCTGGGCCGTGGCCAGCGCCTCCTGGGGCGTCGCCTGCATCAGCCACACCCGGTCGAATGCGTTATGAATTTCCTGGCTGTACTCCTTCCACACGCTCATGACCGGCTGGTAGGCCACATTCTTGCTCCACGCCAGCTGTTGAAACATCCTGATATAGGGGTTTTTGTGTTTCGTGTAAAACTCCTCGCTCACCTCGCGCAATGGCGAGTTCTTGCGATGCGAGAGACACAGGCGCTCCATCGGGCCCTGCTGGTTCACATACTTGATGAACTCAAAGGCCTCCCGCGGATGTTTGGCCCCCCGCGGAATCATCAGCACGTCCGTTCCGGCGAAGGTCACGGGCTCGTCTCCCGCATTCACCACGGGGAAAGGCGCGGCGCCCCACTCGAGGTCCGGTGCATGCTGGGAGATATAGTTGTTCATCCACACGCCCTGAAGCACCATGGCCACCTGCTCCGACATAAACGGATTCTGGGGCGAGCTGAAGTTCCCGAACGAGGAGCGGAAGGTCTGCAGGGCGGCCACGCCGTACTCCCGGGCATACGATTGCAGCCACGTGAACGCCTGAATATACGGCGGCGAGTCAATCAGGATATTCCGCCCGCCATCCCAGAGCGTGCCCCCAAAGAAACTGCCCCAGCCGTAGTGCCACCAGCCTGGTTCGGGCGGCAGGAAACCCATCTCCGTGATCTGGCGTGTTGCCGGATCGATTTTCGTCAACCGTTTCGAATAGGCATCGAGCTCGGCGAAGGTCCGCGGCGGCCGTTCAGGGTCCAGACCGGCCCTCCGGAACATCGCCTTGTTCCAGTGCAGTGCGGTCGTTGCAGGAGTTGACAGGAGCGCCCAGACCTGACCGCGATAGGTGCACATATTCCAGTACACGGGAATGTAATGCTCGGGCCCCAAACCTGAGCCGGCCAGGAACTGATCCAGGGGAACCAGCGCGTTCTTGTCGGCGAAATCGACCACATCACGATCCCATAAGCCAGCGATATCGGGCGGGCGCCCGCCCGCGGTCGCGACCAGGGTTTTTTGATTGACCTGGGAGATGGAGAGGTACTCGACATAGATCTGGTCCTGGGATTCGTTGAACTCGTCGACGATGGCTTGCATGCCATCCTTCTCGAACCCCGTCCACTTCTCCCAGTACGTGACATGAACTTTGCTGGAGGCGACGCTCGCCCCCATCACCCCGGCGAGGATAAGGCACGCCAGTTGCCAGCGGATGCGCCAGCGAGCGGGACGGCGATCAGGCATCACGAAGGATCATATCAGCCCGGTTAACGCATGATATACTCGACCCTCAACATGAAAACACTGCGCGTCGGATTCATCGGCACCGGAAAAAAGAAAGCCCGGGGTGACCTCGCCGGGTTTGCCATGGCGTACGCCCATGCGGCCGCGTACCAAGCCCTGCCCGGCATGGAGCTCGCCGCCTGCGCCGACATCGTCAAGGAAAACGCCGAAGCGTTCGCTCAGGAAACCGGCACGCGTGCCATTTACACGGACTACCGTGCGATGCTCAAGAAAGAAAAGTTGCACGTGGTGAGCATCTGCACCTGGCCCCACCTGCACGCTCCCATGGTGATCGCCGCGGCCCAGGCGGGTGTTAAAGCCATTCACTGCGAGAAGCCCATGGCCTACACCTGGGGCGAAGCGGTGAAGATGTCCCAAGTAGCCAAGCGGTGCGGCGTCAAGCTGACCTTCAACCACCAGCGCCGGTTCGGCGCTCCCTTCCGCAAGCTCCGAAACCTGGCCTGGTCCGGCAAACTGGGGAATTTGAAGCGGATGGAAGGGTACTGCCCCAACCTCTACGACTGGGGCACCCACTGGGTGGACATGCTGAACATGTTCAACCGGGAGACGCCCGGCGAGTGGGTGATCGGCCAGCTCCACTGCCGGTCGGGGCGCCGCTGGTTCGGCGCGCCCTGCGAGGACCAGGGGGTGTATCACATCAAGTACCGCAACGGGGTGCAGGGGCTGATCTTCACCGGCGGGGAACGCGTTGACACCTGCGCCTTACGGTTGGTGGGAACCAAAGGGGTGGCCGAACTGCACGGGCAGGAGCCACCCGTGCGGGCCTGGTTCAAGGGCCAACGCGACTTCAAACCGGTCCGCATCGCGGACCGCCATCTGCACGGCGGGCCCCTGGTCCAA
>CAZPLZ010000185.1:0-6452 GCA_964587525.1 uncultured bacterium | reverse complement strand
CCTACCCTCTCCCCCCAGAGGGGGGAGAGGGAATAGGAAAGATGAGCGCCAGCGCCGCGATCCACCGGGCAACGTTCTGTCCCCCCTCACCCTTCCCTCTCCCCCCAGAGGGGGGAGAGGGAAAGGGAGAGGGGGGGAGGTTACACTTTGAAACCGAAACTTTGGAGAGCATCACGCAGCCGGGCGAGATTACTTTCGGTCAGCGGCGCCAGCGGGAGGCGCAGGTCACCGGAGCACCTGCCCAGCAGACCCATGGCGGTTTTGACCGGCGCAGGATTGGTTTCGATGAAGAGCGCCCTCATCAGCGGGAAGAGCTTCCGGTGCAGCTCAAGCGCCTCCGCGTGGCGTCCGCCCAGGTACGCCTGCACCAACCCCACCATTTCTTTGGGTACGATGTTGGACACCACCGAGATCACACCACGGGCGCCGACCGAGAGGAACGGCAGCGTGAGCGAATCGTCCCCCGAGAGCACCACGAAGCCGGCCCCTAACACCTCCAGCATGCGGCTGACTTGGTCGGTGCTGCCCGCCGCCTCTTTGATCCCGGCCAGGTTGCCGGACTTTTTGATGATCCCGAGCGTCTCCGGCTCCACGTTGACCCCGGTGCGCGAGGGGATGTTATAGACCACAAGCGGCAGTTGAACCTGCTCGAGAATGGCCTGGTAATGAAGAACCAGTCCGCGCTGGGAGGGACGGTTGTAGTACGGAGCTACCACCAGCAGGGCGTCGGCACCAACCTCTTTGGCCGATCGGCTAAGATCCAGTGCTTCCTGCGTGCTGTTGGACCCGGTCCCCGCCAGGATGGGCACCCGGCCCCGGGCCGCCTCCACACAAACCTGAATGACCCGGATGTGCTCAGCGTGGGTGAGCGTGGGAGACTCTCCGGTGGTCCCAGCCGGCACCAACCCATCGACCCCGTTTTCGATCTGGAACTCCACCAGCTCGCGCACGCCCTGCTCATCCACTTCCCCGCCCTTAAACGGGGTTACGAGCGCGGTATACGTGCCGCGCAGACGCGGGGTGAACTCAGCGGGGGGAAGGGCCATCAATGTATGTATTATATTATGAGGGAAGATTGAAGATGGCCGCAGCAAAAAAATACCTGGACAGCCTCAACACGAAGACGACCCTGTCAGCCGGCGGCGGCACCTATGCCATGTTCAGTCTTCCTGCGCTGGAACAACGCGGGGTGGCCCAGGTGTCGCGGCTGCCGTTTTGCATTAAAGTCCTGCTGGAGAACCTTCTGCGGCAGGAGGATGGGCGGCTGGTCGAGGCCGCCGATGTGGAAGCCCTGGCGCGGTGGAATCCACATAACTTGCCGGACCGGGAGATCCCGTTCACCCCTTCTCGGGTCCTGTTGCAGGACTTCACCGGCGTACCGGTCCTCGTGGATCTCGCCTCCATGCGCGATGCCGCTGCTCGGTTCAGGGTCGACCCCGCCTTAGTCAACCCCGTCATCCCCGCAGACTTGGTCATTGACCACTCAGTCCAAGTGGATGCCTTCGGGTCGGCGACTTCGCTCGCGACCAACGTGAAGCGCGAATACGAACGAAACCGCGAGCGGTACGCGTTCATGCGCTGGGGCCAGCGTTCCTTGCGCAATTTCCGGGTGGTCCCCCCAGCGACCGGTATCGTGCACCAGGTGAACCTGGAATACCTCGCCAGCGTGGTAGAGGAACGGGCCCGGGATGGCGAAACCCTCGCGTTCCCTGACACCCTGGTGGGCACCGACTCGCACACCACGATGATCAACGGGCTGGGTGTCGTGGGCTGGGGCGTGGGCGGCATCGAGGCGGAAGCGGCCATGCTTGGCCATCCCATGACCATGCTGATGCCCGAGGTCATCGGGTTCAAGCTTCACGGCCGGCTGTCCGAAGGGGCGACCGCTACCGACCTGGTGCTCACCGTAACCCAGATCCTCCGTCGGCGCGGCGTTGTCGGTAAGTTCGTCGAGTTCTACGGGACCGGCCTGTCGTCCCTCAGCTTGGCCGACCGCGCCACCATTGCCAACATGTCCCCGGAGTACGGCGCCACCATCGGCTTTTTCCCCGTGGACGCGGAGACCCTGAAATATCTCACCCTTACCGGTCGCAGTCCCGCGCACATCGCCCTGGTCGAAGCCTACTGCAAGGCCCAGAGCCTTTTCCGCACCGACACGACACCCGACCCTTGGTACACCGACACCCTGGAGCTGGACCTGGCCACGGTGGAGCCGTCGCTGGCCGGGCCGAAGCGGCCACAGGACCGGGTGGCCTTAAGCGGCCTGAAGGAAAACTTCAAGCGCTTGCTGGTGGCCGGCCCCACAGAGAACGGATTCGGGATCACCACGGAGGCAGTCGGTCAACAGGTGGCGGTGAAAGCAAACGGTCACGAGACCTCCCTGCACCACGGTTCGGTGGTGATCGCCGCCATCACCAGCTGCACCAACACCTCCAACCCTTCGGTGATGGTGGCCGCCGGACTGCTGGCTAGGAACGCTGTGCAACGCGGGCTCACCGTGGATCCATCCGTGAAAACCAGCCTGGCCCCTGGCTCCCGCGTCGTCACGGACTACCTGAACGCCGCAGGGCTGATGCCTTACTTGGAACAACTGCGGTTTAACCTGGTTGGCTACGGCTGTACAACCTGCATCGGCAACAGTGGGCCGCTACCCGAGCCGGTCGCGCGGGGCGTGAAGGACGGCGATCTGGTCGTGGTCTCTGTGCTGAGCGGCAACCGCAATTTCGAAGGCCGGATCAACCCACTGACCAAAGCCAGCTACCTGGCCTCGCCTCCGCTGGTGGTGGCGTACGCGCTGGCTGGGCGGGTGGACGTGGACCTCACGACGGAACCCCTTGGCAAGGACAACAATGGCCAACCGGTCTATCTGCGAGAGATCTGGCCCAGCCTAGAGGAAATCAACCGGGTCATGCTGGAGGCGGTGCGGCCTGAGATGTTCCAGGTGAGGTATGCGGAGGTGTTCAACGGGGATGAGAACTGGCGCGCGCTGCCGGGACCGGAGGGCGACCGGTACGCCTGGGACCCGGACTCGACTTATATCAGGCTGGGCCCTTACTTCGATGGTATCGGCGTGGAGCCAGCGAAGCTGACCGATATTATGGGTGCACGCGTCCTGGCCTTGCTCGGCGACTCGGTGACCACGGACCATATCTCCCCCGCCGGCTCAATCCCAGCGGAGAGTCCTGCGGGGAAGTATCTCATCGCGCACGGTGTTGAACCCAAGGACTTCAACTCCTACGGCTCCCGGCGCGGCAACCACGAGGTTATGATCCGGGGTACATTCGCCAACATCCGGCTGCGCAACCTCTTGGCCCCCGGCACCGAGGGAGGCTACACGCTCAACCTGCTGACCGGCGAGCAGACGACGATCTACGAAGCCTCGCTGGCCTACCGCCAGGCCGGTGTCCCACTGATCGTCATCGCGGGCACAGAGTATGGGTCAGGCAGCTCCCGTGACTGGGCAGCCAAGGGGACCGTCCTGCTGGGGGTGCGGGCCGTGATCGCGACGAGCTTCGAGCGGATTCATCGCAGCAACCTGGTGGAGATGGGTGTCCTGCCGTTGGAATTCCTCCCCGGCGAGAACCGGGAAACCTTCAGGCTCACCGGCAAAGAGCGCTTCGACATCGCTGGGATCTCCGCGGGCTTGAGCACCAGGCAACGCCTCACCGCGAACTGCCGCCGCGAAGACGGCTCCTCCTTCACCTTCCAGGTGATCGCCCGGTTAGACACGAAGGCTGACGTCGAGTATTACTCCCAGGGCGGAATTTTGCCGGCGGTGCTCCGCCAGCTCCGCCAGATGACCTAACGACCCTTTTCCGTCCGTATCCAGGCGACAGCATAAAATCCCAGCGCCAGCAGGGTGAGCGAGCGAATACCCCACGCGAGGGAGGCAGCCTCGGCTGCGCCACCGACGACCGCGCCGATCAGGTTCGAGCCGAATGCCGTGCTCGGGTTTGAACGGCGCGCGAACAGGGTGGAAAACACAATCCCGGCGAACAGGACCGGCAGCGAAACGAACACCGTGCCTACGACAGCCCGCGGCCAAAACTCCAAGGCGTTCAGCGTGTCCTTAGGGAACACGTACCAGGCGATCAGGGATGCGGCAAGCAGCCCGAAGGCGGGCCTAAGCCAGCGGCCGGCGCCCAGGTGAACAGCCAGGATAGACAGCAGCACCATGATGAAGATCCCCGCGAACACAAAGGTGTTCACCACCCAGGTGGAGCCGAAGAGCAGGGACAACTCCGCCAGGGCTTTGGTTTCAATCAGCAAAAACCCAGCGCCCAGGAAGAACATCGGCCAGTCCATCCCCCTCTCCCTACTCCCTCTCCCCCTTAGGGTCCACCAGACCAGAGACATGCCGCAGACCACGATCAAGACGAGCGACAGGTAATACACCCACGGCTGCCCCTTGGGGCTGGAGTACAGGAAGGGCCAGTCATCGGTTGAGGGCTGCACATCAGTGAAGGCATGCAGCCCCACCGGCAGTCCCAGCTTGCGTATGGTGGACGCCGCCGTCTGAGATGAAAGGCCGGGACCAAAGAAATAGTACACTCGTCCCTCGAATTTGGTCCACACCGGCCTCTCCCCCGCCCCTAACTCGATCACCCGGTACAACCGATCGCCGAGCCAGCCACGCGACCCCACGTAAAATGAGACACACATCACCCCGTCCGGGTTGAGATGGGTCACCGCCTCCCGAATCCCCTCCACGGTATACACATAGTTTTCAAGGCGCAGCGAGGAGAGTGAGGAGAGCGCCGTGTGCGAATCCAGCACGCTGTACACGATCAGGTCGAACCGTTCGTGGCTGCGGCGCAAAAATGACCGGATGTCGGTTTGCACCACCCGGATGCTGCCCGAATCGTACGGGCGTTCAGGGTGCAGCTTGCGGCCCAGCGCCAGGATCACTGGGTCGATCTCAACAGCCGTCACGTGTCCCGCGTGGTTGCGCAAGGCGGCGGCGGCATCGTTGCCGGATCCAGCCCCCGCGATCAGGACCGTTCGCGGGGACACGCGCACGTGATACGGCAGGTCGTAGTGGAGCCTCCAGCTATTCCACCATCTCCGGCCTTCGGTCCCCTCCTTTGTCTGGCGGCCAACCTCATCGGATACATCCAGCATCACCTGGTGGAAATCCCGGTTGACGTACATCCGGTGGATCACCACCTTCGGCTGTGCGCTCAATTGCTGGGAGCGCACCTCGATCCGGTAATACGGTGACCACAGGAGGGTCACGGCCGGATCCTCCTTCCGCCCAACGGCTGCCACGATCACCACAAGCAGGATGCCGGCTGACACCAAGATCCGGCGGAACGAGATGCCATACATCAACGCAGCGGTCACGATGAGGGCGGCGGCTACGAGGAGCCAGACCAGCGGCGGGGTTTGCGCGAACGATAACCACGCCAACCCCAGTACCCCGGCGAGGCTCCCGGTGATGTCGAGGGCATACATCCGAAGCGGCGGTCCCGCTTGAAGCCAGTGCCCGACGGCCTGCCCGATCCACACGAACGACCAACAGCATGCCGCAAGGAGCAGAAAGATGACCAGCAGGTTCCCGGCGCCGCGCCACAACGCCTCCAGCACCGGCCCGTCGAAAGAACGGCCCCAGACATCAATGTGCGGGTCGGGGAACGCCATCTCCGCCCAGCCAAACTGCGCAGCCTGGGACGAAAACAGGATCAGGATGCTCAGCGCCGCCAGCCCGCTCAAGAAATAGAGCCTGCCCCGGTCGGCCAGCAGGCATCCCACCCCCAGCCCGACAAACGCCGCCAGCAGCGGGAAATTTTTAAAGTACGCCAGGATCGGGATCTCCGATCCCAGGTAGCGGATGAGCAGGAGCTCGAGGAAAATTCCTGCACAACTTGCGACCAGTAATCCGGCCGCCGGTCTCATGTGAATCTCAGGTGAAGAGGGTCGTGACCCTACGCCTCCCCTCTCACCAGATCGGCGTACGTCTCGCGCCGGCGGATCAGGCGGGCCCGGCGGCCATCCACCATCACCTCCGCCGCCCGGCGGCGGCCGTTGTAATTCGACGACATGACGCTCCCATACGCGCCCGCAGCCAGCACCGCCAGCAGGTCGCCTTCCCGAGCATAAGACATCCGCCGTCCCGTGCCCAGAAAGTCGGCGGACTCGCAGACCGGCCCGACCACATCCACCACCCGGGTCCGGCCCCGGCGCGGCGCGCACGGCCAAATCTCGTGATGGGCATCATAGAGGCAGGGGCGAATCAGATTATCCATACCGGCGTCCACGATGACAAAGAGTTTTCTGGTCCCTCGCTTCACGTATTGAACCCGGGTGAGCAGGACGCCAGCCTCCCCCACCAGAAATCGGCCCGGTTCCATGATCACCCGTTGACCCCAGCCAGGCAGGTGCAGCGCCAGCGCACGGGCCAGGGTCGCGACATCCAGCCGGGGCACTTGCGGCCGGTACGAGATGCCAAGCCC
>CAZPLZ010000184.1:0-6492 GCA_964587525.1 uncultured bacterium | reverse complement strand
GAAACGGTCCGCACCGCCGCGCTGGAGGCCTTAAGGCACCTGGGTGACGTCTCGACGGTTCCCCTGCTCGCCGCCGCAGCCACCCAGAGCCAAGACGAAGAGCAGAAGGCCGCCCGCGCAAGCCTGGACCGGCTTAAGGGGGCTGGTGTCGATGCCGCCATGCTGGCGCGGGTCCAGAACCCCGATGCGCCGGACCGCGCCGAGATGATCCGCAGCCTTGCGGCGCGCCGCGCCGCAACGGCCATTCCGGCGCTCCTGAAAACCGCGCGGGACAAGGACGTATCCGTCCAGGTGGAATCCGTCAAGGCCCTGGGCGTCCTGGGCTCAAAGAACATCCTGCCGTCCGTTCTGGAACTGCTGCTGGAAACGCCCGAAGAGAAGACCCGCACGGCGGCGGCAACATCCATCGAGACGATCTGCAAGCGAGCCGACGACAAAGCACCATGCAGCGAATTGCTCCTCTCTACCCTTGGCACGGCGGAGGCGGCGGAGCGCTGCACGCTGCTCTCCGTGCTCCCCACCGTGGGCGACCAACCGGCCCTGGCTGCGCTCCGGGAGCACCTGCAACACGAGAACGCCAAGGTCAAAGACGCTGCGGTGCGCGCGCTCGGCCACTGGCCCGACCCGGCGCCGATCCCAGACTTGCTTGAATTGGCGAGGCACGATCCCGACCAGAAGCGGCAGGCGCTGGCGTTGCGCGGGTTCGCCCGTCTGGCCGGCCTGCCCAGCGAGCGCACCCCGGAGAAATCAGCCCAGATGCACGCCGTGGCGCTCGCGGCCGCACCCGGCGCCGAGACCAAGAAACTGGTGCTCAAGGCGCTCGGCTTAATCCCCCACGTGGACGCCCTCGCCCTGGCCGAGTCAAATCTGGCCGATGAGTCCCTTCACCCCGAAGCGGCCACCGCCACGATCAAGATCGCGAGGAGCCTCCAGGGAACTCATCGGGAGGAAGCCCTCGCCGCCCTCAACCGGGTCCGCAAAATCAGCGAGGACGATGAGATCCGCGCCAAGGCGCGGAAGGCCATCAAATACATCAAAGAGTACGGCGACTACATCACCGCGTGGAAAGTGTCCGGCCCGTACACCGAGAAAGATCTGGAAAACGAGGCTCTCCTCGATCACGTGTTTCCGCCGGAGGAACCGGACGCCAGGAAGGTGAAGTGGCGCAGGCTCAAGCGGAATCCGAAGGCGAAGCAGCCCTGGCAGATCGATCTGGGAAAGGCCATCGGAGGGAAGAACCGGGCAGGCTATCTGCGCACCTCCATCTGGTCACCCCGCAAGCGGCGGGTGCGGATGGAGATCGGGAGCGACGACGGGGTCAAGGCCTGGCTGAACGGCGAAGTGGTCCACGCCAACAACGCCTGGCGCTCGATCGAAGACGGCGAGGACCAGGTGAAGGTGAAGCTGCGCAAAGGATGGAACCTGATCATGCTCAAGATCACCCAGGGCGGCGGGGACTGGGGCGCCTCGCTGCGCTTCCGCACAGGCGGGGGAAGGAGGATCAACGGCATCAAGGTCCGCCCAGAACGAGAGGAGCCTTAGACCGCCGTATCACCTCCACCGAATGACCACGCCCATGGCCGAGGTGAGGACGCCCTACCGCACTTTCAATTTGAGCAGCGTGATGGACAGGGGGGGCAAATCGAGCGGTTGATCGAGCGACAGATCCCGTGACAATGAAGTCGGGGCCACCTGCTCCGGCTTTCCGGGCACGTTGACGGCGAAAAGATCAGGCCCCGTGATTCTCCACCCCGCCAGCCGCTTGGTGGCGGTCCCTCCCGACAACTGAAGTGCGGCGGTAACACTTCGATCCAGTGAGTGGTTGATTAAACCAATGGATAGAACCTTCTTCTTGCGGTTCCATCCTGCGACCGCATCCACCGGCACCCCGTCCGGCACGGAGACCGGCACATGCACCCCTCCGAGATGGGCACGGTACAGGCTAAAAACGTGCCCGGCGCCCTCCATCACGGCATGCGTTCTACTGGTTTTGATGAGCCCGATCACGTTCACCGTTTGAGCCCAGTTCGCCATGGCAATGATGTCAGCGGAGCGCAGGATCTCGTGCAGTCCCCGAGCAATGGCGATGGTATCCCCAAGCGGGTAATAGGTCTCGAATGATCCAATCCCCAGATCGTCCGGCCTCTGGTCCCAGTCACGGACGAGACCCCACTCATCCACGGCCAGCCTTACCCGGTCAGTTTCAGGCTTGCCCGTCCCCAGCCTCTCACGCATGTCCGTCACGAGATGGCGCACGCCGTTGGCCACGCTGGCCGAATACTCAGGGAAATTGTTCCGGTACTTTTCAGCATCCTCGGGAGAAAATGGCATGTTCATGTGCCGCAGCGTGTAGTGATGACCGCTCAGCAGGTCCATGTGTTTCGCGCAGGCCGGCAAGATGACGTCATTCCACCCACCGGGCGAGCCGACGGCGATGATTTTGATCCGAGGGTCCTTTGCCCGCATGGCGGTGACGAAGGCGTTGTTGCGTACGGCGTATTGCTCGACTGGAACACTCCCAAGCTGCCAGTGACCGTACATCTCATTTCCGATTCCCCACCACACAACGCGATAAGGCTTGGCATGGCCGTTCCGTGCCCGCTCACCCCCCCACCGAGTCCTGACCGGACCACTGACGTATTCAAGCTGCTCGACGGCTTCCTCCACGCTGCCCAGTCCGGTGTTGACCGCGATATACGCTTCCGTTCTGATCTCGGAGCAGAAAACCATGAACTCGTCGATCCCGAAATCGTTGGACTCAACGGCACTCCAGGCCCGCTCCCATCGCGGGGGGCGCCGGTCTCTTTCCCCGATCCCGTCTTTCCAGTTGTACCCGGAGACAAAGTTCCCACCGGGCCAGCGCGTGATCGGCGGCGCCAGTTTTTTGATGAGCGCCAATGTGTCCGGACGCATCCCCTTCCTGTTATCGGCCGGCATGAGGGAAAGGCACCCCACCCAAAGAGAAGCCGGGCCGGAAAGAGATAGTGAAAGACGCGCCGAGTCCGTGGTCGCCCCGGCGCGGAAGCGGAACGGATATTTGCGGTATCGCGGACCTACGTTGCGGATGATCACGGTCTCCCCGTCACCGGGACCTTCGCCCCACGCGAGGTGGATTTCCACCGGCGCAGGTTTGCCGATATTCGCCAGGATCGCGTAGCCGGCATACTCCTTTCCCTTGACGACACCCAGACCCCCCTGGCGGATGCCGCACCTCCCGCCCTTGGCGTCACGAACCCACAGCGCCATGCAGTGATCCCCAGCGTACGCACCGGCAGGGTCGGGTTTGGCTTCAAAGTCGGCCCCTTCCGGCTTCACCACCTCCCACGATTTCCCTGGATCGAGCAGGAACTTCCTGTCGTGCAGCATCTCGGCCCAGATACCACCGTCGATGCACCTGCCGAGATGCTCGATGAACTGCCCGTAGAGGTACGGCGATATCACCGGGCCGGGTTTTGCAAGCTCAACTGTAATCACGGCTGCCTCCACTCTGGCACCCCATGAAAGTACCATGGTCACAAGGGATACACACCACCAGTATTGAAACACGGCCCTACATTATATAAAACCGCTCAATCATCCCAGACGATCGCCACCTTGCCGCATTGACCCTTGTCCATCAGGACGTAGGCCTGGGCCGCTTCGGCAAGGGTGAACGTGTGGGTCAGGATGCGGTCAGGATGCAGATTCCAGCGAACGAGACATCCGGCTAACTCCTGCATGTTCCCCAGACTGGTCACCCACGATCCGTAGATCGTCAGATATTTGTGGATGACATCTGGGCTAGGGCTGAAGGCGACCGTCCCCCCTTCGCCGACAAACGCCACGCTTCCCCATGCGCGCGTGGCCTTGATAGCCAGCAGGCGGCCAGCAGCATCGCCCGAACAGTCGATCGCCGCGTTCACCCCCTGGCCGCCGGTGGCTTCCATGATTCTTTCCAAGGCCTCATCACCGGAGCCAAACGCGTGGTCGACCAGGTTCAGCTTTCGCGAAAGTTGGAGGCGCTCATCTATGGTCTCCGCCCCGATGACCTTGGAAGCGCCCATCGCCCTCGCCAGCAGCGACGCCGCCATGCCAACCGGCCCCAAGCCAACCACCAGAACGGTATCGCGGCCGGACACACCGATTCGCTTGAGCGCCTCGTAACATGTCCCAAATCCACAGGCCACCTGGGCGCCATCCGTGTAGGTCAGTGCATCCGGCAGCGCAATCAGATCGCGCTCCTCAGCCAGAAGGAAGTCCGCATGGCCGCCATCACGCTGCCATCCGTAGGCGGCGCGGAGCGGGCTGGTACAACGAATTTGGTACCCCCTCTGGCAGTCAGGACACCGGCCGCAGCCGGAGATGTGATAGACAATGACGCGGTCTCGTTCTCTCAATCGCTTGCAGTTGGGACCAACCTGCACGACCTGCCCGCAAGGTTCGTGACCTGCAATGACGCCTTGGTAGCTTTCCGGCCCGTGGCCCTCATGCTTTCGATAGATGGCCCTGATGTCGCTCCCACACACGGTGGAAGCCTTCATCTTGATGAGGACCTGCCCAGGTCCGGGTTCCGGAACCGCAAAATCCCTGATCTCCACCGTGCTGTTCCCCGGTAGCACGACCCCTCTCATCTTGTCCGCCACTTATCTCACTTCATGCAGTTCTAGGCGGCACCTCCTTGACCGCAGCGCTCCAGGCCGCCTGCCGGGCATTACCCCACGCCGCGCCCGGTGCCACACGCGCTTTGATGTGTCTTGCGAGGCTGCCCTTGAGGGACCTTCGGTGGCTCGGCGGCAGGAAATACACCTCCACGTGGTCACCCGCGAGGCGCTGCATAGTGACCCAGCCGGGTTCCACCCCCAGGCGCTCACGAATCTCCTTGGCGATGACGATCTGGCCCTTAAGGCCAACGCTGTAGGCCATAGTTATACTCGCTTGCCTCCGGTACTACTTTACCACACCGGCCTCGGATGACCCGCACTATACTCGCAAGTGGGTGCCGGCGTAGCGAGTGGAAGATACGGCTTAGCAACAATTGTGGAAACAATTAGTTGACAATTATTTCCCTGCGCGATAGCGTGGCCTGCTGATGCATGCGATCAATGTGCGCCGGGCCTGCCTTCATGCAAGTGAAACTGCCCTTCCTCAGAACAATTATCATGGGAATGTATGAGACCGAAGTCGAGCAAACCCAAATTGCCTATGGACTCGTTCACCATAGAACGGTCAGGCTTACTGTCTGAGGCGCATCAAACGTATTTTCAAATTGGATGCCGTAATCCAGCCGATACCGCCCAGATTTCAGGCCAAGACCTCCGGAGAACCCACCGAGTTGCTCCTTAGATGGAAGGCGTATCCCTGCTCTCAAAGCAACCATTCTCTTCCACAGGTATTCCAATCCACCTCGCCAGGTGAGCAAGCCATCCCCGAACATATACTCAGTATCCACAACTGTAATCAACACACCCTCAAATAGGTTCTTCTGGGAAGGCGAACCTCCCGCATGCCACTCTACTGCTGCTCCCCCTCGTATGACTGCTGGTAATTCAAATGTCTGATTAACATACTTCAGCTTGGTACCAAGATTTTGAACTGCGACTCCAACCTTAACGGCCTGATAGGGGTGGTGCTGTACTCCAAAATCCACAGCCACGGCATTGGCTGACGCTGCTTCAAACAACTTGCTATGGAGTCCCTTCACGGTAATACCCCCAACCGTTCTAACCAGTAACGATCTGGCATAGCTGATGGAACCCGCCAAGTCCTGCTGGGCATTGATCGTCCGAGTAGTTCCGTCAGAAGTATTCAACGTGATAGAGCCGGAATCGAAATACAAGGCACCCAGCGCAAGAGCGCCATTGGCAATAGGAAATGCCCAGAGGACCTGCCCGGCAAACTCCCCAAAGAAACCCCGCTGTCCACTCAGGGTCAGCGCGGAGTCCGAGAGCTGAGCGAGAGCAGCGGGATTCAGCCAGACCAAGGTATGATCCAAATCGAGCGCGGTTGCAGCTCCACCCAGGGCCTCTGCCCGTGTGGCCTCCACCTTGTCCAGCGCAGTCGTCACCGCCACACGAGCCTGGCTTGACATGGGGCTTACCATCCAGAATACGGCCAGAATGAAAAGGCTAAATCGGGAAAGACACATACAATTCCTGCTGCCTTGCTATAACGGGATCCTTGCCCGCCCTGCCCTTACCAGAGCACAGCCAACTTCTTCTTCTTATGAACTCCCGGAGCTTCGATGAGGGCAGGATAAACGCCAGCCGGCACTTTGACCCCCGAGGAGTCCGTACAATCCCAGAGGACCTCCTCTGTTGTCCCGCCACTCGCGTACTTGGTCAATGTCCTCACCAGAACCCCGCGTTGATTGTATATCCGAACGCGAATTTCCCCAGCCTCCTTGGGATGCACAAGAATCGTGGCCTGCTCACCTTTCTTGGGATTGATGTAGCCCCGTGTGCCTCCGATAATTATCACTTTGCCCAAATCAACCTTGTCAGGCTGCTTTGGCGG
>CAZPLZ010000183.1:0-6495 GCA_964587525.1 uncultured bacterium | reverse complement strand
GGGGGGCACCTCACCTCCGACCACCACGACCTGGCTGCGCTGGACCATAGACGAGATTGGTATCTTTACCACCGGCTGCGTCTGCTTCCGCGTCACCATCGACTGACCCTCCCCCCTCTTCCTTTATACCTCTCCCGGCGGTGGGTCAAGCTGGCATGCACGCCGTTGCTGACCCTGTTTCTCGTCCTGTCCCCAGCGCCTCCATCCCTGGCGGATGGACTGCTCGATCAGGTGCCGAATTCAACGGATGATACTCTGACCACTCTTTTTCCCAACTGGGAACTGGCGCTGGTGGCCAGATTTGACTTCACGATCTGCTCGGACACGGATTGTCCCGGTACCCCCAACTGCGATCTCGTCGGCCTGACCATCTTCAACTACGGTTCGGCGACCGGCGGAACCGACATTCAGACGGTGTACTTCGAGGTTCCCAGCGGGAAGACGGGTATCTTGAGTGCCATGATCTACGCCAATGTCTGGACCATCGGCGGCCAGACGTATCCGGCGTGGACCTGGGCAGGGACCATCGCGCTTCCCGAACCGGGCTTCGGCTACGTGAGCACGCCACTCCGAGTGTATGCTGATGTGGCTGCCTGTCCAACTGAGGGCGCCACGGTGACCATGGGGATGGGCTACAACGATATCCTCAATCCCACCTGGCCAGGGGGCATGACCGACAGTTGCGGCTACCAGATCCCGAACTGGGACCAGCCGAGGACGGGACGAACCAAATACCTCCGGTACGTCCAAAAGACCGCCGATCAAGACTACGTGGCTCCTGGAGATACCCTGACGTATACGATTTACTATGGGCTTCCGGGAACGTCCGTCTCGAGCATTGTGATTGTTGATACCATCCCTGCCCGGACCCATTATGTGGCGGGCAGTGCCACGGTTCCGCCTGATCCGGGATGGGATCCCGACATCAGCGTTGGTGTCAACCGGCTGCGCTGGACGCTGCCGGGCGCTGCCAGCACCGTCGGCGGACCCACCAGAGAGATGAGCTTCCAAGTGACGGTGGACTGGGGGAACGGAAATACGTTCGAGTTTGGATCCGGCGATGTGGCGGCCATTGAGGGCGAACGCCTGAATAACGAGGCCTCGGTGGAATTCCTAGGTTCGGGATGTGTCGGCCCATACACGAATCCGCCCGTGGATACCATCATTCGCCGCTACATCACGTGGAAAGTCGCCGATCAGGATCTGCTGTTCGCTCCGAGATTTGGATACGTGAACGACGAGATTATTTACAGCATCTTCGTGCTCAACAAATCGCCGACGAAGACCTGGTGGAATGTCTCGATTTGGGATACGGTTCCGGCCGAGTTGACTCCCTGGCTACCGAATATGGGGTTTGAAGATCCGTGCCTGGGCTGGACGATGACGCCCTCCGGATGCTCGGCGGCCAGCCCGGGATGGGTGGAGTCCGTTCCAGGGACCACGCTGCTGACGTGGAGGCTGGACCTTCCTCCTGGTGCGACGATGGAACTGCGATGGAAGGCGTCTGCGGGCACTGCCGCCGCCTTGCCGAACACCACGGCGATCTCTACGGTCAGCCTGATGGCATTGGGCGCGCCAAACCAAGTGGACGGAACCGGACACGCCGGGGCGCCGCGCATCTTCACCCACCTGGCCCCGATTGTGCTGCGCACGATGTATTTCAGTTACGTCGGCCAGGCTTCGAACAGCACAAAATGCTCGGATGATCCTGTCTATGGTGGTTTGATGATCAATTTCTATCCCCTGAACAAAGACGGTATTTTCAATTTGTTTAAACTCTTCTACACGGGCGCAGGTTTCGCGGCCGCCGGTGGAAAGAGCGCGTCTATTGTCTCGTACCAGGGTGGATGTGCGGGATTCGCGGATGGCGGGTATGGAGGCTGTGGGGTTGCCCGGGCTCCCGCGCAGTATTTCTGGCTCGCCGCTTGTCCAGCCTCTCCCAATGCCGCGCTCTACAAGATGACGAGCAACGCGCCTCTGTTGTGGCTCCTCATGCCGGGTCCGGGCGACGGCGGCGACGCGTTTACGTATATCCCTTCCACGTCTCTCAGCGCCTCCGGATTCACCCTGTACTCGTACCGCCGGGCCATCCCGCTCAGTGACGAGCTCGGGTGGGGGGAATCCTGGGTGGTGTTCAACACGAGTATCGATGTGAACGGAAATTTTGATCCGGCGCTGGTGACCACCGTACATATATTCCGGTGGGATCCCGTCGGCCAGAACTGGCAGTATGTCAAAGGGGGGGACATCGACGGCAACAGCCTGTGGATGCCCTTCGCTGGCTGCACCGCCGCTGCTATGGGCCACTACAAGATTATTTCCTCCGAAGCCAAGATCGTGGTCTACCAGGGGTATGGCACGTTCGGCGATCCGAATGTCACGTATGGCTATAACGAGCACGGGGCGCTGGTGCCGAACGCGGAAAACGGGCTGATGACCTCCCTCCCGGGGGGCCCCGGAACCTTCTATGCACTCGCGCACCACCTCAACAACCCGCATAACATGCTGGTCGGCAATCACAGCCCCACCACGACAGCCACGTATCGGGTCTACCACTACCGGCCCCGCAATCCGGGACTCGCCTCGCAGGGCATTCCGGCTACCCTGGCTGGAAGTTCCGGCACGTGGGATCCGGTCGGCGTTCGGACCGCGGATCCGGACCTCACCGGTCTCGACAATCCCCATGTTTTTGGCTTTACCTATGATCAGCTCACGTTGGGTACAGGAACCACCGCCAACGCCTGGAAAATCGAGTGGATGAGTGGCGGCAACATCAGTGTCAACACGGGGGTCGCCGCGTTTCGGGACTGGGCGGGTGGCAGCCTCATGCATCCGGCGACCTCCACCCCCGCTGGACAGGAATTCTGGTTCCATCAGGCCAGCAGCTCAAAAGGCACCAGCTCGTGGGCAGTGCTCGTCTTCTGCCATTCCGCCGGTATGGCGGTAAGGGGGACCAGCGTTGTGGACGGGACCAGTTCCCTCTTGGCGACCTACACGACTGACGGGCCCGACCAATGCATTGCGTTCACTGATTTGCCGGGTGTAGGCGACCGCGCCACCTACAAGTTCGAGCTGCTCCCGGGCGGGACCCAGGGGGAGCTCATTGCCATGTACCACCAGTTACAGTACCGGGAAAAGTTTTTTACCGCCCCCTTTCTCAGCACGGGTCTGCATTACGACATCATCGCTCCACCGGTGATGTACTCCGGCCAGTCATTCTGGATCACGGTGGTTGCCGTGCTTGGCAGCGGTATCACCAAGACCGACTACGATGGCACCAGCGGCTTCACCTCCAGTGATCCCGACGCCATCATCGAGGGCTCCTCCATGGGCGGTTACACCTACAACTGGTCTGGCAGTGAGGGCGGCAGCAAAATTTTCTACAACGTCACCTTTACCGATCTGGGCCTTCAGACCTTGGTGGCGTCGGATATCAATGACGGCTCCATCGTTGGGATCACCTCCATCATGGTGGTGGGAGCAGACGTGAAGCTGTTCAAGGAGCCACGGTTCACGATCGCCGCCTCCGGGGACACGGTGCGGTTTAATATCTGCTGGAGCAATTACTCCTCCGCCTCGGCGTTTGACTTTACCATCAATGATGCGATCCCCGATGGGACCGGGTATATACCCGATCCGGCGAGCGCCGCGTTTTGCGACCCCCCCATGCCGCCCGTGGGGTATCGGATGGCGTATTCCACCACCGCCAGCGCCTCGATCCCGCCCAGCTCTTCCTTCACCGACATCGGCTCGGGGGGCACCTCACCTCCGACGAACACGACCTGGCTGCGCTGGACCATCGACGAGATCGGAATCTTCACCACTGGCTGCGTCTGCTTCCGCGTCACCATCGACTGACGCTCCCCCCTCTCCCCCCTCACCCTAACCCTCTCCCCCCTTTGGGGGGAGAGGGAATAAGGGAGAGGGGGGACAGCCTCACCCTCCCTTCTCTCTATTCCTCTCCCCCTTATTAAGAAAAACTAGGGGGTCACAAACAGGGGGTTAGTCCACGCCGTCCGGCCTTTGGCGTCCCGCAGCTCTATTCTGACGTACCGCTTCGGCTGGCACCCCCACGTTTGGTACTGGATCACCCACCGGCCCCGGGGGCGCTGAGCGAACTGCACGCCGCCGCTGCCGACGCCGTCGGCGATGGCGCGGACTTCAACGACCGGGGAGCACCGCAACGTGATGGTGCCCCGCGCGACGCGAAGATCGAACAGGCGCGGGCCCGAGGACGAATAAAACGAGCCCGCATGAAGGGAACGTAAAATCTCAGGCTGGGTTAAGCGGGGGGCACGGATCCGCACCCAGCCGCCGTCACATTGCGGGAATGTCCGATTGAAGTGCGCGTCATCGCTGGCGAAGCCCCAGTACCGCCGGCCGGTTTGCAGCAACATGTCCCACCGCTCCACCGCCAGCCCCACGGCGTTTTCCATCTCCGTTAAGTGGTTGTAGATCTCCAGGGCGTTCACTGGCCAAACCCTTGACAAATCGTTCCACGTGCAGTTGGACCAGCCCGGGTGATTGAGCACCGAGAACCCGCCTTCGCGTTTGATGCGAGCCAGGGCTTGAGGAGTTTTCTCGAAGACGAGCCTGCCCACGGTGTTGGCTCCGATGTGGAGCAGATGCGGGGAGGAGATTTCAGCCGTGGGGATCAGAACCGTTCCAGGAAACCACGACGCCGGCACCCGGCTGACGAAGTTGTGGTCCGAGAGGCCCAGCACCTGATAGCCGAGGCTCACGTATTTGGCGATGGCCTGGTAAGGCGGCAGCGCTCCGTCCGAATTGGTGGAGTGAAAATGGAACGCACCTTTGAACCAGCGGCCCCGCCGCCGGTACGGGTTTTCAAGCCGGGGGATGCGCTTTTTCATCCGTCTATTCTATCTCTCCCCTCACCCTACCCTCGCGGCGATGCGCACCGCCCGGGCCTTCAGTTTGAGGCTTAAGGGCATGAGGTGAGTCATGAGGTTTCCTTCAACCCGGCCCAGCCGGGCCATGACGCAGGTGGACAGCATGTTCAGCAGCATTTTCTGGGCGGTCCCGGCTTTCAGACGGGTGGATCCGGTGATGACCTCGGGGCCGACGAGGGGAACCAGAGCGATCCGAGCCGCCCGTGCGAGGGGAGACCGGGGGTTGCACGTGACCGCGATCGTGGCCGCGCGCCGCCGGCGGGCTTGCCTCACCGCGGCCAGCACGAACCGGGTCATCCCGCTGGCGGAGAGGCCGATGACCACGTCGTTGGACCTGACCCGCAGGCGGCGAATCGCCGCCGCGCCCTGAGCTGCCCGGTCTTCCGCACCCTCCACCGAGGTGGTGACCGCCCTGCGCCCCCCGGCGATGACGGCGTGAATGAGACCCGGCGGAACACCGAAGGTGGGCGGGGCCTCGGCGGCGTCCAGGATTCCCAGCCGCCCGCTGGTGCCTGCCCCCACATAGATCAGCCGCCCGCCCTGTCGCAATGCCTGTTCGGCTTGGGTCACGGCCCGGGCGATCCTGGGCAGAATCGCCCTGATCGCGGGCGCCACCTTCGCGTCCTCTTGGTTCATCAGCCGCAACATGCTTAAGGGCGCAAGCCGGGAAAATCGAGCTGTGGCCGGGTTGGCCCGCTCGGTGAGGGGGAGTCGGCGCATGGGCTTAAAGGGTCCCGCTCACGTGCCAGGGGCGATGACGCCGGCGCACACGGCGCGCCGGGCGCCGGTCACGTTGGGGAGCACGTTCGGGCAACCCCGCAGCCGGGCCCGGGCCAGGAGCGCAAAACAGGCAGGCTCTACGGCTCCTTCGGGGTATCCCAGGGCCAAGAGTGGGAGCATCCGGCGGGGCGCGAGGGCTTCGCGGAGATGCCGCATGAGCGTTGGGTTGCGCGTTCCGCCGCCACCTGCATACACGGCGGCTGTCCGGGCTGAAGCCGGAAGCCAGCGCCGGATCTGGTCCGCGACCGAAACGGCGGTAAGTGCCGTGGCGGTGGCCAGGGCATCCGGTGCTACAAGCCCTCGAAACGCAGGCAGGATTGGGGCGCCGAACTCCTCCCGCCCGGTGCTTTTGGGGGGTCTTAAGGAAAAATATCTGTGCGCCAAAAGCCGCGCCAGCACCTTTGGATGTACCGTGCCTTTGGCTGCCAGCCGCCCGTTCATGTCACACCGCAGCCGGCCGCGGGAGAACTTTCCGGCCAGCGCATCCAGGATCATGTTCGCTGGCCCAGTGTCAAAGGCTGCCACGTCACCCGGTTCCGCACGTGCGGGGAGCCAGGTGACGTTCGCGATCCCTCCAAGGTTCAGGATGAGGCGTGGCTCCCGGGCGTGAGTGAAAAGCACCCAGTGGGCATACGGTGCCAGCGGAGCGCCCTGGCCGCCCGCGGCCACATCCCGGGTCCGGAAGTCGCCCACCACCGTAACCCCGGTCAGCTCGGCGATGCGGGACAGGTTGCCGGCCTGGTATGTCACCGGCCCCGAGGTGTCGTCCGGGCTGTGGTAGAGAGTGTGCCCGGGCGTGCCGATG
>CAZPLZ010000182.1:0-6518 GCA_964587525.1 uncultured bacterium | reverse complement strand
TATGGTCGCCGCGGAGCAGGTGCGCGAGATTCTATCCAATTACGGTCGCATCGCCGTTCTGTGGTGGGATACGCCGGTCGGCATGAGCCGCGAATACGCGGAGCTGCTCGCTCCGTTGCTGGATCTTCAGCCAGGGATCATCACCAACAACCGGCTTGGCGGTGGATTCGCCGGCGACACGGAAACGCCGGAGCAATTCATCCCGGCGACCGGCATCGCGGGCAGGGATTGGGAAACGTGCATGACGATGAACGACACGTGGGGGTTCAAGTCCTATGATCACAATTGGAAATCGACGACATCGCTCATTCAAAACCTGGTCGATATCGTAAGCAAGGGTGGGAATTACCTACTCAATGTCAGTCCCACCGCAGAGGGCACCATCCCCCGACCCAGCATTGCGCGGCTCAGCGAGATCGGCATGTGGTTAAAGGCGAATGGTGAGGCGATCTATGGCAGCCAGGCCAGCCCATTCCGGCGCCTGCCCTGGGGCCGGTGCACGGCCAAGCCAGGCCGGCTGTACCTGCATGTTTTTGAATGGCCTGACGGCTCCTTACCGGTGCCCGGTTTGAGGAACACCGTCAAGCAAGCCTGGCTGCTGGCCAGTCCTGACACGGCCCTCCCAATCCGGAAGGACGGTGACAGCTATCTCATCGATGTCCCCTCGCAAGCTCCAGATCGTATGATCTCGGTCATCGTCCTCGAGATCCAAGGTGAGCCAGACGTGGACAACGCGATCCGCCAGGCCGCCGATGGCACAGTTCTCCTCCAGGCCACGGATGCCACGGTCCACGGGAAATCCGCCCGGTATGAAACCGGCGGCGGCAAGGACAACATCGGATACTGGACCGATCCCAAGGACTGGGTGAGCTGGGAGTTCGCACTGGGAAAACCGGGAATGTTCACAGTCCACATCACCTACGCCTGCGACCCAGGCACCGGCGGCAGTGAATATATCCTCACGGTGGGCGACCACGAACTCTCTGGGAAAATCGAAGGGACCAGCTCCTGGACCGACTTTGTCACGAAAGAGCTGGGCCGGGTGAACCTGGCTGCAGCCGGTCACCAGACGCTGTCGGTAAAGCCCAACACCATGCCAGGCTCCGCCGTGATGAACTTAAAGTCCGTGACCTTGACGCCGAAGCCATGAACGTGACGCAGGCTTTCCTGCGCCCCAAGATTGACGTTTTAACGTTTTAGCGCTATAACGAGTCAGGAGAGAAGAATCAATGACGAATTCCACCCGAACCACCGTTTACCTGGACCCCAAAGTGTATCGAGCCATCAAGGTGAAGGCCGCGTCCGCAGATCGTTCCCTTTCCGAACTCGTGAACGGGGCCGTCCTTCTGATGCTCAAAGAGGACGCCTTGGACCTGGAGGCCTTTGAAGCCAGGGCCAAACAGCCCTCCCGCCCCTTCGAGGATGTTTTGAAGTCGCTCAAGCGTGACGGCCTCTTATAAGCTTTCCACCAAGCGGGATGCTGAAAAAGAACTCCGGAAACTGCCCAAAGAAGACCTGAAACGAGTCACTTCGCGGATCGCCGAACTTTCCAACGAACCCCGGCCCCGCGGATGTGAAAAACTCTCGACGCTGGAACGCTACCGAATTCGCCAGGGAGATTGGCGCGTGTTATACGAAATAGATGACCAAGCGAGGACGGGCACCATCGTCAAAATCGGACATCGGCGTGAGGTGTACCGCTGAAGCTGGCTGCTGCACTCCTGGCCGCTCTTTCTCTCCCCACGTGGGCAGCAGCAGGCATGGCCAAGCCTGACTTCGTCGTCTCCCCCGGCGGGGATGACCACTGGTCGGGCAGGCTGGCCAGGCCCAACCGTGCGCGGTCGGATGGCCCCTTCGCCACTTTGCCCCGGGCGCAACAAGCGGTCCGTGAACTCAAAGCCAGCCAGCCCAAACGAGCCAAGCCCATCGTCGTTCTGCTGCGCGGCGGGACATACTTTCTGGATGAAACCCTGGTTTTCAAGCCGGAAGATTCCGGCACCGCCAAGGCACCGGTCATCTACGCCGCCTCCCCCAAAGAACAGCCGTTGATCAGCGGCGGCGTGCGACTTGTCGGGTGGGATAAGGCCACACCGGATCGTTGGACCCTTAAGATTCCTGAGGTGGCTTCTGGCCGATGGAACTTTACTCAATTATTTGTCAATGGCCAGCGACGGTTCCGGCCGCGGCTGCCCAAGGAGGGCTACTTCTTCATCGCGGGAGGCCTCTCCCCTTCCCCGCAGTGGAGGAGTAAGGGGTACGACCGTTTCAGGTATTTCCCGGAAGATCTAAGCCTTAAGTTCAGCCATCCCGAAGAGATCGAGGTCCTGTGCTTCCATATCTGGTCCATGTCCAGGATGCGACTTAAGTCTATCGATCAATTAAGAAGGCTCCTCACCCTGACCGGTCCCACCCGGTACCTCGCCTACTGGATGAGCCTGTCTCGGGGCCGGCGTTACATCCTGGAAAACGTGCGTGAAGCGCTCAAGGAGCCGGGCCAGTGGCACCTGGATCGCCCCACCGGCACGTTGACGTACCTCCCGCTGCCAGGAGAAAAGCCTGGCTCCGCTGAGGTGATCGCGCCGCGACTCGCCCGGCTGGTGGAACTCAAGGGAGACGTAGCTGACCGGCGATGGGTTCAATACCTCACCTTCAAAGGAATTCGCTTTGCCCACACCAACTGGACCACCCCGCCGGAAGGATACAGTTTCCAGCAAGCGGAAGCCGCCCTGGATGGTGCCATCGCGGCGGAAGGGGCCAGGCATTGCGCAATCGAAGACTGCGCCGTCACGCATGTCGCGAATTATGCCATCGAGTGGGGCGCTGGCTGCAAGCACAACCGGGTCGAGCACTGCACCCTGGCGGATCTCGGCGCTGGCGGCGTCAAAATCGGTACGATGTCCATCCCGGAAGACCCGGAAGCCCTGGCCAGCCACCACACGATCCGCCACAGCACCATCGCGCATGCCGGCCGGATGCACCCGGCGGGCATCGGCATCTGGATCGGCCACTCCCCGCACAACGTGATCGAACGCAACGACATCTTCGACCTGTACTACACGTCCATCTCGGTAGGCTGGTCCTGGGGATATGGACGTAGCGAGGCGCATCACAATCTGATTCTCGGCAACCACCTGCACACGATCGGACAGGGGGTGCTGAGCGACATGGGCGGCATCTACACGCTGGGCGTCTCCCCCGGATTGATCCTCAGGAACAACGTGATTCACGATGTGCAGTCGTACGACTACGGCGGCTGGGGCATCTACTTTGACGAAGGCACCACCGGCGCCCTGGCGGAACACAATCTGACCTACCGAATCAAGGAATGTGGGTTCCACCAGCACTACGGCAAGGAAAACACGGTCCGTAACAATATCTTTGCCCTCGGGCAAGAGATGCAGCTGGCCCGGTCGCGGGCCGAAGACCACCTGTCGTTTCGCCTCACCAACAACATCGTGTACGCGGACGGCGCCCCGCTGCTGGGCCGCAACTGGTCAGGCTCCGGATTTGCGCTGGACTCGAATCTCTACTGGGATGCCGCCGGCGAGCCCTCCGGCCCCATGGCGAACGTGACCTGGGAGCAGTGGAAGGCACGGGGGCAGGATGCAAAATCTCAAATCGCGGATCCGCTCTTCAAAAATCCCTCTCGCGGCGACTTCCGGCTGAAACGCGGCTCCCCTGCCAGCAAGATCGGATTTAAGCCGATTGACTTCAGTCTTTCCGGGCGCAAGGGCAAGGCGGCGTCCCTCCCCCCAGTGCCGGCAGCCTACCCGCCGGGCCGGCACATCCCGCTTGGCATCTTCGAGGACTTCGAAGAGACCGCCATGGGGGAAAAATCTCTCGATGCGTCCACCCACGAGGACAACGACCGGGCGACCGCCCGGGCGACCGATGAGGCCGCGGCCTCAGGCCGGCGCAGCTTGAAATTTGTCAAAACCAAAGATTACAAGCACGACTTCAACCCGCACATGTACTATGAAACGGAGTTCACCTCTGGGGTCCTGGTTGGTCGGTTCGCGCTGCGGTTGACCCCAGGCTCACGTTTCCTCCACGAGTGGCGGGATGTGTTTCCCGGCCAGGACCCGGGGTACCGGGCCGGGCCGGCCCTATACGTGGAGCGGGACATGCTCTCCGCCAACGGGAACCAACTGATCCCGCTTCCTGCCAGGAAATGGGTGCTCATTGAGATCATCTGCAGCATCGGCGATAAGGCGACCGGAACATATGATCTCACCGTCACGCTGCCCAATGGAAAGACCCACCGCTATCCTGGTCTCACCTACGAGGGCAAGCTCGCGCGGCTGCGCTGGTTCGGCTTCGTCGCGCCGGGCACCCGCCCCGGCACCGCCTTCTACCTCGACGACATTTCTCTTGCGACACGCTAACCCGCTCCTAGCTCCACGCCGCTGAAGCGTTCGCCGCATTGCAGCACCCGGTACGGCTGCCCAAGCCGTTTCGCCTCGGCTGCGAACTCACCCGGGGAGGCCGTGTTGAACGTGAACATGTCGTAGTGGCAGGGAATGACCAGCTTCGCCCCCATATCCGAAGCCAGTTGCGCCGCCTCCGGCCCGTCCAGATTCCCTGAGACACGCCGCTCGGGCGCGCGGCCGTTGATCGGCAGCAGCGCCACGTCGATGTGTTCTTGTTTGAGCCGTTCCGCCATGCCGGGGTATCGCACGGTGTCGCCACTGTGGTATAGCGTCCAGGAACCAAACCGCACGAGATAGCCTAAATATCTGCAACGCCCCCGCTCATCGCGCTCCAGTTCCTCATGGGCCGCCGGGACCCCAGTGAAGCTGAATCCCCCTGAAGTGACACTCGCACCATCATCTACGCAGATGAGCCGGGCGGGCTCCACCCCCAGCCGTTCCGCCACAAACCCGCGATTGGCTTCCGGAACGACCACGGCAAGTGCTGGATTGGCGCTCAGCAGCGGCTTCAGCGTTTCCGCATCCAGGTGATCGGTGTGATTGTGGCTGGAGGTGACCACATCAATGAAATCCAGCCGCTCCGGGGCCACCACGCGAGCGGTCATGCGAACATGCGGCTTGTCAGTCCCCGCGTATTTGTTCGTCAGCGAATCAGATAGATAGGGGTCCAGCAGCAGGTGGCATCCCCGCCACTGCACGAGGTATCCGCTCTGGCCCAGCCACCAGAAGTGGAAGATATCCTGCTCCTTTCGTGCGGTGGCGACATCAGCGAGCAGGGCGTCATCAGCCAGCACTGGCTGGATCATGATGTCCTTCTTACCCCCTCACCCTACCCTCTCCCCCACAACCATGTGGGGGAGAGGGTAAGAGAGGGGGACACTTACAACCCTAGCTCTTCTCGCACGCGCTTGACGCCGGCTACCATGTTGTGCAGCTTAGCCTTTGCCGCCCAGCGGGCGGTTTGGCTCAATCCGCAGTCCGGGGTGAGCGAGAGCCGGTCGGCCGAGGCGTGTTCCAGACACAGGCGGACTCGGCCGGCCACATCCTCCGGGGTTTCGATGTAATAGCTTTTCACGTCAATGACGCCGACCGCGACATCCATGCGTTTGGCGATGTCTTTGATGAGCTCAAGCTCCGCGAACTCCCGGCTGGCCATTTCAAGATGCATCTCATCCACCTTGAAGTCCAGAAAGGCTGGGAACATAGGGGCGTAGCGACGCGGGCCGACCGCGCGTCCCTTGTAGTTGCCGAAGCACAGGTGCGTGGTCACGCGGCACTTCCCTGCCACAGGCTCTATCGTGCGGTTGAAAATGTCCACGAACCGCTTCGGATCTTCCCGGTACGCGTAGCAGCTCATGGACGGTTCGTCCACGGCGATCTCCGGGCAGCCCGCCGCCGCCAGCGCCGCAGCTCGGTACGGACGATCGGGAGGAGCGCCTCGGTGAGCGCATACCGGTCCGGGTACTTCCCGCCCGGCACCAGCCGGCCGCTCAACGTATACGGGCCGGGAACACTGACCTTAAGCGCCGGCCCCTTGGGCGCCAGCGCCTTAAGCCGCTCCCACTCGGCCACCACGCCCAGCCCGCGCGGGGCTTTGAGCTCCCCCACCACCTCATGCCGGCCGCGCTGGTCATGTGCCGGCGGACCGAACCGGCGGGGCGGCGCGGACTCGAGTTTGAGGCCCTCGAGAAACCCATAGAACGAGAGATTGAAGTCCAGCCTGGTCTGCTCCCCGTCGGTAATGACGTCCAGCCCCGCCGCTACTTGGTCATGGATCGCGGCAATCACCGCGTCATCCTGAAGCTCCGCGCGGTCCGCCTCCCCGAATTGGTCCAGATGCGCGCAGGCGAACTCCAGCCAGCCAGGCAGCGGGTAGCTGCCGATCACTGCTGTCCGCAGCGACCGTTCTTTCATGACGGCTCCCCCGGCCGTTTCAGGCCGGCCTCACCAAGGTGGGCGAACAACCTGGCCAGGCGGCGAGCGTGCTCGTCGTAGGCTGCCTCGAAGAGCTCGGTGGAACGCTTCTCTCCGATCAAGGCGGGGGCGGTCAGCACCTTGGGGAGGTGACCGGCCTGGGTCAGTTTCGCA
>CAZPLZ010000181.1:0-6529 GCA_964587525.1 uncultured bacterium | reverse complement strand
GCTGGGCTCAGACTACCCTTGTTCTCCGGTCCAGTTCAAACGGGGTGCGTTTCGTCCTTAACTCCTAAACTCTTACTCCTCAACTCCCTCTCCCGCATACGGGAAAGGGTAGGGGTGAGGGTAGATTATGTGACCATCCGGCTTCATTAACCCCCGGCGAGAGGGCCGATGATGTGACGAAAGGCACAATTTTCTCGTATATTTTACACGCTGGCGAGGTGGAGGAATTCCTCCAGGGAGAGCGTTTCACCCCGCCGGGTTTCCTGAAGGCCAGCACGACCCAGCAAGGCCCGCGCGGCGTTTTTACCCCCTGCCACCTCCGCCACGGCGTTAAGCAGCATCTTGCGCCGCTGCCCAAACGCCGCCCGCATCAGGGAAAAAAAGGCCTGCTCCAGCTCCGGCGTCAGTCGTGGCGGGAGGGGGGTCAGGCGCACCACCACGGAGTCCACCTTAGGCCGCGGAATGAACGCTCCCGCATGAATATTGAAGAGTCTTTCGCAGCGGCTCCCGTACGCCACCGCCACGCTGAGCGCCCCGTAGGTCTTCGTCCCAGGCCCGGAGGCCATCCGCAACCCCACCTCCCGCTGCACGGTGAACACCATCCTGGTGATTCGCTGCCGCCAGCTTGGGTGACTTGTCTCCGGCTTACGTGACAACCCTAATAAATGAAAGAGCGCCGGGGTGGTGATGTGGTATGGCAAGTTGCCGGCGACCACGCAGGTGGCGGCGCCCTTTTCATCCAGGAGCGACCCTACATCGAGGGACATGATGTCCGCTGTGACGATTTTGAGCCTGGGGGAAAACCCAATCTGGTGTTTAAGCAGCGTCACCATGGCGGCGTCCACTTCCACCGCAATCACGTCAGCCCCGGTTTGCAACAGCCTCTCGGTCAGAAATCCCGCACCAGCTCCGACCTCCATGACGCAATCGCCCGGGCCGACATTCAGCGCCGCGGTGATCCGCTCCAGCGCACGCGGCTCCACCAAGAAATGTTGGCTCAAGCTGGCCCGGAAGCGAAAGGGGAACCTAGCTTGGAGGGCTTTGAGCTTTTGGGCCGGTGTCTTAGCCGGGCCGGCGAGGGTCACTGGCTGTACTTGATCTCTTCCTGGATCAGCGGCACGATGCGCCAGACGAAATACACCACGAAGACCAGCAGGGTCGGCGCAGCCCCCGCGATGGCCAGACGCCAGCCCGACTGGCGACTTTGGTTCCAGACGACACGTCCCACCCAAGCTATCAGCCCAATCCCGGCCCCGCCCAGAGCCCCGAAGAGCATGATGAGCCGATACTGACCAATCCCAAAGCAGAGTTCGAGGCCCCTCCCCAGGAGGAGGCCTTCGCCCAAACCCAAGATGGCCATCACCCAGGTCGTGGTACTCCGCCTAGGGCGAGCTCGATCGCCGCCCGCATGCTCGTGGGATCGGCCACACCCCGCCCGGCAATGTCGAAAGCGGTTCCATGGGCCGGTGATGTACGTAGAAACGGCAGCCCCAGCGTGACATTCACCGCCCGGCCGGGTTCCAACGTTTTGATCGGAATCTGGGCCTGGTCGTGGTACATCGCCACCACTGCATCGCAGCCTCCATTCAAGGCGGCCGCGAAGACGGTATCCGCCGGAAACGGGCCGGTCACACGGATCCGCTGGCGCACCGCGCGCTTCACGGCTGGTGCGATCATGCTCCGTTCCTCAGAACCCAGCAGCCCGTTCTCCCCGGCATGCGGATTCAGCCCGCACACCACGATCCGCGGGCGGGCGATACGGAACCAGCGCTTCAAACCCCGGGCGGTTTCAACGATGCTCCGTGCGATCAGGGACGCGGAAAGCGCACGCGGTACTTTTGTCAGCGGCAAATGCCTGGTCACCGGCACGACCCGCAGCGCTGGCCCCACCAGCATCATGACCGGAAATGGCGTCCCGGCAAGCCGGGCAATGTATTCGGTGTGTCCTCGGAAACCCGGCACGGCCTGCGCCACCGCGGCCTTGTTCACCGGCCCCGTCACCAGCGCTGTAAGCCGCCCCTGAAGGGTCAAGGTCGTCCCCGCACTGATCCACGCGGCCGCCTGCTGGCCTGCCAGAGCGCTGACCCGCCCCCGGGGCAAGGCAAGGAGGCCAGGATGGGACATGGCCAGAATCCAAATCGCCCCTGGCTTGCCCCGCGCCTCCTCTGGGTCGTGAACTTCTCGCAACAGCCGGTCTGGACTCAAGCCCGCCCGTCTGAGTTCGCGCCTGACGATGGAGGGATCGCCGATCAAAAGACAGCGTGAACGGAGCCGGGAATGCCGGATGAGCGTTTTCAAGATCACTTCGGGGCCGATGCCGCAGATGTCGCCCAGGGTAACAGCCACGCGGGTCATGGTTCGACTCGCTGTCGCTCGCTCACCATGACCCTGAGCGAGGGAGCAACGCGACCGAGTCGAAGGGGTCACAACGGGGCTGGTTCCTCCAGAAATCGTTGGATGTACGCACGGGACTTTAGGCTGTCCACCCATGCTTGAAAGTCCCTGGAAAGCTTCTCGTTGCGCAAGACCGCACGAAGGTAATCGGCCAGCGGCATTTCGACAATCTCAAGCGTAGGGCTGGCACCGGGGGCCGGAATCGGCGACGGCGGGGTAATGTTCTCCTCAAGCTTTTTCAGCCTGGGTTTGAACGTCTGGTCCACCTTGATCAGATGCAGGCCAACAGGACTTTCCACCGGCTTGCTCACTTGGCCAGACTCGAGGGAGAACGCAACGCGTTCCAGTGACTCATGGTAGGTGCCTTTCGCAAACGTTCCCAGGTCGCCACCCCGGTCACGGGAGGAGATGTCCTCGGACAGGGACTTGGTGACATCCTCAAATCGTTCGCCCCGCTTGAGTGCGGCCTGAGCAGCCGCCAGTCGCTTGCGGGCTTCAGCGATCGCGGCTTCTCGGGCTTCGCCTTGAAGTTCTGGATCCACATTGAACTGGATGTGCCGGGCGCGAACCTCGTGCTGCGTCATCCACTCCCCCTTGTCCTTGTTCGCCTCGTAGTAACTCGCAATTTCCTCGGTGCTAACCTCCGCCTGAGCTTCCAGCTCTCGCTGCTTAACGTTGATCATTTTCATGTAGAGGAAGCGGTCTTTCATTTGCTGAGTGTACCGGTAGCGCAGATCCTGATAGGTGATTCCCTCTTTCTGAAGCTGAACGTTATACTCCTTCACCGAAGGGAACTTCGCCTTGAGGGCATCCAATTCGGCTTCCACCTGGGGTTCAACCTCGGAATCGTTCACCTTCAGCCCTCTGGCAAAGGCAGCCTGGATGATCAGACGGTCAGTGATTTGACGTTCCAGAATCTGTTCGGCGAGCTTCTGTTGCTCCGCTTCCCCCAAGGGGGATGTTTGACCCCGCAGCGCGATCTGCACCATGTCATCCCATTCGGTCTTGGTAATGATGTCCCAGTTCACCTTCGCCACGATCCGCTCCACGATCTCGCCCCTTGTCTCTCCAGCCAGCACACACAACATGGCAGCAAGCAACACCGGAGACAGCCATACCGAGCGACCCATGCCCCCTCTCCCTTCCCCCTTCCCCCTCATGCAGCTCACAGCAAGTCCAGAGCTTTCAGATCAACATTGATTTTTGCAGACTTTCTCAGCTTGGCCAGGTAGGAGGCCATGGCGCGGTGTTTCCGCTCTTGACGAAGCCGCTTGCGGGCGATGGCCGAAGCCTCGGTGGCCGGAACCGGTCCAGCCTTCCGCCGCTCCACCACCAGAAGGAAATGCGTGCCGTGTGCGGAAACCACAGGGCCAATTGGCTTTTTGACAGGAGCCTCCCGGACCGCCTCCCAAACTTCCATTGAAAGGTCAGATTCGCCAACCCACGTTAACTGGTCTTTGGATGGTACGTTTGACAACGTGGAGTGACGGTGCATCGTTTCTATAAATGAAGCGCCAGAGCTGAGTTCGGCCTGAACCGTCCTCACCTTCGACGCCGAGTGTACCACAATCTGGCGGAGCCTGACCTGCATAGGCCGCTGGAAATCCTCCGGGTGTTTCTTGAGGTACCGCCTGATCTCTGCCTTCTTAGGTTGCTTCAGCCGGGGCAGAGCATTTAGTAGCAGGATCTCGATCTGCCGTTGTTCGTACATCTCATCCTCCACGCTCCCGGCCAGCTCCCGCTCGGCCTCATCCCAGCCGCGATCCCCCATCTTCGCAAACGCCCGCCGGACGTCAGCACGGGATGGACGGATCCGCCGCTTGCGCGCCTCCTGGAGCAGGAGTTTGCGTTCCACCAGCTCGGCGAACAGCCAGCGCTTGAACTCCTTCCGCGCCTCCCCGGAAAGCTCCATGCCCCCGCGCACCTTGAAGTGGTGCAAAAACTCATCGGTCGTGAGGTACTCGTTGTTCACCTCCCCGAGAATCTCTGGAATCTGCTCCTCAACTTGCTCATCACGTGAAGAGCACCCCGCAGCAGCCAGGGCCAGGATAAACGCCAGGCAGGCTAGAACGTATCCCCTTTCATCCCTCTTTCTTGACCCCACACAACGACCTGTCATTCCTTATACATCTGCTGGGACTACGTTAAGCGCCAACCACAATCTGTCAGTAGGACTTACGCGCAGCACACTCACATTCCTCAGAACTTCACCGTGCTCCATCTTAATATCACTCATACTGGCCCCTTTTTCGCCAGAATATCCATCCATTCGCGCTCGATGGATCTGAGCCTGTCCTCCAGCTCACGAATCGTGATATCCCTGAACCTGTTGTCAGCCGCGGAGGCAGCCTCGAATTCATGCCTCGATTCCTCTTTCCTGTTTTCCTTGTCAAGGGAGACAGCCAAAGCTGCGTGTAAAAGGCCTGATACGTGAGTAAGACTGGAACGGTACGGGCTTGTTTCAAGTCTCTTAATGCCCTCTCGCAGAATCGTCGTTGAACCATGGGGATCGGACCCGAGCCGCGCTAAGGCCATCAGGAACCGGGTCTGAGCCGCGTACTGTGTTGCAAGCCTCTCCCACGCCGGGTAATGCGCCCTGGCCTTCTCAAAACCTTCCAATCCCTCCTCGAACCGCCCGGTCCTGACCGCCACCACCGCGAATCCAAAGACGTTCTCGTCGTCCACCATGCCCGCGTCGAAAGGCCGCTTGTAATACCAGTACGCGGTTTCGTCCCTGCCACATAAACGAGCCGCCAGCCCGGCCGCATTTAGATAGGCGCCCACATCTGGCATCCTCTTCAGCAGTTTCTCGTATTTCACGAGCGCGTCGCAGGCCCGGCTGGCCGAACGCATTAAGTCTATGGCCTCACGAGCCTCACCTTCCGTCCCGGGAAGGTTGAACAGCAAGCGCGAACCTTCAAACAAGCGTTTCCTCCTCAATCGGTACACGTAGAAAGCGCCGTTGGCATGGTCAACGCTGACCGGGGAATATTCAAGCTTCATCCACCGCCTGAAGAAACGTGCGTACAGCGTGATCATTCTGTCCGACCAGCGGAACGGTGCGGACAGTTCCGACACGTTCATTACCCTGACCGAATTGTATACGAGCATGTCCACGTTGATCTGGCGGAACTTCTTGAGGGCATCGGCTTCCGTCTGGCTTTCATTCACGATCTTCCACAGAAGGGGAGTCACGCCACTCCTGAAGGAGGTCGCCTGGTACGACGGCTCAGGGAACAGCAATGCATAATGCTCGGCCACCAGCAGAACACCCTTCCTCGGCGGATGGTCACTGACAAACCGGCCCGCCTCGAATGCGGTCGTATACTCACGCCTCCAGTGTTCCCTGTACGTTTCCGCCCCTGCAATGTAGGGAAAGGGATTCGGTAAAGTGAAGAACAACATAAACAGACGGTAACAGGCGGCTAGCATAAGTCCGGCAAGAACGAACCAATGAATGAATGAACTCCTGCCTTTCTCCTTCGTACCCATTCCAGCCAAGCCTCCCGCACATACCAGGGCAGGTACCAGCCCGGGAAAAGCGAGACGCGCCGAAACACCCTGCAGAATTATGTGCCAGAGAGCGTACCCCCCGAGGCAGGAAAATACGATCCATCTGTGGCGGAAAGCTGACCACAGAAGGACCGGAACGCAGAGCGCGAAGAGAAAGTGCTCCCGGGCAAGATTGAGGAAAAGCTCCTCACCAGGAAACGAGCCATGTAGGACGGGCATGTCGGCTTCACCTTTGGCCGTCCAGACCAGCGCGTTACGCTCATCCCATCCACTGATGATGCTCGGAAAAAACCCAGAAAGCACCGGGAAAAGAGGATCGCCGGTAAGCAGATAGGACTTGATGAACCAAGGCGCGGCTGGAATAATTGCAGCCGCAAGCCAAAGGCGCATCCCTTTCCAAGCAATAGAGGTTCGCAGGAAGACAAACGCGATTGGTAACCACGCCAGGTTCAGGATTGCTGTCGCTTTGGAGGCCAGGGCCATTCCCGTAAAAACGCCGCCCAGGACCATCAGTGGTCGCCTCCCGCTTGCGGCACTGCCGACCCTAGCCAGGACCGCGCAAGCCAGAATTATCTGCACAGCGAGGAACACATCGTCCTTCCCCGTCAAGCATACCCACGTG
>CAZPLZ010000180.1:0-6645 GCA_964587525.1 uncultured bacterium | reverse complement strand
GGTTCGAGCCCCAGCTGGCCACGTCTCACACTTTCGTGTCGTTGTCCTGAGCGAGGCCGACGAAGCCGGCCGAGTCGAACGGCTGGCCCACGGCTTAGAAATTGTGAATCGGAATTGGGGCCGCACCTGACAATAGCCGCCTGAAAAATATTTAAGTAATTTTTATTTCCATGGATGCAAAAGCACCTTACCACACTTACCAGTGATCTGTAGTTCAAAAGCTTCCTGAACACGACTCATCGAGAACGTATGCGTAATGAACATATCAAGTAGCGCGCTGGAATTTTTGATGACCTGCATGATGCGCGGCGCGTCGGTGAGATTCCAATGCCATGCACCATACAACGTCAACCCCTTGGCAATAATGTCGCCGGCCTCAACCTGACCGGCCCAGCCGACAAAAGCGACTTGTCCCTTACGGCGAACCGCCTTCATGAGGAACGGCTTGGCTGGTGCTGCACCGCTGGTTTCAACAGCCTTATCGGCCCCAACCTCACCGGTCAAATTCGTAATTTTATGAAGCGCATCCTGGTCGTTGGGGTTGATGATGACCTCCGCGCCAAGCCGCTTCGCCAACGCCGCCCGGTACGGATGGCCCTCCACCGCGATGACCCGTGCACCACGAAAGCGGGCATTGATCACCCCCCCTAAACCGACCGGTCCCATGCCGGTAATCAACACCGTGTCGCTGGCGCTCACGTTCAGGAGTTGCATGGCGCGGAATGTTGGCCCTAAACCACAACACGCCATGCTGGCATGGTCATAGGACATGTCACCGGGGATCGGAATCAGGAGCCAATCCTGCTTAATGAGGAATTGGGCATAGGTCGCCCTCCCTGTTTCAGAAACGCATATTTTAAGGGGATCGACGTTGTGTTCACAGTGAATATACTCCCCGGCCAGACACAGGGCGCACGTGCCGCAGGGGTACTGAGGCATCACCACAACACGGTCACCGACTTTGACCTTTCCGGGTTGGGCAACTTCCACCACTTCTCCGGCTGCCTCGTGTCCCAGGGAAGAGGATTCATGTCCCTCTTTGAACGCATGGTACTCAGTGCACATGGGAGCCGTATGAATCTTGACCACCACGAAATTGTCCTTAATTTTTGGACCCGGGAGATCAACTAATTCCGCCCGCCGGTTTTCCATTTTGACGACCTTCACGTTTGCTCCCTTGGAGACGGGGCTCTGGGAGAATCCAGGAGCTGGACGTGCCTGCCCAAATGCACCGACAGTGCCTCGGTGTGTGCGTCCTCCTCCTCGAGCAGGAGTTTCAGCAGCCGGGTGCGGAAGCGCCATCCCAGGCCAGCCCGTGCAGTCAGGATCGAGCCGTATGTGACATGCATGATCTGGCGGCCATCATCCTCAACGATATAGGACCGCTCCAGCTCTTCATCCGGCAGCGAGTCTGGCGGCGGGACCGCCTCAGTCCGCCCCGAGATGTGGTAGGACGCGCGGTCCTTCTGGAACTGCCGCCGAGCGAACTCCACCATCTCCCGGAAGAGGTCCGGAGCCTTCCGGGCTACGATGCGCAGCGCCTCCAGGTAGCTGGTCCCAGCAGTCTTGAGATGAAAGAGCCCACCGGTGGCGCGGGTGATCGCCGGATAAACGGCGAGCTTGTCGCTGCCGCTGTGGACAGAGATCTTGTATTCCCCATGTGCGCGCGCAATGGCCGCATGCCGCTCAACTGACCGCTCGAAGCCCGCCACGTCGCCCTGATAATCAACCCCCTTTTCGAACTCCCCGATAAACCTCGGGGCGAAGCCGTTGATCGTCACACCGCGCTCCTTCAGTTCGCGCACGATGAAGAGGTGATCGCCAAGCGTGGTCACCGTAGGCAGCTCATCCACCGAAACCTCGATCTCGAAAGGCTTGTCCCCCATCTGTTCCTCCACCCGCGCAGTCAGTTTGACGAAATGGGCGATCACCCGGCCGAACTTGACCACCGTCTCCTGGAACGCCCGGGGGTCGAAGGTTACCGTGAATGGCCCGTTCTTCCCGGCGAAGCGGAATGTCTTGCCGGCATACCGCTTTTCCCACTGCGAAGCTCCGGGAAACTCGGCAATCACACCCCGGCAGTTTTTTGTAGATCCCATGTCGCGCTGACCGGCAGCGGTAGCGTCGATGACATCAGTCGCATCGAGCGTGAACATGACAAACCCCGCTTCAGCCATGCGGTCTATATCTTCAATGGTCTTCAGGTGATCCGCATCGGCGCCGAACCCGCTCGTGTGGCCACCCTGAAGCACACCGAAGACCGCGTCGTCCATAACCTCATGAGGAGACCTCTGGGTCCGGGTCATCTCACGAACGGATTGTTGCGCGAAGACGGGGAAGAGCTTGCTGCCATTCAGGGAGGCCACATGGCCAGGAGTCGCAAGGCCGGTCCGGTCCCCCATGCCGATCGAGGGACGCTTTCCCGTCTCAGCTGGCGTGAGCCATGGGAGCGCCCAGCGAAGGACCGCCAGGGTCGCGTGGTCGCCATTCAGGATCCAAATGGTTACTCCCCCTTCCTGCTTAGAAACTCCCGCCAGGCTTCCTTTGGCGTTCCGCGGGGCAAGAGGAGCGGCCCATGCCGGCACGCGGCCGGTGAATCCGATCGCCACCCCGCGTGCCCGTCCACGGCGTCCAGCCACAATCCAGCCCTTTTGATAAGAGAGTGCGGATTCTGGGTAGATGCGGTCCCAGCCCGCAAGGTCCTTGACCGCGTAGGCCAGCGCCTTCTGCGAGGCTAAAGCAAGAGCTTTAACCCCTCCGGAGCGGCACGCGGCTTTGAAGATCGTCATTGCTGTCCCCCCTCACCCCCCAAAGGGGGAGAGGGTAAGGGAGAAGGGCTCAGCCAGCCCTTCAAGCCCTCCACAACTTGAGCCATCCGGGTGTAATCCAGCTTCTCGGGCGTGTCCTCGTCCGTGTGGTAGAAGGCATACCGGTTGAAGGCGGTGTCGGTCACCATGACGGCCCGATACCCTTGCTTCCAGAAGGAGGCATGGTCTGAGAAATCCACGCCGGTGACAAACTCGAAGGTCGCAATGGACTCCACCGGAAGAGGGGAAGAGGCCTTAAAGCCGGCCACGAGCTCTTTGACGAGGGCGCGCGAGGCCAGGTTGCCGACGATGGCGATGAAATTCGCCGTATCAGGATAAAAGAACGAAAGCGGGAAGGGATATTTCTGAGAGCCCTTTTCATCTGAATAGTATCCCAGCATCTCCAGGGAAAGCATCGCGACCACCCGCTCACCACGCCGCTTGCACTCCTTCGCATACACCTGGCTGCCCATCTGCGCAGTCCGGAAGAACGGGGGCTCCTCGTTCACAAAGGCAGTGAACCTCAACGTACGCGGGCACGTTTGCTGTGCAGACAATCGCGCCAGCTCCAGCATGCCCGCCACCCCGCTCGCATTGTCATTCGCCCCCGGCGATCCGACCACAGAGTCGTAGTGTGCTCCGATCACCACGATGTCCTCCGGGCTCGCCATGCCCTTCCGCTCCCCCACCAAGTTGACAAACTCCTGGCCCTCAATCTGATACGAATGACGCGAGATTTTCAGACCTGCAGCGGCAAGGGCGGCCTCGATATACACGGCCGCATTCTTTAGCTTTTCAGGTTTCCACGCGTTGCGCTCCCCAATCTTCTCCGCTAGCTCTTTGACGTGTCCCTGAAGCCTCGCGGCGAGATCTCCTCGTTCCGCCGCAGAGCTCTCAGCCGCCAGGACAATCGCCAGGCCTATCGCGCTAAATATAGTTTATCCGCGGGGTACGCCACCCAACAGGGTAAAGACGAGCACGAGCAGGATCGTCTGAACGACCCAGCCAATAAAACAGACACCAACCGCTCGCAATGTGCCCTGATAATCCAGGGCTTGCCGGACCGCGATCACCATCGCGACCAGCATCCAGATCCCAGCCACAGAAAACACAATCGGGCCGATCCCAGGAACCACACCGAGGACCCGGATCAACCCCGGCGAGCTGGAAAACCCGATCGTACGCAGGAGCTGTCCGTGGTCAGCTTGGGTCTGAGGTTCAGGCAGCAGTTTAGTCCCAATCAGGTAGGTGAGATACGCCCAGATAAACCACCCGGCGAGGGCGGCGATCAACCCAACGAGAAGCCCGGTCAGACCACCCAGGCCTACGCTACCGACCCCCGCAGCCAGGCTGGACAGCACCACGACACCCATAGCCTGCGGCATCGCAGTGGTGTCCGCTTCAACTTCCTCGTAAACCTGGGGATCCAGTTTCGCCGCACGGATCATGCGATCAACAAATCCACTCATCGTCAGTCCTCCTTTCAGTTAGCCAGCATAACAAAAAACTTGTGTACCGGTCTTTAGGCTGGATGCTATCATATCGCCTGCACCCTACATCGTCATATGCGCAAGCGCATCGCACATATCCTTAATACAGGCCTGGGACGCAATCTGGTCCTCGGGCTGATCATCCTGAACGCCATCCTGTTGGGGATGGAAACGTATCCAACGGTGGAAGAGAAATGGAAGGAACTCCTCCATGCCGCGGACTGGATAATCCTCCTGCTCTTTACGGTGGAAATCTTTCTGCGTTACTACGCGAGCGGCTCCGTTAGAGCCTACCTGAAGGATCCATGGAACGTCTTTGATTTCCTGGTGGTCGGTGTGTGCTGGCTGCCGTTCGGTAGCAGGTACGTCTCCGTAGCTCGTATATTACGGGTTCTGCGAGTGCTGCGGGCCATGTCGATCTTCCCCGACCTGCGCCAGCTCGTCGTCACGCTGCTGCGCAGCCTGCCCAGCATGGCCCATATCGCCCTTCTGCTCGTGATACTGATCTACACGTACGCGGTCGTCGGAACTTTCATCTTCCGCGAGGTGGCGCCAGGCCAATTCGGCAGCCTGCACCGCACGGCGCTGACACTCTTCCAGGTCGTGACGCTGGAGGGATGGAATGAGGTCATGGAGGCCGTCCTGCCGGCTCACCCGTGGGCATGGATCTATTTTTTGACGTTCATTTTTATAGGCACCTTCGTGGTGTTCAACTTATTTGTAGGTGTCATCGTCAACAACCTGCAAACCGAACGCTCCCGGGACCACAGCAGCACGCCGGGGTTTGAGCGGCGGGTGCTAAAGGAGTTGCAGGAGCTGCGCAAGAAGTCCGTCAGGATTCGCCCTTAGGTGAGAAACATGCTTTGGATGGTTCTAGCCTTCCTGATGCTAGCTCTGTCCACAGCCTGGGCTAAGCCACCCAAACTCATCCTCAAGGTGGAAAAACCTGTGAACCCATGGACTCATCTCCGGCTGAAGAACGACCCCCGTAACTTCCATTTTGCCGTGGTGAGCGATCGAACGGGCGGATCTCGGCCCGGGGTCTTCGCGGATGCGGTACGAAAACTCAACCTCCTCCAGCCTGAGTTCGTGATGAGCGTGGGAGATCTCATCGGCGGCTACACCGAGAACGAACGGGCGATTGACCGCCAATGGAACGAGTTCGAGAGTTTCGTCCAACAGCTCGAGATGCCCTTCTTCTACGTTCCCGGAAACCACGACATCACCAACGCGGTCATGGCCCGGAAGTGGAAAGAGCGCTTCGGCCGAACCTATTACCATTTCGTGTATGGGGACGTGCTGTTCCTCTGCCTTAATTCTCAGGATCCCCCGCACCATCAGATCAGCGCAGGACAGATCGATTATGTAGCCAAGACCCTGGCTGCAAATAGGAAAGTTCGCTGGACCCTGCTCTTCCTCCACGGGCCCCTCTGGACCTACAACTGGCGCACGAACGGCTGGGCCGAGATCGAAGCCTTACTCCAAGGACGTTCCTACACGGTCTTCGCCGGCCACGAGCACGAGTACACCAAGTATGTCCGAAATGACATGCGATATTTCGTCCTGGCCACGACCGGCGGTGGGAGTGACCTCCGGGGACCTCTGTTTGGTGAGTTCGATCACGTGGGCTGGATTACCATGACCCCGGAGGGCCCTCTTGTTACCAACCTTCTACTCGAGGGAATCTGGGATGAAAACATTCGCACCGAGGCGGTCGCCAGGTTCATGGACCGGATCGCAGACAGCGCCTTCCTGGTGCCCTCACCAATCCTGCTCGACGAACCTCTCTTTCGCAAGGCCTCGTTCAGGCTTAAGCTGATCAACGATGCGGACAGTCCTATGAAGCTTACGCTGAACATGGCAACCCACGCTCACCTCAGGCCGGATCCCGAGGTCCTGGATATGGTCATCCCGCCCAACTCCGTGGAGATTCGGAAGGTGAAGCTCAAGACCGACCGGCCCACCCAGGTGCAGGGCATGGCCCCCCTGAAGCTGAACTGGACGGTCGTCTTCGAGCCAGAGCATCTCTCCCCAATCCAGATCGAAGGCCAGTCCCAGGTCGGGGTGGATCAGCGCTTCCCCCTCCCCATCCGGGAGACGCCGGTCAAGGTGGACGGAAAGCTTAACGAATGGGAAGACCTTCCCTTTGTTGTGAAACAGCCCATGCAGATCAAGATCGACCCCAAGGCCTGGAAGGGACCCAAGGATGGATCCTTCCGATTTGGGGTGTCCTACGACGAGAAAAATCTCTACATCGCCGTGGAAGTCACCGACGATGTGAGCTTCTTGGATCCCAACAAGTACCCCTGGGAACAGGATGGGGTAGAAATCCGCGTGGACTCCCGGCC
>CAZPLZ010000179.1:0-6690 GCA_964587525.1 uncultured bacterium | reverse complement strand
GACAGGCGGTGAGGACGAGGCGGCTGACGCGGCGTTCGCTCCAAACGGGGATTTTGTCGTGGTCGGCTATGCGACATGGGGAGCCGGCCACGATTGGCTGATCCGTAAATACTCCCGGAACCCCATTCTGCACGTGGCCGCTTCGGTCACCCCCGCGACCGTTCAGGTGGGGCACTGGGCGGAACTGGTGCTCACGATCACGAACACCGGGTGCGAAACGGTTACCAACGTGACTCCGGATGTCGTCGCTGCGCCCGGCGGCGCGCTGGTGTCGCTCATCTCGGGGCCGGTTCCGACCATCATTCCGGAGATCGCAACGGGATCATCGGTGAGCTTTACGTGGACGTGGAGCGCTTCCGGGGCGGGGTTCGTCACATTTTCGATGACGGCCACCGGGTTCGGTCTTTCCACTTCGCAAACCGTCAGGGGAGCCGCGTTGGTGAGCGCGACGATCACCGTGGACGTGTTGTACCCTACGCTCGTTGTTCACAAGGCTGTTTCCACACCACTCGCGTGTGCGGGCGATGTCTTGACCTATGTACTCTCCTGGAGCAATGACGGGGAGACGACCGGATTCTCTCTCACGTTTACGGATACACTCCCGAATGGGGTGACCTATGAGGTCCCCAGCCTTGGCTTCTGGGCCCAGGCTGACGCGCTGGGCGCCCCGGCGCTGACCGCCTCGGCATACGCAGTCTCGATCGACGGCCCGTGGACGCCGGGAGAGCCGCCACCAGGAACGGGGCCCCCGCTGGTGCTCCGGTGGGTCGTCAATCGCGCGGCCGTTGGGGCTTCAGGCTTGCTCACCTATCGGACAAAGGTGTCATCCACGCTGTCGGTAGGTTCCATGGTGCGCAACGCTGCTTCCGCTACCGTCGCGTTCGACAGTCGTGTCGCCCAAAGCGAAGAGGTAGTAACCCGGGTTGCCCCGGCCCTCACCCTGACCGTGATGAAGGCGGTGACGCCGGCCAGCCCAGGGATTGGTGACGCGGTGACGTACCAGATCGTGGTGACGAACGTGGGCGGGGCGACGATCACGGATCTGATCGTGGTGGATACCATCTCGCCGGTGGTGACGACGGTATCGACGGATGAACCGGCGGGGTTTGCGGCGCCGGTCGTGACGCAGGAGGTGACCGGAACCCGGTACGTGTGGAGTGACACGGACATGACCTTCTATCCGGGCACGAGCCTGACGTTCACGATCACGGGAACGGTGGGGTCGGTGTGCGTGCAAACGGCGGTGTCGAACACGGCGTTCATTGAGGCGAGCACGGTGTGCGGGACGACGGCGATGATCACGAACCTTACCGACTTCACGGTGCACGTGCCGATCCTGGCCCTCACTGCGGTGAAGATGCAGGTGCCGGCCAATCCTGGAATCGGCGAAGCGATCGCGTACCGGGTGGTGGTGACGAACACGGGCGCGGTGACGATTGAGAACCTGACGGTTGTTGACACGATCTCGCCAGTGGTGATGGGTGTCAATCTTGACCAGCCCGCCGGCTTTGGGACATTGCCGGTTGTTCAGGTTCCTGGGACAGGTACAAGGTACGGGTGGAGTGGCGGCAGTCTGAACATGCTGCCGGGGACGACATTCACGTTCACCATCACCGGGAACGTGGGTCCGGTATGCGCGGCCACGGTGGTCTCGAACACGGCGTACGTGACGGGCGGGGTGTTGTGCGTACAGACGGGGGTGTTTACGAACGTGGTAGGTACGGAGGTGGCGCCACCGGCGACCAGCATCAGCGTCGCATCAACACATGTTCCGGCGACGCCGGCGCCCGGCGAGTTGGTGGCGTATAAGCTGATGGTGACGAACACGAGCGGCGAGGCGACCGTGACGAATCTGATAGTCACAGACACGCTGCCGTCGGAAGTGGCGTACGTAGGGGAGACGAGCCCGGCCGGGCTGGCGCATGCGAACCCGTTTGGCTCGTTGCACGTGTGGAGCGGCGCGCTGACGCTGAGTCCGGGCGCAAGCGTGACGGTGTTGGTCAATGGGGTGGTGGCGTGCGCTGGTGGCGCGGTAAGCAACACGGCGATGGTGGTTGTGAATGCAGCATGCGGAACGGCTGAGCAGCAGGCTTCGGATGCCTTTGTCTTGCCGTTACCCGGCACGTTGGAGGCGGTACTGGCGACGCCTGTTCAGACAGCTGTCGGGCAGTGGATAACGGTCGCACTGACGGTAACGAATGTAGGAACGACTTCGGTCAGCAACGTGGTCCCGGACGTGACCGTTAATGCGGGTGCGGCGTCCTTGGTGAGCGGGCCCGTGCCGGCGGGGCCGCTGACCGTTGAGAGCAACGCATCCCGGACGTTCGTATGGACGTATTCGGTCGCTGGTGCAGGCGTCGTGAGTTTTTCAGCAAGCGCCAGCGGCGTGAGGTGCGCCGCTCAGGCGTTCACCGTCTTCGCTACGGCCATGGTTGCGGCCGCCAGCCCGGCTGTCCTGACGGGTGGAATCACCCCGGCTTGCGGGGAAACGCTGAGGATCTATCCTAATCCATTCGTTCGAAGCCGTGCTGTCCGCGGAGTTATCAAGTTTCGTGGCCTACCCGAGCACGGTCGGCTTAGAACCTACACGTCGAGAGGGCTGCTGGTATGGTCGGCGGATGTTGAGGGATGTCTCGTTGAATGGCATGGACGAAACTCAGTCGGACAGTTTGTGGCCCCCGGCGTCTACATCTGGGTGATGAAGCATGCAGGAGGCATGTTACGCGGGCGAATCGCCGTTCGATAAACACCTGGCGCTTGGTCCTGCTCGGATATGTCACTTTGATGGCAGGTGGCGGTTCGGGCAATGCTGCCAACGTTGGGCGTGGATTCGGAGAGACCCTGTGGGCGCTCGTTACCGCCCGGCAGGCCGGAACAGGCGGGTTGGTCCTCGAGGATCCATGGCGTCGGGATCGTCTTATCGAGGTCAGCACCATCGTCTTGGAGTCTGGCCTGCGGTGGTATGAGGTGGGCTACCAGGGAGGGGTCACGCGGAACCTGCGTGTTGGGGGAGAGGTGTTCATCTTTTCCGCCCCCGGGATCGAGCAGACCTACGAGTTGAGCGACGGAAGTTACGGCGGTTCGCGCGGAGAATTTGATATGCGTGAGTACGGGGGGCGCACGGTCGGTCAACTTACGGTGCTCAACGTGAGGGGGTGGCGGGTGGCCGCGATTGGCCGCATGAGCGGAGTTCTCCAGGATTTCCCCGAAGCCCTGTATGGAGGCGTGGGGGTCGATATTGGCGCGCAGGGCCAGCTTCGCCCGGATGCCAACACGGCGTACATGGCCTGGGGGTGGTTGGGGCCGGTTGGCCGTGGGGCGGGCCGCTGGTTTACCAATCAGGTCACGACGGGCGTGTCATACTTGTCCATCCGGCCGCGGGCGCTGGCTGGTCGCAGTATTGGATATGCTGTCGGACTTGAACTTCGTATGCTCGGCGAGGGTCTATTCCATTCATCGTTAGGAGCGCTGTCTTGGATAGGAAGACCGACAGAACAAGGTGTGACGTACTTTGGCCGGGTCGGCGTTAAGGAAGCCCAAGCAAGCGCACAGGTATGGCGGCCTCACGCCGGCCTGGGGGTTCTGTGGAAGAATCGCGCCGGACTCGGGATCCAGTTCGATTACGCCGTGGTGCCCAATGGCGACCTCGGAAATTTCCACTATGCCACTTTGAGTATTCGGCAGGGTAACCTTATTCGGAAGTAGGAGCTGGCCGGACAAACGAAGCCTCTCGCAGAATCTATCCTCAGGCTCGCGGACTTCCCTGCTACGATAGACCTTGGAGAAATTGTCAATCACGATTCCAGCAAATGTTTCGTTCATGGCTCATGCCAAAAGATTGATGATCATCGGTGCGCACCCGGATGACTGCGAGTTCATGGGAGGGGGAACCGCCGCGCTCTGCCGGCAGGCGGGTTGGGATGTGCGGTTTGTCGCGGTGACGTCAGGAAATGCTGGCCACCAAAACATGAAGCCGAAGCCGTTGGCGGCCAGACGGTTAAAGGAAGGCACGAAGGCCGCTAGCCGGATAGGCGCGAGTTTTCAAACGCTGGGTGAACCGGATGGCCGGCTCTACGTGACCGAGAAATCGACGAGCAAGGTGATCAAGGCCATCAGGAGCTATCAACCGAATGTGGTGATCTGCCACCGGATCTGCGACTACCATCGGGATCACCGGTATGCGGCCCAGCTGGTCCTCGATGCTTCGTATATCTTAAAGGTTCCTCTCGTGTGCCCGGATGTCCCGGCTTTGGAGCGCGTTCCTGTCATTCTGTATGCCTGTGATTCTTTCACCGAAGGTCCTCAATTTCGCGCGCATCTGCTCATCGACACGACCAAGGTGGTGAACAAATGTGTTGAGATGCTTATGGAACACAAGTCGCAATTTCTGGAGTGGCTGCCCTGGGTAGGGGGCCGTCACGAGGGGAGTCTCAAACGCCACGTGACGAATAAGGGGGCGGTGGCGCGGGATATCGCTGGCCGCTGGCATCGAGTAGCTGAGCGCTTCGCAACAGAGCTCAGGAAAAAGTATGGTCACAGGGTTCAGGGTGCCGAGGCATTTCAGGTCAGTGAGTACGGCGACCGGATCTCCCCCGCAAATCTCAAAAAACTATTGCCCTTCTAAACAGGAATCCCGCATTTCTCTCTCTTTGTACAAAGGAGACGTCTACGAACTCAACGCCATGCCCATGCTGGGCGCACACGATGACCGAGGGGACCGTCATCGGCCCCCTCGGTGTGGTTCTGCTTCGAGAACGTCGTGCGGCTACAGTCCGACGTTATACCCACGCCAGGTCGAGCTGACGATGACCCACACCTTTCCCTGAGCGTACGACAAGCTGTAGCCCCCGGCGCCCGAGCCACCGGTCAGGGTCGTCGTCCCTACGCGCGTACCGCTAACATTCCAGGCGGACAGGACCCCCGTTGAGGGTACAAACGTCAGATAATATCCACTGGCCGTGGCTATCCGAATCACTGGGGTACCGCTTTCGCCGGATTGGCTCCCGTAGCCGCTCAGGGTAACGCCGGAGAGGACCGAGCCGCCACTGTTCCAGCGCCGCACGATCCCACTGTCAAATGCGATGTAGTGGGCTCGCGTGGCATCGTACACCACCGAGCTGCCGGTGCTGAGGGACGAACCGAGGGTCACGAGGTTGCTGAACGACCCGAAGGTGCCCTGGACTTGGACGACGTTACTACCAGTCTCGTTCGAATAGAGCGGAGACGTCCTATCGCCTCTGGTGAAGATGGAACGGAAGTCAATGCCCGGCGAGTAGGTGTTGAGGCTCGCTCCCGTCGCCGTGTATTGGCCGAGGCGGACGCCAGTTGCGTTGCCGCCGGAGCAGTCCCACAAGTTCGCCCCGTCCCACGCCACATTCATACGGAATGACGAAATCACCGATGTGAACGTCTGTGACGCGTCGTAGCTCAGTAGGGTCCAGTTCGTCGTGCTTCGGGACGGTGAAGCTCTGCTTGTCGCCCGACGAGGACAGGCGCCGCAGCTTGGCATGGCTTCCTCGTTGGGAAACAACCTCGAACCCGAACTGCTTGAAGATCGCGGCGACCTCGACGCCCGAGAGTCGCCGCAGCTTAGGCATGTAGCGCCGGTTCAGCCTCCATGGTGATGAGCAGGGAGGGGTTGGCGGTCAGGCCGAACTCGGCCGGGTCTTCACCTTCCAGGTGCAAGGCGACGGCCTCGCGCAGATTCCGGACGGTGTCGTCCAGGGTAACACCCTGCGTAACGACGGCGATCTCCCAACATTCGGCTACGTAGCCGCTCTGTTCACCAGGACGGATGGTGACCTTGATCGTGTGCTGCACGATCCTATTCTACCTCACCGCTCCGGACCTGTTTCGTGGCACCATTGGTGGCCCCATTCGTGGCACCAGGATCGCGCCTCAGCTGGAACGATCGTGGGGCGGTGTCAAGTAGTCGAGGTCGGTACGGTTTAACGTACCCGTGAGCGTGGGAAGCACCATGACCATTGACCGGGTTCCCTGCTGACGCAGAGCATGCTGGGCGCACACAATGACCGAGGGGAACGTCATCGGCCCCCTCGGTGTGGTTCTGCTTCGAGATCGGCGTGTGTCTACAGTCCGACGTCATACCCCCGCCAGGTCCCGCTGACGATGACCCACACCTTTCCCTGAGCGTAAGACAAGCTGGAATGATATTCATTCGGGCCTGGATTTGAAAATGACGACCTTCACCCTGCGGTTCCTCTCCCGGCCCTCTTCTGTATCGTTCGACATGAGGGGGACCATGTCACCGCAACCCTGCGCCGTCACCAAGACGGGATCCAGTCCTTCCTCTTCCACCAAGTACCTTCGTACAGCTTCGGCCCGCTCCTGGGAAATCTGAAGGTTGTAATAGGCGCTTCCTGTGGAATCCGTATGACCTTCGATATAAGTCCTGCTATCCGGATTTTCCCTGAACACTTCTGCGATCGGCTTGAGACTTTCCCTGTACTGCGGGTGAAAAGCCGTAGCGCCCCGATCGAAGAGGATATTCGGAATCTCCACAAACATTTCTTGAAGAGATGCTCTCTGGACCACCTCTGTCTGAACCATTCCGGGTTCACTCAACTCAGAAAGCTGGACTTGTGGCAGGAGTGTCGCGGCCGAACCCATGCCGAAGAAGTAATAGGTGATCCCGAAATTGACGATGAACTCTATCCCGCTGACCGTGAG
>CAZPLZ010000178.1:0-6743 GCA_964587525.1 uncultured bacterium | reverse complement strand
GGCGTGGGGAATCTGGGGGCGGTGAGTCACTATGGGATCACCATTAACTTTTCGGGGAGGATCCTCGAAGGGGAACGGGTTCACGCCGTGCCTCATCCCATACGGACTGTACGCGCCACGATTCGTTACGAGCTCATGGCTCCTGCACAGGAAGTTCAGTTTGAGTTTATGGATTCGGTTGGGCGCACGGTCGGGCGATTGACTGGGGCGACGTCTTCCGGGCCGAACACGATCATCTGGGACACGTCGGGCTTGGCCAACGGTGTGTATTTCTTAAAGATCAAGGTGCGAAAGCAGGACGGCAAGCAAGATATCGTCATTAAAAAGCTCGCGATTGTGCGTTGAGATCATCACCTGATGGCGCTTAACGACAAGCAACGTTCGCGAATTGCTGGCTTTGTCTCTGGCTTCGCCCAAGTTGTGCTTGCGCTTTCGGTAGCCATCCCGCTGTTTAGCGACACCCAGGTTGTCTGGTGGCGAATCGTTCTTGGTACAATTGTGGCAGCAGGATTGCTTGGGTGGGCCGTGTGGTTTGAACGAAGGGGAGGCATGTGATGATAGATCTTTTGCAGATAAAGATAGATCCGTGGACGAATTTCTACTTAGCCATAGGGGTAGTAGTGCTGCTCCTTTTTGCCGTGTCTTTGTGGGACTATCTCAGCCGACGAAAGGCACACCCGAAGATTAGAGCTCGCGGGAAAGCGTAACTGGGGGAGAGGGAATAGAGGTTCGCTCGAGAAAAGCTGTGGATTTGCTTGATTTTTCGCGCTACCATGAGGTAAGAGTGAGGCTGGGATGAGGGGGCGTGGGGCTTTGTATCGCGAGGCGGCTGCCTTAGGCATGGCGCTTCAACTGTTGTTGCTGTGGGGCGCCGCCTCGTCAACCCAGGCTGCCTGCCCAACCTGGACCCCCAAGCTCAATATGCCAACGGCGAGAGTAAACCTTGCCGTTGCTGTGCTCAATGGTGAGGTGTACGCGATCGGCGGCTCTGACGGCACGGATCCCCTCAACACCGTCGAGGCGTACGACCCCGCCACCGACATGTGGACGACCAAGGCGCCCCTGCCGGTGGCACTGTGGGCGCCTGCTGCCGCTGTGGTGAACGGCAAGCTCTATGTGATCGGTGGTTCTGATAACACTAGTACTTTCGCCACTGTGGACACCGTGTATGAGTATGATCCGGTCGGCGATGCGTGGATCACCAAGGCGCCGATGCCAACGCCGCGGGGGTGGTTGAGCTTGGGCGTCGCCAATGACGGGAGCGGGGACAAGATCTACGCCATCGGGGGTTATGAGGGCAACGTGACCTTTCTCGATCTGGCCACGGTTGAGGAGTATGACCCGGTCGCAGATTCGTGGACGACTGTGGCCAGTATGCTGACGGCGAGAGAGACCCTGGCCGTCGGGGTAGTCAACGGCAAGATCTACGCGGCGGGGGGCTATGACTACATTGTCGATGTCATCTACGACACGGTTGAGGAGTACGACCCCGTCGGCGACACGTGGACGCCCAAGGCAGCCCTGCCGGCCGTGCGGGTTGGACCGGCTGGAGGGGTGGCGAATGGCAAATTCTATGTGATCGGGGGTGCTGATGGGGGCTGGGCGATTCAGGATTCGGTGTACGAATACGATCTGGGGAATGATGCCTGGGTGACCAAGGCCCCACTGCCAACGGCGCGACTCTACCACGGCGTGGGAGTTGTCGACGACACACTTTATGCCATTGGGGGAAACAACGGCTCTTGGTTGATCGTGCCCACGGTAGAGGCGGGGGCGTTCACCCGCGTTGCGGTGGTCAAGACGCAGACGCCGGCGAATCCGCAGATTGGGGAGCCGGTGATGTACCAGATTGTGGTGACGAACACCGGCGGGCCGGCGATCGATAGCCTGATGGTGGTGGACACGGTGTCGCCGGTGATTGTGGGGGTGACGACGGAGCAGCCACCCGGGTTTGCTCCAGTGGTGACGCAGGTGGCAGGCGGGACGCGGTATGAGTGGAGCTATAGCTTCTCCGGCATGATGCCGGCGGGGACGAGCTTAACATTCAAGGTGATGGGGAAGATGGGAGTGGTGTGCGCGCCGACGGCGGTGTCGAACACGGCGTACATCATCGCGGGCAACACGTGCACGACGACGAGGATGTTCACGAACGCGGTGGGGACGGTCGTGCAGCCGCCGGTGACGGGGATCACAGTGGTGAAAATTCAAACGCCGCTGACGTATCAGATTGTGGTGACGAACACTGGCACGGCGACGATTGAGAATCTGATTGTGGTGGACACGGTGGCTCCTGAGGTGACGGGGGTGACGCAGGATCAGCCGTCGGGGTTTACGGCGCTGGGGCCGGCACAGCTTGGGAGCGGGACCTGGTATGCATGGTCGGGCAGCGGGCTGAGCCTAACGCCGGGTCAAAGCTTCACGTTCACGATCACGGGAGCGGCCGGGGTGGTGTGTTCGCAGACGATGGTGAGCAACAAGGCGTACATCTCTGTGAGCAGCGTGTGTAACACGACGGCGATGGGCACGAACCAGACTACCTTCACGTTGGATCCGCTGGCGGTGCTCGAGTCCACGCTTTCGTTCGTTCCTGGGAACCCACTTGTAGACGAGTTGGTGCAAATAGTCCTGACTGTGAGCAACACCGGTGGAATCAGCGTCTCGGTGAACACGGCTGAGCTGGAAATCAACAGCGGCGCTTCCCTGCTGGCATCCCTGATCGGGCCCGATCCGACTGTACCCTGGACAGTGGCGGCGGGCACCATGCAGACGTTTACCTGGACGACGACTGTTTCCGGGGCTGGGCTAGTGGCTTTCACGGGGACGGCGACCGGCACGGGCGGCGGTTGCACCGCCTCGGCCAGTGAAACGGCCTCGTTGAACGCGCTGGCCACATTCGCTGAACTCTTCGCGGCGCTTTCGGTCACGCCGGGGACGGTGGTGGAAGGAGATCTGGTGGAGGTGGTGCTGACGGTGACCAACACGGGAGGCGAGGATGCCATCAACGTCCTGCCGTCTCTGGAGATCAACGCTGGCGCCGGGAATGTCACGCTTCAGGCCGGGCCGTCGCCGACTGGGCCGTTAACGATCACGGCGAATAGCTCAGCGACGTTCACCTGGATCTACAGTACGACTGGGCCAGGCACGGTGGACTTTACGGCTACTGGGGCGGGCACGGATGCGGGATCGGGCGCCCCCCGTGAGGCTTCCGGCTCGGCGTCGCTGACGATTAACCCGCCGGCCGCCGCGTTGGTCGCCTCCTTGGCCGTCTCTCCCAATCCCTCGACTGTGGATCAGGCGGTGGTGGAGGTGGTACTCACCGTAGTCAACACAGGGAAGGCGGATGCGACCGGGGTGACACCGGCTCTGAGTATCAGCGCCGGCGCCTCGCTGGTGGCGTATGTCTCCGGACCGGCACCCGCCGGGCCGGTGACCCTGTCGAAGAACGGCGGGGCCCGGAGTTTCACCTGGCAGTACGATCCGTCCGCCGAGGGCTCGGTGGCCTTTGTGGCCACCGCGTCTGGCATAGACGATGGGTCGAACAGCCCGATCTCAGTCAACGCGCTGGCCACGCTCGTCATTTCTTCAAAGGCGGTGCTTGCCTCCACGCTTACGTTCACCCCATTGCCGGCGGGGGCCAACGTTTACGTCGGCGGGTCAGTCACGGTGGATCTGACGGTCATGAACACGGGCCTTCAGGACGCGACGGGAGTGATGCCGGCTCTGGTGATCAACGCGGGGAGCCCGCCGCTGACGCTTCTGAGCGGGCCGACGCCGCCAGGGCCGGAGACGATCGGGTCAGGGGGTGGCGCCGTGGTGTTCTCCTGGACATACCAGGTCGATGGGAGCGGCACGTTGTCGGTGTCGGTCACCGCCACGGGTGCGGACGGGATGGGCGGCACGGCGTTTACCAGCCAGATCGGAAGCGTGACGCTGCTGAACCCGGCCATCCTGAATGCCTCGCTGTCGGTTGCGCCGACGGTGGGGATGATAGGCCAATGGGTGGATGTGGTGCTGACGGTCGTCAACATAGGCCAGGCGGATGCGACAGGGGTGACATCGGGACTTGACGTCAACAGCGGCGGCTCCTTGCTGAACCTTGAGAATGCTCCGAATCCCACGCCGGTGACGATCGCTGTCGGAGCCTCGCAGAAATTTACTTGGACGTACAGTGTGAGCGACTGCGGATCGGTCGCGTTCACGGGCACAGCGACGGGCATAGACTCGGCGTTGAGCGGATCGGTGAGTGCGAGCGCGTCCTGGCCGGACACGCTCGGGGAACCGGGCTGCCTCGCGGCGGCTGTTTCGGTGTCGCCCTCAACGGTCAAGCAGGGCGATGAGATCACCGTGACGCTGACGGTCACCAATGAAGGCGGCACGAGGGCGTGGGACGTCAAGCCCTCTGCTGGAGCCGGACCGCTCCCCGCCGAGCTGGTTGCCGGACCGACGCCGACCGGGACCCCTTGGGACCCCTGCACGCTGGATCCGCTGGTTGCCGGGCCGACGCCGGCCGGGATCCCTTGGCTGGATCCGGGGGGAAGCGTGACCTTCACCTGGACGTATCGCGCTTCAAAACCAGGTGTTGGCCTGACATTCACGGCCTTCGCAACCGGCACGGAGATGATGCTGGGGACGCCGCTCAGCGCGGCCGCAACCACGCCCCCTGTTGTCATCACGTCAGCCGCCATGCTTTGTGGCTCCGCCACGCTGTGGGTGGATCCGGACGGCGCTGGCCCCAAGGTCGCCCTCCCGCTGGGAGAGAACAATCCGGAACCTTTCAGGGCGGGGACAACCTTTGAGCTGCGATTCACAGTCTCGAATACGGGTGCGACCGTTGCCACGGGAGTCACGATCACCCCGCCGAAGGGAGGCCTTTTCTTGAACGATCCGTCCCTGGCCAGGATTGACCTCGGGCCGTTGCCCTCGGACACGGTGGATCTCGGGGCCGCGGGCGCGCCGAATTCCGCGACGGTCTTCGTCTGGACGCTGACCGCGTTGAACCGCGAGGGCGGCACGCTGACCCTGACGGCCTCGGCGACCGGTTTTGACTCGACGAACCAAGTCGCGGTGGGCGCCACCGCCCAGGTCGTGCAGACGATTGCGGGGAAGCCGGAGCCGGGAACCGGGGGAGCGGTGGCATACCCGAACCCCGTGCATCTGTCCCAGCCCTCGCCGAAGCTCAACATCTACCTTCAACTGAACGACGACGCCAGAGAGATCACTGTGGATGTCTATGACGCGGCCATGCACCGGGTGTACAGCGGGGTCTGGGGCCAGGTGCCAAAGATTGACGGGACGCTGGAGGTGGAGGGGTTGAACCAGTGGGCGCCGGGAATTTATCTGCTGCGTGCAAAGGCAAAGCTGGAAGACGGCACGGAGCAGAAATTCCCGGTCATGAGGGTGATGGTGAAATGAAGGGGAGAGGGTATGTCTGTGCAGCGCTGCTGGGGATTGGGTGTCTCGTGGCGGCCTGCGAGGCGCACGCGGTCCTGCCGCAATCCTCCGAGGTCCACGGGTTCCGCCGGGCCGCCTTCCTGGCCCGCGGGATGGGGGCGCGGCCGGTCGGCATGGGTGAAGCGTTCACCGCGGTGGCGGACGACGCCTCCGCGATCTCCTGGAATCCGGGCGGGATCGGGCAGATCACCAGCCTTCAGGCCGTCGCCATGTACGACGCCGTGGGCAACGGGCTCGGGTTAAGCTATGCTGCGGCGGCGATGCCGCTGGGAGATGGCGTGACCGCCATCAGCCTGGCCATCATGAATTACGGCACCTTCGATTGGCGCGATCCCAATGGGAACCCTGGGCTGAGCCCGGGGGGCGCTGTGGACAGCGCGATCAGCGTGGCGTATGCGTTCCCCACCCCGCGCGAGCTGGGGGTCTGGTCCGGCATAGCGGTGGAGCGGGTGACCGAGGCGGTGGGTGGGTCGTTCGTGGGCTTCAGCGCGGGCATGATCATTCCTTATGGACCGCAGTTGACATTTGGCTGGGCGGTCCAGCACCTCGGCCAGGAGGTGGATGGATTCTCGCTCCCGTCCGTCGCCAAGGCCGGCGTTTCATTCCTGCCCACGTCTTCGCTGAGGCTGGCGCTGGACGTGGGGTATGGGCTTGCGGAGGAGCAACCCGGGATCGGGATGGCGGTGGGTGGCGAATTCATGACCTCCTCTTCGCTGGCTCTCCGTGCCGGGTATAAGGTGACAGGGGAGGGTCAAGAACTTGAGGGATTGACCGGGCTGCTGGCTGGCGCGGGGTTCCAGTTCGGGCGGCTGGGGGTGGATTACGCGTACCAGCCGTTTGGGGATCTGGCACTCAGCCACCGGATCGCGCTGCGGTACGAGCTGGAGGTGTCGAAGGCGGCCACCCAGAGGGGCGAGTGGGCCTCCCGTAGGGTTGCGGTCAGCACCCTTGAGCCTAAGCCGGGGCATCTGTATAGGCTTGAGGAGGAAGAAGCGGTCGGCGCCCGAGGTGGTGTGTGGCAGTTGGGCTGGAGGGATGCAGATAAGGAGTACGAGGCGGCCGTGAAGTTGTACAACGCTGGAAACTATGACGACGCGTGGCGCAAGGCGGCCGCTGCGATTGAAGCCTCCCCGAAGCACTGGCAGGCGTGGCAGATGGTGGGGAACTGCCAGTACGCGAAGGGTGACAAAGCGGGTGCGCTCACCTCCTACCGCTACGCCCTCAAGCTCAACCCGGATAATCCCGAGCTCAAAGCCTGGATCGAGCAGCTCGCTCAGTAAGCAATAACCCCC
>CAZPLZ010000177.1:0-6831 GCA_964587525.1 uncultured bacterium | reverse complement strand
CCGATCATCCCCCTGAGGGCTCCATTGATCAGACCCTGGGTTGTCATTCGCGAGTCGCTGGCGTAATGTTCCTGTACGGTGGCAATCAACTCCAGAAGCGGCTTAAGTGTCTCGACATTCTTCGCGGGGCGGCCAAGCGCTGTTCCCGAGACGAGGGCCACCCACACGGCCACCATGGCGCGCAGTGAATTCATCCAGGCCGTCCTGAAAAGGGCTTTCGAAGCGTGCGCATGGCTTTCAGCACGTCCACGCCCAGCGCCATTTCTGGATCCTCGCGCAGGGCAACCAGGAGCGCCTCCTTAGGCTTCATCTGGCTGCGCGCCAGCAGCACGCGGACTTGCGAGATCAGCGCCAGGCGCTCCGCAGCCAGATCTCCCAACTTGACGTCCACCTCCAGTTCACGCAACAGCCCCTGAACCGCGATCGCGAAGGCCTGTTCGAACTCCCCTCGCTGCTCCGCGACGCTTTTGCCCTTCGCTACCATAGAACTCAGCTTCAGCTCACCCCGCTGGATGGCCTCCATTGAGAAGGCAGCGGGGGGGCTCTCCAGCATGCGGGCAGTCAGCCGCTCCACCACACGATGCCGCGCCAGCAGGCGCGACACTTCACGATTGAGCCGGCTGGGCACTGACAGATCAGCCCCAACACCGGTACCGGTCAGGCTGACGGTGGACGGGGACAGGAACCGTTCCACCGTCAGCCTCACCCGCTGTTTTCCATCACGCCCCAGAGGGAATTCCTTCTGCCGTGCCACAAATCCAAATGTTGGCTTCCCGACCACGACCGCCCGCCGGTGCTCCTTGAGCGCAGCGGCCAGCAGCTCCGCGGCCCCCTGGGTACTGCCTCCCGCCAGAATCACCAGCGGCATGAGGAGCGGCTTGGATTTTTTCGCGGCAACATACTGCCGGGTATTTTCGGGGTTCGCAGTCTGACCAATCGCCAGCAGCTCGCCACCCGCAAAACACGCATCCGCCAGGGAAAGCGCCGCATCCACGTCACCCCCACTTGAACGGCGCAGGTCCAGTATCGCGCCCCGGGCGCCTTCCACCTCGGAAGCCCGCAAGACTGCTTGAATCTCCTTGCCGGATGCGGCGTTGAGTCTGAAGACCTGGATGATACCGACATCATCCAGCTCGAGATGCCGCCAGGCCGGCCTGGTCAGCGCCTTCCGCACCAGCGCAACCTCCCGGTAATCCTCCTGCGCATCCACCCACAGCAGCCAGAGGCTCGATCCTGCCTTGCCGCGCAGCGCGTGTTCAATCTCGGGGCGTTTTTGCGCGTGCACCGGCTCACCATTGATCCGCAGCAGCCGGTCGCCCGCCCTGAGGCCGGCCTGATCCGCAGGGCTGCCCTCAGCCACATCCAGCACCCACACGGTGGAGTCCTTCACGCCGACGGTGATCCCGATCTCCGCCTCGCCCGGGGGATCCTCCCCGGACAGGACCAGGCTCTCCGGATCCAGGGCATCCACCACCCCCTCTTCGGCCTTGGCCAGCAGTTGCTCGGAGCTGATCTTGGATTCATCCACGTACCGGGTCTGGATCATCTCCATGGCTTTCAGGAAAGGCTTCAGGGAAGCAGTGTCAACCTGCCCAAAGGCTGTTGACCCAGCCACCAGCAGACTGAATAGAAAAAGGTAGGTAAAGGTTCTGGGCGGGGGAGGCTTCACAGGCCCGCTCGCCGCACCCCACCCAGGACCCGCGACTACATTCATGAAGCGGAGCGCGAGAGGTAATGCATCGGGTTCTTGTCGCGGCCCTTCACCCGCACCTCAAAATACAACGATGGCTCCCCCGTGTATCCGGTATTACCCACGGTCCCAATGGCCATGCCGCGTTTGACCTCCTGTTTTTCCTTCACTAGAAAATCTTGAAGGTGGCCATACACAGTGTAAAAACCGCTCCCATGATCCACAATCATGACACGTCCGTACCCCTTAAGCCAGTCGGCGTGCACCACCCGGCCCTTTGCCGCGGCTTTGATCTGCGACCCTTGTCGCGCGGCGATCTCGATCCCAGGCGAGTACACGATCGCGTTGAACTCGCGGTGCTTCTGCCTGCCATAGCGGCGCAGCACCTTGCCACGGACTGGCCAGACCAACTGACCCACATGCGCCGAGGCCGGCACCCGTGAAGCCTTTGAAGCCTTCGCGGCCTTGGCGCGGCGCGCTTGCTCCGACTCCAAGATTTTTTTGACCCGTCGCTCAAGCTGGCGTTTGGAAATGTTGATTTCCTCCAGCAAACGGTCCTGTTTCTTTGTTTCCCTGCGGACTGACTTAAGAAAGCTGGCGCGCCGGTTGCGGACTTTCGCCAACTCCCGCTCTTTGGCAGCCAAATTTTCCTTAAGCAGCTTCTGCCGGCCGAGATACTCCGCCAGCCAGTCTTCACGCTGTCCCAGTTCAAACTTGGTCAACCTGGCATTGGAGAGCCGGCCCGCCTCAACATAAGCGCACCAGTATGCCACCTCGGAGGAAAGCTCCTCCGGGTTGCCCTGGCGCCATGCGCGCAGGAATCGCTTCAGCCGATCCCGGGATTCCTCGACCTGGCCAGCGGTGAGCCTCTGCCGCCGGCGCATGGCCAGGACCTGAGCGTTCGTGAGGTCGATCTCGTCCTTATATCTCTTGCGTTCAGTGCGAAGGGCCGCGCGCTTCTTGTCAAGTTGCTCCAGCGTAGCCAGGGTTTGTTGCTCCTCCCTAGTCTTCTGGCGCTTCTCAGCGAGCAACCGCTGTTCTTCCTTTTTTTTCTCCGCTAAATCTTTTTTGGTTTTCCACAATGAGGGTTGGGAGTCTTTTGCCGCCATCACCGGTCCAGCCGCAGCCAGCGCCATGAGCACCGGGACGAGCAAGCGCTTACGCATGACACGCCGCCCACGAGTCACCCCAGGCGGCCTCCACTTTCAGCGGCACGGCAAGCTGGCCCACGCTTTCCATAGTTTCACAGACCTGCGCGGCAATTTCCCTCGCCTTCTCCCGTGGCACCTCGAAGAGCAATTCGTCGTGGATCGAAAGCAGCAACCGAGCTTCCGGAACCAGCTCCGTCACTCGGACCATCGCGAGCTTCATGAGGTCCGCGGCCGTACCCTGGACCGGATGGTTCAGCGCTTCACGTTCAGCCTCCTCCCGCCGTGCCTTGTTCGTGGCCGCGATCTCGGGGAGCTGCCGCCGGCGCCCGAACAGCGTCGCCACATACCCGTGCTCTCGCGCAAACGCCAGCGTCTGATCCCAGTAGGTCTTCACCGAAGGGTGCCGCTGAAAGTACCGGTTCAGGTAGTCCTTGGCAGTTTCTGGATCGCACTTCAGTTGACGCGACAGCCCATACGCGGTCATCCCGTAGATGATCCCGAAATTCACCGCTTTCGCTGCGCGCCGTTGATCAGGGGTCGCGACCGCGCTCTGACGTCCGAACATCTCCGCCGCTGTCGATGCATGCACATCTTCGTTACGCTTGAACGCTTCGAGGAACACCTCATCCTGGGTGATGTGTGCAAGAATCCGCAGCTCGATCTGGGCATAATCTGAAGACAGCAGCAGCCACTCCCTGGCACGGGGCACGAAGGCGCTCCGGATCCGCTGCCCTATTTCCCCCCGGACTGGGATGTTCTGCATATTCGGATCGCTGCTCGAGAGTCGCCCGGTAGCGGCACCCATCTGGTTGAAGGTCGTGTGAAGCAACCCATCGGCCGCACAGAACTCCGGCAGTGGCTCCAGGTACGTGCCGAGCAATTTGGCAAGTTTCCGATACTCGAGGATCTTTCCTGGAGCCGGATGCAGGATGGAGAGCTCGTCCAGCACCGCCTCATCCGTCGAGTACCCCGTTTTGGTCTTCCTCTTGGCTGGGAGGTTAAGCTTTTTGAACAGGACTTCGCCCACCTGTTTCGGAGACAAAATATTAAACGAATCACCCACAGTCTTCACAATGTCCATCTCCAACTCCGCCAGCCGTTCCTTGATCTCCCCCTTCACCTTCTGAAGCACCCGCCTGTCCAGGCGGATCCCCCGCAGCTCCATCCCAGCCAGCACCGGCGCCACGGGTATCTCGATCTCGCGCAGGAGCTTTCCCAACCCGTCCTCGTTCACCCGCCTCTCCAGCTCGGGTGTCGCGGCTTGAAGCGTGGCCAGCGCCAGAGCCGCCTGCCGTTCCAGGGTCGCGTCTGCGGCAGGAGCGGACGAAAACTGGCCACCGCGCGATCCGGTCAGGTGCGCTGCCAGTTGCGCATCCAGCGCCACGCCACGCAGCCGCGCCCCGGAGAGAAGCGCCAGCCTGGCAAGCGCCTTGGAGTCATCCACCACCTTGCGCGGCGTGACCTCTTCCAGAAACTCTCGAAGCGGCTTGATGGCCGCTTCACTCCAGGGCAGCAGCCATCGCTTCCCGCCGCAGCCCAGCGCCAGGGCTTCCTCGCCAGCGCCATTGATCCGCACACACCACACCCGGTCCGTTCCGTGTAACGCCTCGATGAGACCGGCATCGGCACGCTGAAGGGAAACCGGAGTGGGACCCCCTCTCCCTTCTCCCTCTCCCCCTTTGGGGGAGAGGACAGGGAGGAGGCGAGTAAACTCAAGCTCCGTAAACAGGTCGTGCAGTTTCGCATGATCCTGTGGCCTGCGTTCCGTCGCCTCGGTCCCCCCCTTCACCGGCACATCGGTCCTCAGTTGAGCCAGCTCGCGGGTCTTATAAACCTGCTCCTTGGCCGCCAAGAGCTTCTCCTGCAGTTTGGCCGAACCTGCCTCCTTCACACGCTCGTACAACGCGTCCAGCGAGCCAAACTTCATGAGCAGCGCGGCAGCGGTCTTTTCCCCCACGCCCGGCACACCGGGCAAATTGTCTGACGCGTCCCCCATCAGCGAAAGCAGGTCCACGATCCGCTCAGGCGGGACCCCCCATCGTTTCACCACCGCCGCGGCGTCCATTTCCTCGTCTTCCTTCCGCGGCACCACGACACGCACGCTCGGCTTCACGAGTTGCAGGATGTCCTTGTCACCGCTGTAGATGACCACCGCCTGCCCGGCTTTGAGCGCCTGGCTGGCGAGCGTGGCAATCACGTCGTCCGCTTCGTATCCCTCCTGCTGAATTTCCGAAACCCCAAGCGCGCGCACCAGATCGTGGATGAGCGGCAACTGGGATACCAGGTCATCCGGCATGGGTTTGCGCTGCGCCTTGTATGCCTCAAACGCCTCGTGCCGGAAGGTGGGGCCGGGGGGGTCGAACGCCACCGCAACGAAGGCCGCCTCCCGCTCGCGTAATAGCTTTAAGAGAAAAAGCGCGAAGCCGTACACCGCCTGGGTGGGCTGGCCCTTGCGGTTGGAAAGGTGCGGAAGGCCATAGAAGGCGCGGTAGGCGTAGGAGTTGCCGTCCACCAGATAAAGTGTATTTGTCATCGCAAGTGGCGAAGTTGGACTTTCAGGACCAAACGACGGTTGAGTATCTGAAAGTCACCTGCCGATCTCCAGTCAGATTATATCAACTTGGACTACCCTTCGACCCCAAGGGATTTCCCTAGTCTATTGTAGCTGGCCCGGCGAGGCCACTGAGAAACGAAAAAAAGTGTGCTCCAATAGAGACATAGGGATCTACAACCGGGCCGTCAGGGTCAGCGCGAAGACCAGCCCGCCGAAATCGGCTTTGAGAAGGTCGCCGCTTCCGTCCCGCACCAGATCACCCCCACGGGATTCCACCGTCGCACCTAAAAAATTCAGCCTGTTCTCGTGGCGGTACGTGAACGATTCAACGCCCCCGAACCGGTAGCCCAATCCCACCCCCACCGCAAGCGCTGGAGCGAGATCACGCTCCAGGTTCAGGGAGAACTCCGGGATGAACGCCGTTCCACGGGCATCAGCGTGCGCCTCCAAGAGCGAGCCGGTTTGCTCTTCTCGCTGGCGGTGGTCGATCGAAATGTCCGCCGTCCCGATACCGAGGAACAACGCCACATTCACCCGGGTCCGCTCGGTGAAGGCCAGCTTGAACACCGCGCCCCCCATGACCATGAGCAGCTCGGCCTGGTTCGTCCAGGAATCGACCACGCGGAAGACGGCGCCCTCGGCCACCGTCCGGAAGCTCCCCTGCTCGGTGCGCAGGTACCCCACCCGCACGGCGAGCCCCACCAACGGGTTCACCTGGTACCCCACCGTCAGCCCCTCCACGATCGCCCAATCAATTTCGTACTGCTGCTGATCGGTGATAGGGGCCGAATAGAGACTCAGCCATGTGGGTTCCCACCAGAGGTTGATTGACGCCTTGGGAAAGGCATCAAGCTTGCCCAGCCTTACCGTTGAGACTCCCACCCAGGGGCTTACACTCCAGCGCAGCAGCCTGCCTCCCGGGCCCACCGGAATAGCCGCCGGCCCCGCCGCCGTCATGGCCATGCCGGGGAAGAGCCAGAGCGCGAGCGCTACAACATAGAGTGTATTTGGCGTCGCGAGCGATGGCTCTGGGCCTTCGGGACTAGCGGATCGCCTTGGCAACAGTTTTAACGTAACGGGTCTGGTGATCATAAACGATCTTGATGACATAGGGGAGGTCATAACGTGCAGAAGTGCCCTGTTGGAGCGTGCCATCCCACTCCACCTCGTACACTCCAGGCTTCACGATCCTCGGTTCCACAAGTTTGAGAAGGGTGAACCTTGCTTCTCTATCAAGCAGTGTCGCCGTAAAGGTGGATTCCAACCGGACCTCAACTTTGACCCGTGCCTTTTCACCACATGGTGGACAGAAATAGATGATCTCTTGTTCTCGTTTTGGTGCTGCCGTCACCGATGGACGAATGGCCTCTTTCTTCTTTGGCTTCGGAGCCAGCCCCACGGTCAGTGAGATGGCATGCTGGTTACCAAATACACCC
>CAZPLZ010000176.1:0-6906 GCA_964587525.1 uncultured bacterium | reverse complement strand
AGTCTTATATCATGCTCCACGAAGGGGCCGACACCGAACAACCTCAGGCCGCTTAGTGTTCAGAGCATTCCCGGGCGCGCTGAAGCCCTATTTCGACTCCAGCTTGCGCCGAGGGGCAGTCATCAGAATTGAAGACTACCCCTTCTTGAGCGAACCGATTCGACGGTCGAAATACTTCATCGTTCTGAACAAGGACTGCTCGCAATCTGAAATTCATCATTTCTTGTTGACCTCAAACGCCTCGAGATATAAAACCCTGGCGTTCAGCGACTACGGCGTTTCGATCCCTAAAGGCACCGTGGACTATCTCACTGCCCCAGAAACGATCGTCGATTGCTTTCGGCTGATGCCACCGTTCAAGCGGGATTTTCTGTTCGATCAACTCTGTGTGAAAGGGATTGCGCTCTACTCGCCGCCACCACCAGCCATCATGGACCAGATCGATAACAATATCCGTCGGTCACGCACCATTTCGCCCGCCATCAAAAGCCTTACCCTCTAGAATCTACACCGCACGGTCAGTCACCGCCGCTCACGACGCTATCGCGTCGGACGTACTATTCCAGACGTATCGTGGAAGACCAGACTGCAAGCGTTCCGCCTGCCCCTTGAGAGAGAAGAAAATGCTTCCGCTCAGGCTTCGTTCCCGCTATAAATCTTTCTAGCCGAAGATCTCTGCTTCTGATGTCGCAACATATTCTTCCTCACCGAGGTAGTAGTATTCACCATCCAGCTTTGTTGACATGCCAATCATGCCTTTTGGCCTGGGGATGTTGGGGGGGTAGTATAAAACCATCTTTGCATTCTTGTCCTGCGGCCACACATACGTAATCCAAAACAGATTCAGAGATATATCCAGTTGCTCCGCCAGATGCTCCTCCATGCTCTGAAGACAGGTCGCCAGGTATTTCTTCACCAACCTCATCGTTCTGATAACCGCACCATTGGATAGCGTGCGATAGTCTCCGCTAATACCGTATTTCTCAGACCCGACCTTCCTCGGCGTAACTACCAAAACACCCTCTTGTGTCTTAAGGAGGTGCTCCCTCATCTCCGCAGTGATGTTCGCATGCACGAGATTGTTACGGAGTTCTATTACATGACAGATTGCCTTGAACAATTCATCGTCCTGGCTCAAAGGAGGGGCAACAAAGAAGTCACAGTATCTATCCATTTCCAGTATCTTCTCCGGCAACGTCTCGCGGGCGAACCTTCGCTGGGATCGTTCATTGCGATAGCGCGCCTTGGTCAGCAACTCATAGAAGAGGTTAGTCAGTGCCTCAAGACTCAGAACGGAACTGACGAACGCTGATCTAAACAACACGGATACCTTGGGCAAGTTTGTTACGACGCTAAGAACGACCTCCTGAAATTCCTTGTCGTCAGTTTGTGTCTTCCTATTCCTGACCCTATCAATGAGATCCTTGTGGCGAGCAATCGTGCCCTTGGCCTCATCAAGCAACACCTCAGCTGAGTGACTGTGCAATCTGTATAGGTTAACGCATGCCCCGCCGACCTTCTCTCTGTCCACGCGTTCCTTTGAGAATTTTCTTCTCTCGATCAACCCTATCAACATAGCCCTTAGCGCTTTGGTGTCATCCAAAATCTCATCCCTACCCACTAAATCTCGCCCGACGAACCCTAGACGCCAACCATCACCTGCACCTGACGCTGAAACATAGATCAGCCCCCTGCTGGCACTGAAAAACCACACCGGTTCCCAAGACCCGTCCTTGGAAACGAAGATAGCGCTCCCACCGTATTCACGCAGAAGAACATATCTGACAAGCCACCAGTGATAGCGCGAAGGCCCGTCCTCGATCTTGCGTTCCTCAAGCATGCTTTCTTTCACGGAAATCTGGTAGCCCCCTGCTTTCTTAACGACCTCGATATCGAGATGAGGAAGGACAGCACCTATCTCTTCCAGGGAGGCAAGATCAAATTCTTTCATACACTCGATAATACTCTAGCAAAGAGAATAGATTACTTCGCTTGGCTGCCTGTTTTTTCAGCCAGTATTCCCTCGCCGGAGCGCGCACTTTCAGCCATCCAGTACTTCACCAGTCCATCGATATCCTGCGATTGTATGTTCGCAAAGACAAACCGATCCGCGTAGAACGCAGTATGCATATTGACATAGTCAACCCACGTTCTTCCCACCCTAGCCTCTGCCTTTTCAGCCGTCCCCCACAGGAGGCAATACTTCGGAGAGATCGGTAGCGCAATCAGACTGTTCTCAATCCCCCACTTGCTATGATCGATTTCTTCGTCTGGACGCATCAACGAGGCCGGGTTATCCGATGTACAAAACACCCGTGAACTTGTTGACTCGACAATAGACAGATTCTTTCGGTGCACATCATGGAACAGCCCACAGGTACATCTGCATTGCTGCCTTGAAGAAATACGCATCCCCACCAGCGGCTGCGGCATCCCACTCCTCAGAAGCTATGAATCGCCTGAAAGCCTCAAACTCACCATCAGATTCGAACTTGATGCCATGATGCTTGACACGTTTCTTGAATTGATCTTTGTCGGCAGAAGCCTCAACTGCTTCCTTCTTTATCATCTCCACGTATAGACCCGCTTCTTTGTTCTTGTAGGCCCTTGTCCTGACCAGCTGCGTCGTCACCAGATTGTCGAGAGCCACTCGTTCTTCCACGCTTAGTTCCAAGGTTCCTTTTCTTCCTAGTACCTTCCGCAACGTTTCACACGCTTCCATTTCAAGGGCAGAGAAGATCCCCTCAAACTCGTTGTGAATACCTCCTCCCTTCTTCTCGAAGACATAGAAAGCTCTCTCCACCGCCAGATTTTCGGTAGCCGTCCTGAATGGAGGGCGGTCAATGGAATAGACATAAAGTTGCCCCTTAGCTCCCGTACAGCAGAAGTTCCTCAGATAGCACTGTGGAACATAATGTTGCCGCTGGTGAGCCGAAGTAATCACCCTTTACTCCGATTCACCGCACACATCTTCTGCATAACGCAGTTACTCCGCTTCCCTTCGCGCATGACTCCTCCCTGCAGCCCGTACGATGAGACCGTTCTATCACCATTTTTTGTCACCACCAACCGGCTCACTGTGCCCAATTGTGCCCACTCCTGACTCAATTGGTGAACCTCACAGACGAATTTCATCTCGCAACAGGCTAACAGAAAAAGAAAACCTGCACGAGAAATAGTTATTCGTACAGGTTTTCAACCAACCTTCCTGTTATGACCAGTTAGAGCGGGTGATAGGATTCGAACCCACGACTTTCCTGGCAAGGTGACACCCCGCTGCTGTCTAGCGCCGGTTTCAGTGGGCTATAGCGTATTCGAAGACGCAGGGTTGTCGGTTCGTTTGGAAGTGGGGGCAAACTCATCGTACTGAACCATTCGCTTAACCTTCGCCATGTTCCAATATTTGCAGCAGATTTCCTTCGGGGTCAGAAAAATGTAGAGTGCAGGATCGAGAAGCGCATCGACGCCCATAGCTAAATTACAACATACTCGTATCAAGCGAGTCTCTACTTCAGCGGCAGGTGGAACGCGCCTGAGACCCCAACATCTTGACAATCAAAGATATGCCATCTATCATGGTATATATCATTGGACAGGAGGTGATGCCATGAACACGGCAAAGGTGTTCACGACAGGCCGTAGCCAGCCGTCCGGCTACCCAAGGAGTTCCGCTTCGACGAGGACGAGGTGGCGATCAGCCGACTGGGAGACACGGTCATCCTGTTCCCCAAGAAGAAGGGATGGGATGTGCTGATCAGGTCACTCGCTGGCTTTACGCCAGACTTCATGGCCGAACGCACCCAGCCCAGGAAGGCAGAGCGGCGTAAGCCGCTGTGATCGAGCGGCTGCTTGACACAAGCATCTGCGTCGAAATCATCCGCAACCGATCTCATCGTATTCTGGCAAAGCTGCGGGTCTGCCAGCCTCGAACGGCGGGCATCTCATCGGTGACCCTCGCCGAGCTGCACTATGGAGCTGCACGAAGTGTGGATCCGGTGCGCAACCAATTGATGCTCACCCAGTTTTGCGCGCCGCTCGAAATACTACCGTTCGACGACCGTGCGGCCGCCACCTACGGGAAAGTCCGATTTGACCTCGAAAAGACTGGCAGGCCCGTGGGACCTCTCGACACCCTCATCGCGGCGCACGCTCTTTCGCTGGGCGCGACCCTGGTCACCAACAACGAACGCGAGTTCCGCCGCGTCAAGGGGCTCCACGTGGAGAACTGGGTCCGAGGGTAACGGCCGGGCTCCTGGCGACACTTAACGGTTACCGATACCAAGATCGAGCTCAATCCACGCGCACCGCCCGCACGCCAAAATCGACATTGTCGGCGATCCAGTCGAAGAATTTGGTCTGCTGCTCAAAGGATCGCTGAGGGATGAGAACCGCGGGATCCTTCCAGCCCACCATGACCGCCGCGTCCTGCGTCCAGATCTTGACGCGACGCCTCTTGACCTTTTTCCTCCAGTTCGATCCAACCGTGGCGCTCGTATACAGGAGGCGGATGGTGATATTCCGGGCGAGTCTTTCCAAGGGCGCCAGGACGATCGTGCTGTAGGCCTTCTCCCTGGATGTGCCAGGAAGACCAGGCTTTCCATCGCTGATCATGATGATGGAAATCGGCTTCAACATGAGCTTTTTGCTCTTGACGGTCTCAGCCACTTGCTCAAAAAACACATTGTAATCAGTGAACGGATTCGGCTGGTCTTTGGGAAAGAGCTGCTTCAATTTTTCGTGAAGCTCAGAGATGGATTTGTCCCGAAAGGTCTGAATTGGAAAGAACGTCTTGGGCTCATTCGGCCTGTATCCCCCGACGGAACCGATAAACAGCGAGTGAGGAACGGTCAGATTGCCCAGGCCGTTCAGGTGGGCGTAGAGGTAGTGCGCAAGAAACTCGAGTGAGTCATCAAATTCAGACCGCCTGACAAACGATGCGCTGAGATCAAAGCCCACAACCATCACCAGCCGTGGCTTTGGCTTGCCAGCCCCCATGGGGCAACCGGCGCAAAGAAGGAGGAGCATCAGCGCACCTGAACAGGCGGCGAGGAAAGGCCTCCGCCGCGTCATGTCGCTGCTCCCTCCCGTTCTCTCTTTGCCCGCCTCGAGCTCTCTGACTGCGAAAGCCTGACATCCATGATTTCACGGAGGCTCTGAAACGGAACTTGGAACAGATGCCGGTTGTTCACCAGAAGCGTCAGGAAATTCACCCCCGCCGCGACCACCTGCAGTGGAGGCACGACGAACCCTCCGAGCAGTTCCTCGCCCTTCGCCCGGACCCATTCCGCATCGTCCTTGATGTGCTGGAAGAACTGGATTGTGTACCCAACGCTTCTCTGCCTCACGACCTTTTCCGCCTCAGGCGCTCTCAGTCCCGACCCTTGGATGATCGCCATCATGATGGGCGTTCCGTGCGCCGCGAACAGGAACCACGACATCCCCCGAACGCCCAGCCATGCAAGTGAGGCGATCCCAAGCGTTCCCCAGGCTCCCAGGTCAAATTCCTGGGGGGCATGCTGCGCGAACCAAGGAACCAGTGAGTCCACCAGTTCCCGGTAGAAGAAGAGCACCTCCACGAAAATAACCACCAGTTCGATCACACTGATCCGGACCATGGCTGGGATGTTCTTGGTGCGCACGGCGTCTGCCCATGTGGCAAGCACCGCATAGCTTCCAAGGATCAAGAACAGCATGAATAGAAAGAGCGGTGGCCTCACCCAGGCCTCAGAAAGTTCCTGGCCTGTCAAGTTTGAGAGGGTGTCCATGACTAGCCCGGTCATGATGTACGTAAAAATCGTCGCCTCAAGAACACACCAGAAACTCGTCAGGATCAGGGCGATCCAAGGAAGACCCGGAGTCGCGACACTTCGCCCCACGAGCCGCACCAAGCGCACAGGAGCCGACAGAATATCCTGGACCACCAGCCAGACACCAACCACCACAACCTTGACCAGCACATACACCGAGCCGGCTAGAATGTACACGAAACGAAATATCCCTCCCCAGAAGAAGAAGACGGCCTTTCCCATATCCCACCAGGTAATCAGAAACGCTGTGAAAAACTCCCTACGTTTTTTCCTGAAGATCACGGTGATCAGGCTCGGGATGGAGACCCAAAGACCGAGGATGAGCACCCCAACTGGGAGCAGCAGAAACAGTCGCTTGGCCATCTGAAGCCAAGGCACATCTCCCGCTCCCCAGGCAAACTCCAGCAAAGCATTCTGAAAAAAATAAGGAAAAAACAGGACCGAGACCACGATCTTGGACATACCCGTCACATTCTCGAACATGCGGCTCCTCCTTGTGTTGTTGGCATTTCCGCCCGGCCTCCATCCTCCGCTTTCACGGAGCGACCCGCCTACAGTATTTCAAACCCCTTCTGACGTCAATACCCAGCCACCGGGCCGGATGGCCAGCCGGCCAAGCACCCCGAGGGAGATTTCCCCTTACTCCGAAGAACCCGCGCGGATTTCCTTCATCCACGCGGGTCCACGGCAGAGAGAAGAATCTCCAGGATCGAAACCGAAGATGCGGGGGAGGAGTAATTCAGCATGCGCCCCAAAGTCTTCAGGGATTTTCCTCTCTTGATGGTCGTGGGAGCGTTCTCCCCCAGGATGAAGGGCTTAACCGGCCTGCCCTCGCCAATGTCCAGGCCGAGGTTCAAGCGGATCCTTAAGTCCTGTTTGAAGTGAGTATTGACGACGGCCACGCGGAGAACTTTCTTCTCCTCGTTCAAGGCGCCAAACACGTGAATGAAATCGGACTCGCTGGTTCCGGAAACGTACCGGCCCTCAAAGGCCGCTCCCTCCCCGTCGTAGTTCCGGAAAAGCCGGTAGGCGTGGAAGGCAGGCTTGTCCGGGCCAGGCGGAGCCCACTCGGTGGCTGCGTAGGCTTCTTCCTGCATCA
>CAZPLZ010000175.1:0-6942 GCA_964587525.1 uncultured bacterium | reverse complement strand
TCCTTCCCAAAGGGGAGCACGAGGAAGAGCATGAGAACAGGCGCCACAGCCAAGATGGGCGTCAGATTATGCACGATCCTGTCCGCGCCCACCGGAATGATGTCTTCCTTCAGCATCATCTTGATGCCGTCAGCGACCGGTTGCAGCAGGCCCGCCGGTCCCACCCGGTTGGGCCCAATCCGGTCCTGGATGCGAGCGACCACCTTCCGCTCCAGCCAGGTCAGAAACATCATGGTGACCGGCGCGAAGAGCAGGATCGCAATGCACGACAGCAGCGCGGACAGCAAGACAAGCTGGGAATCCGGCAGCCAGGCTTCACCTTGCTCCATGATGAACGCTTTGAGATCTATGAAGACCCGCTCAAGCCTTTCCATTCATTCCCACTCCAGGGCCCCCTGTTTCCAAGCGTACAGCCAGGCCAGCACAAGCAGGCCGATGAACGCGAACATCTCGATCAGACCGGTCATGCCGACTTCCTTGAAGATCATCGCCCAGGGATACAGGAAAAGAACCTCGACTTCGAACACCAGAAAAATCAAAGCGTACATATAGAACTGAATCTTGAACTGCCCCCAGGGGTCCCCCGCTTCGACCGCGCCGCACTCATATGGCCGCTGTTTCTCCTTCCCGGGGTTCCTCGGCGAGATCAACTTAGCCAGGATCAGCGGGCCAGCCGGAAACATCAGAGCCAGGACGGCGAATATGCCCAGGACGATATACGAATCGGGGTAGTTCATGGCCCCAGGTGCGCGATCGCGTCCATGCAGACCGTCGCGTCTTTTGACAGTTTTGTCACCTCGATCGTGGTTCTGGCCGGCTGCTGTTGGGGGAAGAATTCAGCATAGACCTCATTGATCTGGTTGAAATCCTCAAGGTTGCGCAGATAGAGGGTCATCCGCACGATATGCTCTAAGCGGGCCCCCGCAGATTCCAGAATCGCCTTGATGTTTTCCAGCACCCGGCGTGTCTGCGCCCTCACGCCGGACCGGACCAGCGTGTTGGTCAGGGGATCAAGCGGCAGTTGGGCCGAGATAAAGAGCAGATCGCCGGCCCGGACGGCCTGCACGTACGGCCCCACCGGCTGCGGAGCCTGTGAGGAGGCGATGGTTTGTCTCGGCATTAAGCTACCTATTTGACACCATAAAGCCTTGAAAATCAAAGACCTGCATCATCGGTCTCCCTTTTCCCTCACAAGAGATTCTAGGCTTTCCCGGGCGCCGGTGAGCTCTGGTTGTTCGACCAGCGCCTTCCGCCAGAAGCGAGCGGCGGAGTCCCTATCACCTTCCAGATAGGCCACGTTGCCCAGGACGTGATAGCTGTCAGCCTGGTGCGGATTCAGCGCCAGTGCACGACGACAGGCAGTCTGGGCTTTGTCATATTGACCCCGCCGGGCCAGAATCAATCCCAGGTGGCTCCATGTAGCCGGCCAATCCGGAAAGAACGCAAGCGAAGCACGGGCATACTGCTCCGCCGCTGCAAAATCGCCAAGGTGATACGCGGCGCGGGAAGCGTTGTTGGCCGCTCGATGCCGGCCTTCCCAGACACCCCACCGAAGCAAGCTGCGCTCGGCACAGGCAAACGCCTCCCGCCACCGGCTGGATGCCTCGAAATCACCGGAGAACTTCAACCAGGCATTGGCTTGCAGATCCCTGGCCGCCAGGACACTCCCAGCGAACAGCAGGAACACCCATCCCAGCACGGCTTTGACCGGAACCGGAGCAGCATAACCCTGCTGCACCGCCCGCCCTGCTTCGCCAGAAGGAGAAAGCATGTAAAGGGAGCCAAAGGTAAGCCAGAACCAGCCATGCACAGGAAGCAGATACCAGGGGAAATTGAAGAGCGCGTTGACTTGTAAAGCGAGAAATCCCAACATCGCACCGAGGCCGAACAGATTGCCGGCCTGAAACACAAGCCAGGCTCTCCGGAAGAAAAGTACCCACAACCAGATCGTAAGACCAAACCCTAGAAGTCCGATCTCAGCCGGCAGTTGCAGGTAATCATTATGAGCGTTCTCCGTATAGAAGTAAGGAAACGTGTCCCGAGCTTGCAGAAGGCCGGCCGCCTTCCGTGGATAGACCTGCCCGTACGACCCCAGACCCCAGCCCAGCAAGGGTCGCTCCCGGATGATCTCCATCGAGGCGCGCCACATAAACAACCGGCCGGCGGCATCAAAATGGCGGATTGAGGCGATGTTCGATAGTCGTTCCCGAGCCTGGTCGTGCAGGGAAAAAAAGATCACCACTGCACCTGTCGCTGCAATCAGCGTGATCCTCAGCCCCGAGTTCAGGCGTAGCCTCCTTCCGGCAACGAGAAGCAGCAGTGGGGCGGCTGCCAGAGAGGCCGCAACGCCGAGCCATGCACCGCGCGACTGGGTGATCAGGAGCGCCACGGCCATCGAAAGACAGATGACGCCACGCAACAGGCCGGGAAACGTAAGCCACCGGATCACCGCGTAAGGCAGGACCGCCACCAGGAAGGCAGCCAGAAAATCAGGGTTGCCCAAGGTGGAGAATGGCCTGGAACCCGGAGCCGCAAGTGATGAAACAACGTCGAAGCCAGCAAACTGGATCATGCTGTACCACGCGCTGATTGCCCCCGCAAAGACCAGCAGCACTGGAACTACCGTGGGCCGGTTCCCCAGCGCCACCGGCAGCGCAACACCTATGACGGCCAGGGCAGTCCACCACAGCGTGTCGCTCAGGCGTGTGTATGCCCCCAGGGCCGCCGCCAGCAGGTAGCCAATGATCAGGACCCCGACCGGCAGAAACCGCCAGGATAGAACGACCTGAAGCCGGCCGAGGAGCGCCAGCCACACCCCAGCGAGCATGATCCACACCACGAGCCATTGCGGCAGCTTGAAGGCGTCCTCAAACGGCGGCCAGAACGCCAGCGGCAGAGACACCGCCCCCAAAAGCACGACCAGCCGGGCCAACGTTGTAAGGATTTGCCTGCTTCTCTATTCCCCCGGAGGGGGAAGAGGGGAAGGAGCGGGGAGATGCTTCCTCCGCCGCCAGAGCCACCAGCCGGCCGTCCCTAGCATCATGGCGGCCAGCGCAAAAAGCCACGGCCACCGCGAGGGAGATCCAGTCACACCCTCGGGCAGCGTACGCTCACTGCTATCCTCCCCCTGAGCCAGGAGGGGTTCCCACGTAGCAGCTACGGGTGGGACCGGCCCAGCCTTAGCCTGGCGATCCAACTTTTGAATCTGCTCTTTGACTTTCTTGGCCTCTTCCGGTGGAGGGTTCATTCGTAAAAAGATCTCGTAATTCCGCTGGGCGGAAACCACATCCCCAACCTGTTCATACGCCCAGCCCAGATTGACGTACACATCCGGCAGGCTCGGATTCCGGGCCAAACACTTTTCGTACATGTCGATGGCATCCCTCGCCAGCCCTTTGACGTTGTACACGTCACCCAGATACCGGTACCCCAATGCCAGATCCGGGTCTAAAGACAACGCTCGCTGGGCAGCACGCTCCGCCTCCTCCGTCTTGCCCAACTGTATGGAGATCCAGGCCAGTTGCGCATGGTAGGCTGCACTCGCCTTGTTCAACGCAAGGGCCTTGTTCAGCGACGTCAGCGCCTTGGTGAGTTGGCCCTGCTTGGCCTGCACCCGGGATAGTTGCGCCCATGCGGCATCCGCCGGCTTCACCTTCAATTTGAGCGCCCGTTTAAAATAACCCTCAGCGACTTCCAATTGTCCTAGCTGGAGGGTGGCGGAACCCAGCGTGAAGTATGCTTCAGCGGTCTCCTTGACCGCCAGCGCAGCTCGGTATTCATTAGCCGCCTTGCTGAGGTCACCGAGATAGAAGTAGTAGTGCCCAAGCGTGAGGTGCTGCTCATGTGGTTTTTCCAAATCCCGGTAGAATGCGCTCATGACCCCATACGGGAGCGGGTTCTGCGGTGTGAGTCCCATCGCTTCTTGCAACAGGTTAAAGGCTTCCGGCACGCTGCCCAGGTCATAGAAAATCGACGCCTTGCCAACCAGGGCGCCGATATGTTTGGGGTCCAGCTTCAGGGCCTCTTCAAATTCCTGCAGCGCTTTCTCGTTCCGCCCTTGACCGCGCAACGCTGCACCGTAGCCATAACGCACGTCGGCATTGTTCGGCATGTTGGCCACACCCTTTTCGAATACCTGGGCGGCCTCCTCATACCTGCGCTGGGCGATCCGAATGAATCCAATCTGGCTGAGCGCCAGGGTATGAAAGACCTTGAACGTCTGATCCGTATAGGTTTGTTTCAGGACACCCTCAAAGTGGCGGATGGCGGTCTTCCGCTTCCCCAACTGTGCGGCTGCATACCCGGCGCCATACAGCGCTTCGGGATGGTTCGGCCGCAACGAAAGGGCATCCTTGAAGATTCTCTCCGCCTCTTGAAATTGCCCGATGGACACCGCATCTTTGCCCTGCGCCACCAGCGTGTCAAACTCCCCCGCCAGTACCCCCTGCCCTGAAAGAAGCCAAGCAAAAAGGAGTATCAGTTCCATCACCATCTATTCTCCCCTCATTAACTAGATCGTTGGGCGGCGGTGGCGAGCTTGCGCAGTCGCTTCAGCGCCGCCACCGGATCGCGACTGCCAAACACCGCCCAGCCCGTGACGATGACATTAGCACCTGCCTTAACGACTGAGGCGACCGTCCTCGGATCGATGCCTCCGTCCACCTGAATATCCAACACCGGTCTCATCCGTCGCACCCTTTGTCGCAGTGTCCTGATTTTCGACAGCACATCCTTCCGGAAGCGTTGCCCGCCAAATCCCGGCTCGACGGTCATCAACAGCACCATATCCACATGCGGCAACAGGCCGCGCAGGGCGGCCAGTGGCGTGCGTGGCCGCAGCGCCACCGCCGCCCTCGCTCCCCAACGGCGAACCTTCTTGAGCAGATCCTTCAGCGGACCACGGGATTCTACATGAAGTGTCAGCGCGTTAGCCCCTGCTTTCAGAAAAGGATCGATGAAACGTTTCGGGTCTGTCACCATGAGGTGAACGTCAAGCGGCAGCCGAGTTGCGGCCTTCAGGGAGTGAATCACGTGCGGCCCCATGGACAGATTTTGAACGAAATGGCCGTCCATGATGTCCACGTGTACCTGATCCCCTCCACCGCGCTTGATGATCTTGAGGGCCCCCCTCAGGTCAAGGGGATCGGCGTTGAGAATGGACGGCGCAAACTTGACCTTAGGATGCTGAAAAAGCCTCAACGGAGCGAAGGGGCAGACTTCTCGGGCACGCTCAACGGCGCACGTTGATCACAAGGTCGACACGCTGCTTCTGTTCCTCCTCGGGGAGATTGGGATACTGCGGCGCGGACTTGCTCCGCCCGTACACGCGCAGCGTGACCCGGGTGGCAGCCAGGTTGTACCGCTCCATCAGCGTTTGCAGCACAAGCTCGGCCCTGCGCTTTGCCAGGATATAGTTGGTTTCATCGCTGCCTGGCGCGTCCGCGTAGCTCTCGACCGTTAGCTCGCTGCCGGGGTGCTCGCGGATGAACGCGGCCGCCTTTCGCATCACCGGCTGATGCCTCTCGGTCAGCACGGCGTTTGATCCCTTGAACCGGATCCCGACGATCCGGACCTCGTTGACGCTCACCTGGGGTTTGAACGCAGCATCCACCTGCGGCAGCGGTCTCTCGCCCCTCGTCGTCTGCCCCTCCGTGTCCACAAACCGCCATAGGTACCTGGGTTTCTTAAGCTTGGCGACGCGGCCAGCCTTGTCCTTCCCATCCCACACGATCGTCTTCTGGGGCTTCCCCTCCCCCTCCCAGGAACGGACAAGCCTGGCCACATCTTTGATCTCAATCCGCCACACCTCGTAGATGCCCTGCGGCAGCACGAACACAACCTCGGGATACAGCGGTTTCCCCGCCACGGCCTTGAGTCGGGGCTCCGCGCTCACGGAGGCCAGCACGGTGGAGGTCTTGATTTCCTTGTCCGTGATGTCCTTCGCCTTCAGCACGAACTTGAACTTGGCCAGGTTCGTCAACACTTTGCCACGCGCGTCTGTCCCGTCCCAGTCCAGCGATTTCGGCGGCAACCCGGTGCCGGCAAACGTTTTGACCACCCGCCCCTGGTCATCCGTGATCTCCACCTTCCATTCCTTGGCCTGCTGTTCAAACTTGATCTGCTTCGGCTCAATGACCATCACAGCTCTGGCTCTCTTCTTGATTCGCTCTTCTGGCAGCTCCGTGACCGCACGCAGGACTTTTGGTATGCCCCAGCGTACGAGCATCGCGACGTGATGGACCGCGCCAAGCGTTCCAAACGGCGCAAGCGCATAGTCAATCTGCAACAGCGCTGCCGGAGTGAGCATCCAGCGGAACCCGAGCCCGGACCGAAAGGCCGAGGGCAGGCTGGCCAGGCCAGAGCGGTCACCGAGATCCAGCGCTGCCTTGGTTTTGGTCGGGGTAGCCAAGGGCCTCTCCCAGCCAACACGGAAGAAGAGGATATTGGCCAGACCGTACTCCATCCCGAGGGAGAGACGCGGCGTCTCCAAGAATTCCTCAAAATTCGAGAAGGACTCCCGAAACGACGTCAAACCCATGGCCGCCAGCAGCCGCTGGCCCCAAAGCCTGGCCCGCATGGCTCCGCCCAGCCGGAACGTGAGCGGCAGATCTTCGGCCCCTCCGCTGAAGCCCAGGCTGAAGCCCTCCTCAAACCCCCCAATCCGACCTATATTCTGAACTGCGCCACCTACGCTAAACGCACGGCCAGAGCTCTCCCACAGCATGCCCAGATCCGCGCCGAGACCGTACGCCTCAAAGTCGAGCAGCGTCCGCTGAATCAGCTTGAGCGAAGCTCCAGTTGAGAGCGATTCCGTAAGGGGGAACCCGTAGGACAAAAACGCCATCGCGTCGGAAGCGCTGCCTGCAGGCGCGGATCCCAGGATGGGATCGGTCGAATCGAAGGATCCTGTGCCCACCCACATGAACCCCGCCCCCACTCTGC
>CAZPLZ010000174.1:4373-6953 GCA_964587525.1 uncultured bacterium | reverse complement strand
TAATACGCCAAAGGATTCTGCGCGCTGCCGACCGGCGCCGGGTGATCGCCGCCCTGGCCGTGTATTTCCTGCTGGCCGGGTTCACCCCGTCTGGCCTGGTGGGAAGCAAGATCGCAGGCATCTTGCAGTCGCTGTCGGTCGTGACGATCGCCGCGCTCATCCTCCTGCTGACCCTCTTCTGGGTGCGTCAGCGCCTTGAGAGGGAATCCCAGAGTGGAGGGACTCGCTGACGACGGCTTGGAACTTTTCCCGGAAGCGTTCCGGTGAGAACGCGGCGGCGTGCTCCCATTGCGCTTGAGGGTCGAACCGCTCCGTCTCGCACGCTTTGACCGCCATCTTTAAGCTCTCCACTGTCTGTTCAGGAAACAAAAGCCCGTTCAGTCCTTCCCTCACGGTTTCCAAGGCCCCGCCGGCTGCCAGCGCGATGGTGGGGGTCCCACACGCCGCAGCCTCCAGCGGGGTAATCCCAAAATCCTCCTCCCCCGGGAAGATCAGCGCCCGGGCGGAGCGGTAATGTTCGCGGAGGACTTCGTCCGGTTGCCAGCCCAGGAACCGGACCGTGGGTCCGGCCAGCGCTTGCAAGCGCTTGCGCTCCGGCCCGTCACCAATGATTACCAGCGGTCGTTTGAGTTCGTTGAAAGCTCTCACCGCCAGGTCAAGACGCTTGTATGGGGAGAGGGCGGAGACGATCAGGTAAAAGTCGGAGGAGAGGGAAGAGGGGGTGTAGAAGGCGGTGTCTACTGGGGGGTGGATGATGCGGGCGTCACGGCGGTAGTGCTTCGCGATCCGCCGGGCCACGTTGGCTGAATTGGCCACGAAGACGCCGACACGCTGGGCCGCTGACTGGTCCCAGGTCCTAAGCCGGCTCATGCAAAAAGCGATCAGCCCCCTTTTGATCCAACCGTATCGCTCCGGAGGGAAATAGACATGGAAATGCTCCCAGGCGTACCGCATCGGGGTGTGGCAGTAGCACACATGCACAGCGGTGGCCGGCGCGATCGCGCCCAGGGCGCAGCAATGGCTGCTGCTGATGACCACGTCATACTGAGATAAATCGAACTGTTCGATCGCCGTGGGGAACAACGGCAGCAACCAACGGTACTTGCTCTTGGCGTATGGAAGCGATTGAATGAATGACGTTTTGACCGGCAGCCGGTTGATGGTTTCGGAAATCCGCTCCGGCTGGTACAGCAACGTATGAATGGTCGCATTCGGATACAGCAGGCAGAATTGTTCGAGGCATTTTTCACCGCCCCGCATGCCGTTCAGCCAGTCATGGACCAGCGCAACCCGCATGGTGTGGTATGAAGCGAAGATCCTTGGAGTCTAACGAAAATCGACGTACAGTTGCTTGTCCAAAGCCTGAGCCACCTTTTCAAGGGTGCGAAGGCTGGGCACTGTTTCTTCCGAGTTCTCCAGCCTCGCCACAAATTGTTGGCTAACGCCAATTCTTTTGGCCAGCTGTGCCTGTGTCATCTTCTTCCTCTGCCGGAGTTGAGCGATCTCAACGGCTAAACGCACCGGAAGATCGTAGGCTTCATAGTGTTTGCGGAACCCCGGATTCTTGAGATCCTCCTTGAGCCTATCGTCAAAGCGACGGATTTTGTGGGTCATCCTTCCTCCCTGACAAGGATACAACTAATCAGTTGTATCGTCAAGACAAAGATTCTGGGGATGAATTTAATGGATCTTCAGACCTTGCCAGCGGAGGGAGGGAATACTTGCTGTTCAGCCGAGGACGATGCGGACCTGGTGCGTGGCGCGGTCGTCGGCGAGTGGAATCTTCATGGCGCCGACGCCCAGAAGGAACTTTCCATCCAGTTCAACCGACGAGACCCCCCGGGAGACGCCGTGTGGGTTCTCGATCGAGATCTCATACCGTGCGGAGTGATAACGGAAGGTGATCTCATAACCCCGCCACGCGCGGGGGATGCAGGGATCGATCACCAGTTCGGTGCCCCGCAGGTGAAATCCAAGGATCCACTCGAGGCCGGCCCGGTACATCCAGCCCGCTGCGCCGGTGTACCATGTCCAGCCGCCGCGGCCGGTGTGCGGGGGTTCGGCGTAAATGTCAGCCGCGACGACGTAGGGCTCCACCTTGTAGCGCTGGGTGCCAGCCCGGGTGCTGGCATGGTTGATCGGATTCAACATGGCGAAGAGCTCGCCGGCTTTGTCGCCGTCGCCCAGCGTCGCGAAGGCCAGGAGCGACCAGATCGCCGCATGGGTGTACTGGCCACCGTTCTCCCGAACGCCGGGGAGGTATCCTTTGATGTAACCGGGGTCGAGGGAAGAAAGGGCATTGAGCCCGAACGGCGGGGTGAGGAGGAGCATGAGGCCGTCACGCCGGCGGATGAGGTGCCGCTCCACCGCCGCCATGGCCTGGCGCGCGCGCACCGGGTCGGCGGCGTCGGAGAGCACCGCCCAGGACTGCGCGATCGAATCGATGCGGCACTCCTCGTTCGTGGCGGAGCCGAGCGGCGTTCCATCATCAAAGAAGGCGCGCCGGTACCACTCGCCGTCCCACGCCTCGCGCTCCAGCGCCACTTTCAACGCGCCGGCATGCTGCCGCCACGTCCTGGC
>CAZPLZ010000174.1:0-4273 GCA_964587525.1 uncultured bacterium | reverse complement strand
GCGCGCGCGCCTCAGCCACCCGGGCGAACTCGACGAGGATCTTGGAAAGGAACCAGCCAAGCCAGACGCTCTCCCCCTTTCCCCCGTGGCCGACCCGGTTCATGCCATCGTTCCAGTCTCCCCCGCCAATCAGCGGGAGGCCATGGCTCCCGACCGCCAGGCTCCGGTCGAGGGTGCGCGCGCAGTGCTCGAACAAGGTCCCCGACGATTCGGAGACGTTGGGCTGGAAATACACATCACCCTGCCCGGCCGGGAGGGCCATCCCCTCGAGGAAAGGAACAATTTCATCGAGCAGGCCGGTCTCCCCGGTGACCTCAAGGTAGTGGAGAACCGCGTACGGCAACCAGAGCAGATCATCGGAGAACTGAGTCCGCACCCCCCGGCCAGACGGCGAGTGCCACCAGTGCTGGACGTCGCCCTCGGTGAACTGCCGCGCGGCGGCCCTTTTGATATGCTCACGCGCGATGTCCCGTTGAGCCACCGTGAGCGCCATCACGTCCTGGAGCTGATCACGAAAGCCATACGCGCCGCCTGATTGATAGAACCCGGTTCGTGCCCAGATTCGGCACGCGAGCGTCTGGTAGAGCAGCCAGCGGTTGAGCAAGAGGTCCATGGCCCGATCGGGCGTTTTCACCTGCACGACGCCCAGCACATCGTCCCAGCGATCCCGAACCGCGCGCAAGACTGCGTCCACAGACCCCCTCACCCTACCCTCTCCCCCGGAGGGGGAGAGGGAGTGTAAAGAGAGGGAAGGTGAAGACCGGTAGCGCGTGATCAGCCTTCTCGCCTCTTCCCGGTTCGCCGTCTCACCAAGGAGCACCACGATCTCCTCACGTTCCCCCGGGCGCAACTCGACCGTGGTCTGAAGAGCGGCACACGGATCCAATCCGGCGCCAGTCTTGCCAGAGAGTGCCAAGGCGCGTTGCAGCGCTGCCGGTGCTCCCAGGGTCCCGTTGCGACCGAGAAACTCCATGCGGTCAGAAGTCCACGCGGTCTGGTCCCCCCCCAGATCGGCAAACGCCACGCGGCCGCCGAACTCACTGCTGAAGACATTGCGTGCGAATTGAGCCCCCGTCACCGCGTCAATCTCGGTGACGACGTATGGCGCACTCTCGCCCCGGAGAACGCCGAGGACCCACTCAACATACGCCGTCACGGAGAGCCGCCGCGACCGGTTCGAACGATTCTCGATCGTGAGGCGGGAAATCTTGATGGGGTCCTCAAGCGGCACGAACGACAGGAGGGTCAGGGCGATCCCATGGGAAGCGTACTCAAACTGGCTGTAGCCCTGGCCATGCCGGGCGATATAGGTCCCGCCCTCCTCCCGGATCGGCAGCGCCGTGGGAGTCCACACATCGCCGCTCTCTTCGTCCCGGATGTAGATCACCTCGCCTGGCGGGTCGCTGACCGGATCGTTGGACCACGGGGTGAGCCTTAAATCGTGACAGTTGCCCGACCACGTGTACCCCGAGCCCGACTCCGAGACCGTAAAGCCAAAGGCGCGATTCGTGATCACGTTGATCCACGGCGCCGGTGTCCACTGGCCCTCGCCCAGGATCGTCACGTACTCATGGCCATCCGCGGCGAAACCGCCGAGGCCGTTGAAGAACTCGAGGTCAGGCTTAAGAGAGGGGATGAGCCGTGACCTCGGATTGGGTCAGTCGCAGCACCTGCTCAGCCAGGGTTCCGCGACGGCTTAAGAGCATCGCGCGCGCCGCTGTTTGAAGCGCCTGGTGTTCCTCAGCCGACACCAGGTCGGCTCGCAGAATGAATATCCTCCCACGCACATCGCCTCCCTCGTGCCCCACACCGGACTGGCTGGCCCGAGCCATGGCCTCCAGGGAGACCTGGAAACCCTGGTCGTACGACGGGGCATGTTCGTTCAGGATGACGAGATCCACCGACAGGTGCTTCATCCGCCAGTACTCGTGGGCGCGGATCAACTGCCGGACGATCTCCGGGTCGTCGGACTCACCGACCCGCACCAGGACGATCGGTACGTCGCCGGAAATGCCGTGGGCCCACAGCACCGACGGTCCCCGCGTGTCGCGCCTCAGCACGTCGGCCGACGGCCGCAGCGCGGGGTCCGAGCAGAGGATCCGGCTGGCGAGCTCCTGGAAGAGGTGAGCCTCATCGGGGCCAATGCCAAGATGACGCAAGAGGACTTGCGCTTGGGTCCACGCCAGTGTCACCACCCGGGCGAACATCGCTGGGTTGCGGTGCTTCTCGGCGAGGGCCAGCGCCTGGTCCCGAGAGGACGCGACGAGCGTGGTGAACATCACGCGGGCCGTCGCACCTGGCTCCACCCGCACACGGCACCGTAAGCTGATGATCGGGTCGAGCACCGGGCCGATGGTGTTGGAGAGCGGGCGGCCGTCTTGAACCGACAGCGGCCTTTGGATTCCCCGCCCGCGGCCGAGGAACCGTGCCCGGTCGGTCTCATACTGCACCTCACCGACGGGATCTCCTTCGACGACGACCACGTGTGCCGCCCAGACTTGGGTGGCGCCGGAATCCCGAGGCCGGCGCGTCACGAGCAAGGCATCCAGATCAGGGTGAAATTCCGTTTGTATGAACAGGTTTGAAAAGGCGGGGTGGGCGGCATCCGCCGCGGGGGGGCACAGCACGATCTCCGCGTACGAGGTCAGCTCAATCTCCCGGGTCCGCGCGCCTAAATTCGTCACCGAAACCCTTCGCACCTCAGCGTCATCCTCCGGCGAAACGACGACCTCGAGCGTGGTCTCGATGGCTCCGTCGCGCCTCACAATTTCCGCCTGATCCTCCGAAAAAACTGCTTCGTAACTGTCCGGCTCGGTCCCGCTCGGCTGGTATCCCGCCGACCAGACCTTGCCGCTTCGCACGTCGCGCAGGAAGACGTACGTCCCCCAGGCGTCACGCGTGACATCCTCCTGCCACCGGGTGACCGCCAGGTCTCCCCAGTGGCTGTACCCAGAGCCTGCCGCCGTCACTTGAACCGTGTATCGCCCATTGGAGAGGAGGTGCGTGCACGGCGCCAGGGTGTGTGCCGATTTGAACCGGCGCAGGACGGCGGGCACGATATCGCGGACATGGGCGGCTCCCTTCATCTCCTCGGCCCGGGGCTGAGCCACCTCGATGTCCCGTGGCATCCTCTCCTGCAACAGCAGCTCGGTCGCCTGGATGATCGGATCGGCGTGGAAGCGCCGGCACATCTGTCCAGCATGAAGGACGTTCGTGATCGCGATGAGGACCATCCCTTGATGATGCGCCATGTAGGCGCGAACGACGGCGCACTGTTTGCCCTCGGGGAGCCGCATGCCGGTGAAGTCGAGCGCCTCGTAAAAGCCATACGGGCCGCCCGCACCGGCTTCAAAGAGACGCGAGAAATTCTGTGCCGCTGCCCCCGGATCGACTTGGGCCGCCAGCGCCGTGGCGTACGGGGCGACCACGACATCTTCACTCAAGCCCCGTTTGAGTCCCAGACCCGGCACGCCAAAACTCGAATACTGGTAGGTCAGCGCGAGATCGCGCACGTTGTAGGCCGATTCCGAGACTCCCCACGGCACACCGCGAGCGGCCCCGTATTTTATCTGGTGGCGGACGATGAGGCGGCACGTAACGTCCAGCAGGCTCCCCGACGGAGGGCGCATGACGAGGGGGGGCATGAGGTACTCAAACATGGAACCTGACCAGGAGACGAGGGCCGCTCCCCGCCCCACGGGAACCAAGGCACGGACGAGCCGGAACCAATGCAACGGCGGTACGTCGCCCTTGGCGATCGCGACGAAGCTCATGAGCCGGGCCTCGGAGGCGAGCAGGTCGTACCAGCCTGGGTCGAGACTCATCTCCGTGACCCGGTACCCAATTGAGAAGAGCTTCCGGCTCTGGTCGTAGAGGAACTTGAATTCCATCTCGTTAAACATCTTCTCGATCAGCGTCAACAGTCCCTCCAGGCGGCTCTTCAGCGTTTCCGAAGCGGCATCGGAGTTCCTGATCTCGCCATCACGCAGATGACTTTCGATTGAGTGCTGAGCAGCCTGGGCCCAGGCGAGCACCTCGGCAGTCGCACCGCCTCCGGCCTGCGGGGCCTCGGCCAGGGTGCGCGCGATGTCCGTGACGGTTAAAGCCTGGGAGTGAAGTTTCTCAAGAGAGGGGGAATCTTTCAGTGAAGCGGCGAGGGTGTCGAGGGCCTCGTCCAGGTGCTTGCGGGTGACGGTCTCCGTGCGCTGGTCATCGGCCAGCGCGCTGGTCGATTCGCGGATCAGGAGCACCGCATCTTCAATGCCGGAGAATA
>CAZPLZ010000173.1:0-6964 GCA_964587525.1 uncultured bacterium | reverse complement strand
GGGGGCGCCATCCGCGGACGTGAAGGCCCAGGCTGACAAGAGGCTTAAGCGCCTGGCTGCGGCGGAGGAGGCGCGGCGGGCGGCGCAGGGAGCGACGAGCCATGAGTGAAACGCTGCTGACCGTGCTGCTCGGTGCCGGCGCTTCGGTGTGGCTCAGCGTGAATGTGTGGGCGGCTGCCCCTGGAGACAGCCAGGCAGCGCCCCAGCCTGCCCCCCGCACCAAGGCTGTGGAGGAGCCGGTCTTCAAGATGCCGGAGCTGGTCATCATCGGGGACAATCAGGCGCGGATCATGGCGCAGAAGGAGCAACTGGCCGGCTCGCCCATGCGAGGCCTACACGAGGCGCCGCTGCTGGAGAAAGAGGAAGGCAGTGTGGCCGCGCTGCGGAAGCGCGAGCCGGCGCCGCGCTTTCCACCGGTTGTGCCAGGCACCGTCCCCGCAGTCAAGCTGGAAGGTGGCAGTCCGTCCTGGCTTGGGGGATCCGTGTGGATAGGCCGTCAGGAATCGAAGAGCCTCCGAGAGCTCGCCCTCTCCGGTTCCTGGCTGAAAGGCGAGCCGGTTGGATTTGGAAACGCGGGTGGCTGGGACACCCAGGTCACGCTGGGCTACGCGCGCCTCCTTGAGGACGAAGAGCTGAAGGCGAGGGAGGCCAGACTTCCGAACTGGGCGAGATACCTGGCATTTCTGGGATTGCCGGATGGAGAAAGTGTCACCGTAGGCTGGCAGGAGGGGAGCCGTGATCTGCCGTTTCAATCTGTCACTGCGCAACGGCGCCTGAGCCGGTTGTTTGTGGGGGGAGAGGTGTCGCAGAGCGAGCATGGGTACAGTGAGACCGGGCGGTTTGAATTGATGAGGGTCAGGACGCCGCAAGGCCCTGTCAAGGGAACGTTTGCGGCTGGGAATTCACAACTTCCGATCTGGCACCGGGGCAACATGGCGCTCCGGATCAAACCGCGCGGTGAGGCGGAAGCGGCTGGACCTACCGGCACCCACCTGCTCGCCGGTGCCACGGTGGAAGCCGCCTGGATCCCATCCGAGCGCTGGCGGTACCTGGCCGGCTTCTCGGCAGAAGGCCTGTTTGGCGGGCGGGTGAGCGCCCGCTCACTGCGACCGGTGGGGGGGGTGTCCTGGACCACGCCGGCGGGCCCGACGATCTCCGCTTCGTTCTCGCCGTCCTTGCGTGCGGCGTGGTTCGCCGAACAGGCCGTTGCCGTTCCGTACTCGCTCTTCACAACCAAGGCTGGGATCGAGCCTGAACGGGAGCTGGCCGATGCAGAAATTTCGGTCTGGCAGCAGTTGTGGGACGGCAGCGAAGGGCGCGCCACATACCGATTTCGGGAGTCGCGGAACGCCCTTTCCTGGCTTGAACAACCAGGCGAGGGACTCTGGCAGCCGGTTGTTCTGTCCGAGCTTAGGGTGCATGAACTCAGCCTGAGCTTGCGGTATAACGGGTGGCGGCCGTTCAGGGTGTACGGGGAGGGACGCTGGCGTTCGATAACATCGCCAGCCGGCCAAGTGACCAACCTGCCCCGGGGAGAAGGAAAGGTGGGGGCGGGCTGGGACTGGCGGGTGTTCACCGTGGGGCTTGAGCTGGCGGTGGCGCGCTCCCGGCCCCGGTCAGTGCTGGGGCCGGACTTGGAACCCTATGAGGATGTCCGTCTGAAGCTGTCCTGGAAGCCGCGGGCTGGGGTTGAAGTGTACGGGCGCGGGGAGAATCTGCTGGGGGAGCGTGTTGAGCACTGGGGTGGCTACCCCGAGCCTAAACGCTTCCTCACCGCTGGAGCTATCATTTCATTTTAATTATCAGGCTGCGGGAAATGCCCATTCCCGGTTGCTACAATGCAGCCATCAGATGAGTCTTGAACCTTATATTCTTATTTAGGGTGAGGGGGGAGGATCGATGATCAGCGAGGTGGGGTTCTGGGATCTGTTGAGGCGTGGCGACATCGTGATGTGGACTCTGCTCCTATGCTCGATCGTTTCGATCGGGGTCATGATCAATCGCTGGCTGTACTACCGCAGTTGCCGCATCAACGTGCAAGAATTCTTTCAGAAATTCCGGCGTGGCCATAAGCGGGGGGACGACCTAGGATCCCTGATCGTCCTGTGCGACGAAATTCCCGGCCCGCTCCCCGCGCTGCTGAAAGAAGGTGTGCGCCGGGTGATGGAGAAGCCGGTCAAGCGCGATGAGCTCGAGGCCCAGTTGCAGCGCCACGCCCGCTACCAGGTCGTGGAGATGGAGAAGTTTCTGACGATCCTGGGGACCATCGGAGCGACGGCTCCGTTTATCGGGCTGCTCGGCACCGTGCTCGGGGTGATGCGGGCCTTCCAAGACTTGGCGATTGCCGGAAGCGGCGGCGCGACGGTGGTGGCGGCCGGTATCGCCCAGGCGCTCATCGCGACGGCAGGCGGGCTGGTGGTGGCGGTGCCGGCGGTGGCCGCGTACAACTACTTCATCCGGGTGGTGAGGCGTACGGCGACTGAGCTGGAGCTGGGCATCGGTGAGGCGCTGGATGTGCTCGCGCCAGGCAAGGAGCGCTAAGAACCATGAAGGCTCCCGCGGGACCGCTGTCCGAGCACGAACCGATGGCGGAGATCAACATCACACCCCTCTGTGACGTCTTCCTCGTGCTGCTCATCATCTTCATGGTCACCACCCCCCTCATCATGACGGCCGGCATCAAGATCAAGATGCCCCGCACCCAGGCGCTGCCGGCCCTCGCGGAACAGGATGTGATCATCAAGGTCACCTCGGATGAGCGTTACTTCGTCAACGACGTGGAAACACCCAAGGTGCGGCTCCGTGAGTACCTCAAGGGGCTGAAGCTCGCCGGGAAGATGGTCGTGGTGCAGGCGAATAAGTCACTGCCTCATGGGGTGGTGATCGGTGTCCTGGACACCGCCAAACTGGCGGGGGCGGAGAAGCTGGCCATCGCGACCCAGCCTATCAAACGAAAAGCTTCCGGGAAGTGACCCTTCGACTCGTTCGCTGCCCCCTTCGACTCACCCCGCTCCAACCATGACCCTCGGTCTTCGCCACTCTCTTGCCGTTTCCATGACGGCTCATGTCATCATGTTGATCCTGATGGTTGGGATGGCGAAGTGGTTCGGTCCGCGGCTGCCGCCCATCATGGAGATCACGTTGGTCTCCACCCCGGCCGCCAGCAGCGGGAAGGCAGGTGCGGCGGTGATGCAGGCGGCCCCGGGCGGGCAGCAGGGGACCGCCAAGACGAAGCCCGTCAAAGCCGCGACGAGGGGACAGGTCATGGTCGCCACCCCGGAGTTTGTGCCCGTGGGCAAGAAACCCCGGCGCAGCAGCGAGTCGCTCATGGGGGCGGAAGCCGGTGCGGGCGGGGGGACGCTGGGGGCCACGCAAGGGACCGGCCCGGCGGGTGGCGCCGGGCGCAGGGTCCGGTACCAGGAGCCGCTGGAGTATCCGGACTGGGCCAAGGAAAAGGGCATTGTGGCCAAGGTGGTGCTGCGGTTCAAGGTCCTGCCGAATGGCTCGGTGGACAGCCAGATCATCATGCGACGCACCTCCGGCTGGCGGCAGATGGACGAGTTGGCGATGAAGGCGATGCGCAACTATCTCTTCGAGCCGCTGCCTCCGGACGCCCCCCAGATTCCGCAGTGGGGAGAGATCGCCCTTAAGTTCGTAGTTGAATAAAAGTAATAAAAGGGGTCAGGTCTTGACATATCAGGTCGAAGGGGATGGCTTATATGTCAAGACCTGACCCCTGCAGGACGAAATTCTTATGGCTTCTCTCTAAGCGTCTCGAACAGTGCGGTAGGTGAAAGAATTGGAATTCCCGAGAAGCTTTTGACATTCTGTAGATGCTGGTCGCCGGTGACAATGGCTTCTGCATCGCCGGAAAGCGCACATTCCAAAACCAAGTTATCGGCAGGATCGACTTTGATGATCTTTACTTTCTGTGTAGGATGCGTAAGGATTGCGATGTCCTGTATTTCAGTAAGGATCGTCGATACCATAGCAGGTGGGTAACGAAATTTCCTGCCAAGCAACACCCGCTCGAGTTCGCGCAGGAGCGGAAGGGAAGTGACAGGCATGATGTGTCCTTCCAACGCGTAGGTCAGTAGCTTTCTGACTTCACCTTCAAAAGCGATACCGGAGATCCAGACGTCGGTATCAAAAACAACCCGCTTCAATCCCTGCGGGCCTCACGGATTGCCTTCTCCACATGCGCGGGTCGCAACCTCCTTCTTTGGGTCTGGCGATCAGCGAAGGAAAAAATTTCCTCCCATCTGGAGCGACGCTCGAGGTACAGGCGAAGCGCCTCCCGCATGAGCTCTGACCTGCTCCTCGATTCACGCCGGGCTTCACGGTCAGCCTGCGCGAGGAGGTCGCCAGGGAGTGACAAGTTGACGGTCGCGCCTTTCACCTCGTTATGAGTCTATACAAACCTTGTATGGCAGTCAATATCGGGCTCCTGTCATTTTATCCGGATCGGGAGGCCGGCGACCATGAGTTCTACCCGTCCGGCATGAGCGACCATATCGAAATGAGGATGTGGCGAAGCTGCATCGCTGACTATCATACTGGGCGTCTGTCTGAGTCTGGCTGGGATACAATGAAATCTAACCGTGAAGCCGGAATTGCTCTCCCGCGATCTAAGCGTGTTGGTGATCGTGGACGTTCAGGAAAAATTGCTGCCGCACATTCATGATCACACCCGCTTGCTCAATCGCCTTGCTCTCTTACTAACGGCTTCCCGGTTGCTCGGTGTGCCGGTCCTCCTCACCGAGCAGTACCCCAAGGGGCTGGGCCCGACGGTCGCTGTGATCCGCCAGGCGATTCCTGATTGCGATCCCATTGTCAAGATAGATTTTTCCTGTACCCCGGTTGACGAGTTCAGAGAGCGGCTGGCGGCGACGAGCCGCAGTCAAATCGTGATGGCGGGTATCGAGGCTCACGTGTGTGTTGCGCAAAGCGCGCTGGAGCTGGCTGGTCGAGGGGCGAACGTGTCCGTCGTGGCGGACGCCACTGGTTCGCGGCGGCCGCCGGATGCCGAGACAGCCCTCAAACGGCTTACGGCGTGTGGCGTGAACGTCACGACAGCGGAAGCCGTGGTGTTCGAGTGGCTGCGCCGCGCCGGCACGGAAGAATTCAAGGCCATCCAACGCAAACTCAAGGAGCTGGAAGGGGGGAAAGAGTAGGGTGAGGGGGGTGAAGGGGAAGACACTTATGGCCCAGGGCACCGCCATCCCACGGGTTGAATGCAGGAACGTTCATGAAATATTAATATAAGGAGATGCGTAGCCTTATCATGACGTCGTTCCTCGCTACATGCCTGGCCGCTGCGGCCGCCCTCATCGGATACACCAAGCGTTCCTCCACGGTGGCTGCTGCCGATCCTACCGCAGCCAATCAGGAGATGGTGGCGCAGCTCAAGCGGCGGGGCATTAAAAACCTTAAGGTCTTAGCCGCTATGCGAGAGGTCCCGCGCCACCAATTTGTCCCGGAAGCTATCCGTGACGTGGCCTATGCCGATCGGGCCGCTCCGATTGGCCATGAGCAAACGATTTCGCAGCCCTACATCGTGGCGCTGATGACCGAACTCCTCAATCCTTCCTCAGACGAGCGTATCCTCGAGATTGGAACCGGCTCAGGGTATCACGCTGCAGTTCTCTCCAAGCTTGCCGCAGAAGTTTACACGATTGAAATTGTTCCGGAACTGGCCCAGCGAGCGACCGAGGACGTTGCCCGGCTTGGCTTTCTCAATGTTAAGGTCAAGGAGGGGGACGGTTTCCTGGGCTGGCCGGAGGAGGCGCCCTTCGATGGTATCCTCATCACCTGCGCGATTGACCGTGTCCCCCAGCCTCTTATTGAACAGCTCAAGGAAGGGGGCCGCATTGTGCTCCCGCTCGGTAAGCAACTTAGTTATCAGGATCTGACCGTCGTCACGAAACTTAAGGACGGCTCACTCGAACACCGGAGCGTTACGGGTGTCGTGTTCGTCCCGATGACCGGGCCACATGGCTTCGAGCGAACGACGGGCCTGGCGAGATAATCTCACGGCCGTAAGGCCCAACCTCGTCCTCGTCCACTCCCACGACACCGGGCGCCACTTGGGCTGCTACGGGGCAGGGGTGGCTACGCCCAACCTTTCCCGGCTCGCGCGGGAAGGTGTGCTCTTCCGGCAGGTCTACTGTGCTTCGCCGAGCTGCTCTGCTAGCCGCGCTGCACTGATGACCGGCCAGGTTCCGCACACCAATGGCATGCTGGGCCTGTGTCACCGCGGGTTTAGGCTTCATGATGTCAAGCGCCACCTCTCGCACCTGCTCCGCGATGCTGGTTATCTCACCCAGCTCATCGGATTCCAGCACGAGGTGCCCTGGGATGATGTCGGACAGCTCGGATACGATGGCGTCGTGTCCGACAAGACAGTAGGTCGCCACAGCCGTCTGCGTGGGGAAGTGGCGGCCCAGTGGCTTGCCGGAGCGCCGCGCCAGCCGTTCTTCCTCAACGTGGGGGTCGTCGAGACCCACCGCCCGTTTAGCGCCGTTGAATCGCCCGACGATGAACGGTATGTCCTGCCGCTACCCTGGCTGCCGGATGATCCCCAGGTGCGCCGGGACTTGGCTGAACTTCACACGGCGGTCCGACACGTGGATGAGGGCGTTGGTGCAATCATGGCAGCGCTGGAGCTCCATGGCTTAGCGCAAAACACGCTGCTGATCTACACCACCGACCATGGTGTGCCGTTCCCGCGTGCCAAGGCCACGCTGTTTGACGCCGGCATTGGCGTGGCGCTGCTGATGCGCGGACCCGGGGGCTTTGAAGGTGGCAAGGTCATAGATGCCCTGGTGTCCCAGATTGATCTGCTGCCGACCTTTTTCGCGCTCGCCGGGATTTCCCTTCCGGGGGACCTTCAGGGGGTGAGTTTACTGCCACTCGTGCAGGGGGGAGCGCGGTCGGTACGGGAGGAGATCTTCGCCGAGCTCAC
>CAZPLZ010000172.1:0-6984 GCA_964587525.1 uncultured bacterium | reverse complement strand
ACCCCGGAGGTAGCCAGCGCGCACTACCACGCCTACACCCTCTTTGCCCAATTCCACCCCAGCGCGTGGCTGGACCTCCTGGCCCGGGCCGGGGCCTCATCCTGGCTCCCGATCGGCTCACTGGGCCTGGCTTGCCTGGTTCCCTGGCTCTTCCTCAGCCCCGCCGGCTCCTTTGAAGTCCGCTGGCTCAGGGCGGTCGTGCTGGCGGGCACCGTGGGACTACAGTTCATCTCCGCCGTGACCCGGTACCTGCTTGCCACCACCGTGCTGCTGTGCGTGCTCCTCGGTCTTCACCTGTCCCGGCTCCCTGGGCTGGGCCCTCGGCTGCGTGGAGTGCTGGCGGCTGGCTCCTTCGGGCTGACGCTGGCCGCAGTGGGGTTTACCGATAGCCTAACCGCGGAGTCCTGGTTGCGGTTTGCCGGGCAGATGAGTCGCGAGACATACCTCCGGGCTGAATTGACATCCTTTCACTTGCTGAAGGCAACACTGAAGCGCGTGGTGAAACCTGGTGAGAGGGCGCTCTTCGTAGGAGAGGCGCGGCACCTGGAATTGCCCTGCCGGGTGATGGCGCCAAATGTGTTTGCGGTCTCGCCAGTTTGGAAGTGGTCCCGCGAGGCTTCCTCCCCGGCGGAGTTACGAAAAAAGTACAGGCAGTTCGGCATCACCGCGGTGGTCTATAACCCGGTGACAGGCCTCTATCAGGTGTTCCGCGTGTTTCCGGGACTTCCTTGGAAATCAGAGCAATTCAAGTTATACCGCCAATTCTTCGAAACGTATGCCACACTCGTTGAATCTCCACCCTTGATTGATCTCGACAATGGGAGCTTTTACGTGTGGCGGCTTGACCGGCGGCCGCATCCGCCAACACCCCTCCTGGCGGCGCTTCCGGGAACTGAGGGAATGTTTTCAGAACCCATCAGGCCGCACGCGCTGAAAGGCAAGATTGGGGCCGAGGGGCATGCCGAGGTGATGGAGGCCCTTCGCGCCTTTAAGCCCGCCTTTGAGGGGATCGGCGTTTTCCACGAGACCACGGCGCATTTTGCGCAGATGGTTCGGGATGACGAGCAAGCGGCCAGCGAGTATGAGAAAGCGCTGCGCTGCGGTTACATCTCGGAAAACTCAGTTGCAAAGTATGCGATGGTGTGTTTGAGACATGGAAGACTTAACCGGGCAGCGGAGCTTCTCAAAATCGCACACGCAGTCTATGCCCCCGGGGTTCTGAACGACGTTCAGGCGATGTATCACGTGACATTCGCCAACCAAGCGTTTCGCGTGCACCGGCTCCACGATGTTGCGCGGCATCTCGATCTTGCCTTGGCAGCCCAGCCGAAGGCGAGTGCCGTATTCATCGCCATCTCCATGTGCTACCGGAAGGTGGAGGCCTACGGCTCGGCTCAAGAGGCTGCCAGGAAAGCTTACGCTGTAGATCCCGACAATCCCCAGGTGCAAGAATATTGGGAAAAATTTTATTCGGGACAGCCGGCGATAACCAGGGCAGGCCGGCGGTGAGCGTGCGGTGGATCTGGGTCATGCTTGCTCTGCTCGCCCCAGCGCGCCTCTGGGCCTGGGGCAACGATGGCCATTGGCTGGTTCTGGAGTCAGCGCTTAACGCCCTGCCAGCGGATGTCAAGCGGATCTATGCGGGCAGGTGGGAGGCACTCAAGCGGGCGACCGTTGAACCTGACAAGCATAGCAGTGTCCCCACCGAGGGCTGCAAGCACTACCTCAACATTGAAAAGCTGGACCCGTCCTACCTGACCAGCCTTAAGGCGGCGCTCGACCGAACCTACGGAGGGGAGGGCTTTGCCGACGAAGATGCTCGGGGGCTTGCGGCCGGGATCGAGCGCCCGCTGTTCGCCCGCAGACCCCCGCCCTGGAGCGAAGAGGAAACCGGACCGCTCTGGGAGCGGGTTCCTCCAACGCTGACGTCATTCCGGAAACGCTACGGCCACATGGAAATCTTCATCGGGACCGTGGTCTACCAGCCTTTGCTGTACACCCGGGCACTCTCCCGCGCCATCGTGAAGGGCGATTCAAGGTGGATCGCCAAGCATGCGGGGTACCTGGCCCATTACGTCGGCGATCTGCATGTGCCTTTGCACGTCACGAGCAATTACAAGGGTCAATATTCCGGCAACCCCGCCTTCGGGGATCGACGGCGGAGCCATGGCACCGTGCATGCGCGATTCGAGATCGGGCACCTCCGTGCTCACCTGGAATCGCTCAAACGGGATGTGGCAAGAGCCTGCCGGGTGGCTCAACCCGTTCAGCCGGATCGCATCACCCCGCGCGCCATCGCGGCCGCCCGGGAAGCTTACCGCCTGGCTGAAGGCCTCATGAAGGCTGACCGCGACGCTGCGCGCCAGGCGGATCCCCAACGCTCCTGGTCGCGCTACCTCAAGGCCGTGAGTCCGGCCTTCAAGCCGGTGACAACCCGCCAGCTCACCGCCGCTTCGGTCATGCTGGCCGATCTGCTGTTGACGGCGAGCCAGGGGAACCTCTTGGCCCCCCCGGCGAGTTACGAGTAAGATGAAAACACCATGATCCGCAAACTTTTGATGGTCTTTGGCGCTGTGGTTCTGACCGGTGGTGCAGCGCTGACCTGGCAGCATATGAACACGCCGGTGGTCGCCCAACCGCCCAGCCAGTCCGCCGGGCTGATCCCAGCCCAGGCCACGAAACCGAAGACTCGCCTCGCGCACAACTTCACCTTGAAGAACCTAGATGGCAAGAACGTGACCCTGTCAGACTACCGGGGCAAGAAGGTGGTCGTGCTCGACTTCTGGGCCACCTGGTGCGGTCCATGCCGTATGACGATGCCGGCCCTGGAGAGCTTCCAGGTGAAACACCGCAAGCGTCTCGAGGTGCTGAGCATCAACCAGCTGGAAGATCCGCAGCGGGTCGCGGCCTACATCAACAACCAGTCTTACGAGTCCCTGCATGTGCTCCTAGACCAGGATGGCCGCGTGAGCCGCGAGTACCGCGTGTACGGAATCCCCACGCTCTACGTCATCAATCTGGAAGGCGTGATGTGCTACAAACATGTCGGCTACCGGCCGGGCCTGGGAGCTCATCTCGAGGAAGCTATCGCCCAACACTGCAACGTTAAACTTTAAGTCGCAACCCCCTCACGTTGATTTAAAGACTGTTGTCGCATCCGCTCTTATCATTGCATGTGCTGACCTCACCTATGCAGTCCCATTGACCATGCGGATCTACAACAGTGTTGGCGAACTGGTCCGCTCATATCCCACCGAGACCGTGGAACGCACGATCACGACGTTCGTGCTCACCTACACCGCCTCGGGCAGTTGCACGGCCTGGTCCTCGAACCTGGCCGAGCCGTTCTCCCCGGACGGCGACTGCCGCAACGACATCCTGGTCTTCGATTTCCCGGAGCTGACCAACACGACGACCGGCGCGCGCTACGACCGCTTCCGGTGGGACGGGAAGACCAGCCGGGGAGAATGGGCTCCGAACGCTCAATATCTCGCGCAGGCCGTGACCACCTCCACCGAGTTCGGTACCGGGATCACCGCTACGCGAACCATCACCCTCTCAGCCCGACGCGTCCAGATCATCGCGCGCATCTTCAACGCGGCTGGTGTCCTGGTGATCGAACTTCCCGCCGTCTCGAACCCAGGGGTAGCGAAGGTACGGGTCAATCCACCACTCTTTGAGCCGGACGTCACCGGCACCAAGGTAGTCAAGTTCGAACTCCTGGATCCGAATGGCTCCACCCTGGGCCTGATCACGTGGAACGGAAAGGATGCGCAAGACTACCTCGTTGCGAACGGAACCTACGCGGTCAGCATGGATGTCACGACCGAGGACGGAACGCACATGGTGCTGACGGCCAGATTTTCAGTGGCGCACGGGGAACTGAACCTGATCAGCAACGCGGGTTTGATTCCCAATCCCGCGTCGGCCAAGACGGGTCTAGTGTGGATTCACTATCTCGTCGTCACGCCCAGCCGCCTGACGCAGGTCGCGGTGAAGATCTACACCATGGCCGGAGAGATCGTGGCGTCCTTTGACGCCACACGCCAGCCACCCCCCGCAGACCCGATGGACACCTCGGGTGACGGAGCCGGCGCCGTGTCCTGGAACTTCTCGAACGCCCGCGGCCAGACTGTGGCTCCCGGTCTCTACCTGGTTGTGATCGAGGCCCAGGACCAGTCCGGGCAGCTCCAGCGCGTACCCGTTAAGCTTGGGGTGCTACAGTAAGCCCCACCGGCGCTGGACCCACACCTGCAGCTTAGCGAACACGAGGCGGTCAGCCATGACGCCCACCGCCACGATAGCCACGATCACCGCGAGCAGATTCCCGATATCGGCTGACTCCCTCCCCACATTGAGGAGATCACCGAGCCCGCGACTGGAATAGATCAGCTCACCAGCCATCAGAGCTCGCCAGGCAAACACCCATCCTTGCTTCAACCCCTCCACGAACGCAGGCAAGGACGCCGGAAGGAGCACCTCGGCATATAACCTCCAGCCGTTGACACCCATCATCTGAGCCGCACGGACGATATTCACTGGCACGTGCTTGATCCCGTTGTCCACCGCGATGGTGACCGAGAGCAGGGAGCCCACCACGACCACGAAGATCACCGCGGTCTCGCTCTCCCCAAACCACAGGAGCGCCAGCGGCAGCCAGCAAATGCCTGGCAGCGTCTGCAGGGCGAGGATGAGCGGCCCCAGATGCTCCTCGAGCAACTTGAACCGCCACAGGATCACCCCGAGCAGCGTCCCGATCAGGACCGCAATGGCATAGCCGGCAAACTGCCGCCGCAGGGACAGCCCCACCCCGCGCAGGAGCGTGCCATCTTGGAAACCGGCTGAGAGCGACTGGCCCACCTGGAGGGGAGAAGGGAACCGGTCGGGGGGCACGAGCCCCGAGGAGCTTAAGCCCTGCCAGAGCCCAAGCAGCGTGGCGTAAAACGCGGCGGCGATGAATATTCGCCGGGTCATTTGAGCTGACGCAGCTCCTCGCTCATCGCCTTTTCCACCTCGGTGTGCAGCTCTTCCACAATGAGGCGCACCAGCGCTTCCAGTTTCGGGTCATCGGGGTTACGCGGCCGGCGCAAATCCACCGGGAAGACCTGCTTGATCCTGCCGGGGCGGAACGTCATGAGGGCCACTTCATCGCCCAGGTAGACTGCCTCACGGACGGCGTGGGTGACAAACACGACTGTGCTGGCGGTGCGGCTCCAGATGGCCCGCAACTCTTCCACCATGAGATCCCGGGTTTGAGTGTCCAGCGCCGCGAACGGCTCGTCCATGAGCAACACCTCCGGCTCCAGCACGAGAGCGCGCGCCAGCGCCACACGCTGCTTCATGCCACCCGAGAGCTGGTGGATCGCGGCATCCGAAAAATCGGCGAGCTGCACCAGCGCCAAGGCGGCGAACACTTTCTCGCGTCTCTCCTCCGTGGGTATGCCGCGGTGCTTGAGGCCGAATTCCACGTTGCGGAAGACGGACAGCCAGGGGAACAGCGCGTGCTCTTGGAACACCATCACGCGATCCGGCCCCGGCCCCTCCACCCGTTTGTCGTCTTTAAAAATTTCTCCCGTGTCGGGACGCGTAAATCCCGCCATCATGTCCAGCAGGGTGGATTTGCCGCAACCGGACGGCCCGACGATGCACAGAAACTTCCCATCGGGCACCTCAAGTGAAACATCCTGCACCGCGACCAGGCTCTCCCCCCCAGCCGCCTGGAATCGCTTGCTGACCCCACTCAGCTTCAACCGCGCAATCACGGTTCGACTCCTTTCAGTCGCTCACCGTGACCCTGAGCAAGCGAAGCGAGTCGAAGGGTCATGGACATGGTTTTACCGCGAAAGCAAGGAACCGGCTAGCTAGAACTTAACGAGGCCGCGGAGCCGGTTGAGCCGGGCGTCAATCTCTTCCGGCTTGAGCCGGCGCAGCCGCTCGAGACCGAATTCCTCGACCACGAACGAGGACATCACCGTGGCACGGGCCATGGCGGTACGCAGCGCCTGCTCGTCGCGGGCACCATCTTTGGCCAGCCACCCCAGCATGGCCCCCGCGAACACGTCGCCAGCCCCCGTCGGGTCCACCACGCGCTCAAGCGGATAGGCGGGCAGCGAGGCTATGCCGGAAGCGCTGAACAGCAAGGCCCCGTGCTCGCCTTTCTTGATGATGACCTGGCTTGGCCCCATGGCCCTGAGCTTCGCTCCAGCCAGGATCATGTTCGTCTCGCCGGTGAGCAATTCAGCTTCCTCGTCATTCAAGAAAAACAGATCGGTGCGCTTCAGTCCCCGCTTGAGCGCATCCGGTTTATTGTTGATCCAGTGGTCAATGGTGTCAGCAGCCACAAACGCCTCATCCCCCGCCTGCTCCAATACCTTCAACTGCAAATCCGGGTCGATGTTCCCCAGCAGCAACACTGAGCCACGTGGCAGCGGACCGCCCAGCGCCGGCTGGAATTTCATGAACACCCCCAGGTCCAGTGACAGGGTTTCGCGGCTACGGAAGCCTTTCGCATAGCGCCCTGCCCACCGAAAGGTCTGTCCGGGGAGCCTCTCAAGGCCAGACAGGTCCGAGCCTTTTTCGCCGAGGATCGCCAACGCCGCTTCAGGAAAGTCCTCTCCCACACATGCCACCAGCCTGGTAGGGGAAAAGAACCCCGCCGCGTACGTCGCGTAAGTGGCGGAGCCGCCCAGGATCTCTTTCACGCTCCCACTGGGTCCCTCGATCGTATCCAGCGCCACGGAGCCGACCACCACGACCTGTCCCATCAGCTACTTCCCAACCAGGAGTGCCCCGGAGTTACGGCGGTGCAAATTAGTGCACAAGCATACGCGCTCTGATTGCGGTCGACACACTCCTCGAGACCTTCACCGGAACTTGAGCAGGTTCAAAGACAATGGTCATATCTCCTTGCTTCATTAGTAATAAGAAGGACTGACCTTCCACGTCTTGCCCGTGCGCATTTTTGACCTCAAGCTTGGCCAGGTA
>CAZPLZ010000171.1:0-7056 GCA_964587525.1 uncultured bacterium | reverse complement strand
CGATTCTACGAAAAAACTCTCACCTCAGGTGGTACAGTTTTGCAGGGGCAGACCAGGTTGGTGAATGGATCACAGTCACATTGACCATTACCAATTCAGGGGAGGTGGGGGTTGAGGATTTAACGACCTGCATAGATTTTGTAGAAGGGGAGGCGCTGCTTTCGCGGCAAGGGGGACCTGCGCCAACGGACATGTTCAATGTAGGTCCAAACACTACCCAGACGTTCACATGGACGTTCAGCGTTTCTGGCGGGTGCAATCAAACCCAATTCAGGTGTGCGCCACCACAACCATGCGCTACCGTTTGGGTGTCAGTAACGAATCCGGGGGAGTGCTGGAGTAGTGGAAGAACAGTTCGGTTCATTGAAGTGGATGTTGGGAGAGATGCGCTTACCAGTGCTTCCGTGAGTGTGACGTCATATGCAGAGCTAAATATCGTCCGGCCAGCCAAGCTCACTGCGTCACTATTTTTTGATCCCTCTAGTCCTCTGGATACGGGGCAGGGGGTCTATGTGCGGTGTAAGGTTTGGAACGTGGGTGATGTAGAGGCAAAAGATGTAATGTACGCGCTACAAGTTGTTTCAGGTAACACATCGGTCACATTGTTGGCGGAATCCGTAAAGAAAACAATTAATCTATTGAGCGGCGCATATGTAAGGTTTAATTACCTTTATTACACACTAGAGAATGGTGATGTATCTTTCTCAAGTACAGCTACGGCCTCGGACCTTGTTTACAACCAGTCGCTTACTGTCACAGCAACAGGAACGATGACAATTGGGGGCCCATTAGCCCCTCCTCCGTGGGAGATTCTAAAGTCGTCTGTGGCAATGAGTCCGAGTGTTGTCAAGGTTGGTGAAAACATAGATATATATTTTACGGTGACCAATACAGGGGTTACGAAAGTTTTTGGTCTCAACCTTTTCATTAGCTTTATCGAATCAAGTCTAACCATACTTACTGATCCAAGTGAATTTGGCAGTGAGACGCTGGAACCTGGACAGTCTAAAACGTATGTTTGGAACACTATAGCGAGTAACGCTGGACCATTAGAGGTCTTATTAGCTGCAAGGGGATATGGGGGGGTCGTTGGCGAGATTAGCACTCAAGCGCAGATTAGTGGAACTATCCTTCCAAAGTTTGATGAGCGCGTGGCTCCGTACCCTAATCCGGTTTCAGGCGACCTGCTTAATATTGGATTAAACCTCAGAGAAAACGCACAAGAAATCGAGGCGACAATCTACAATTCATCGCTGAATGTGATGGGGCGAGGTGTATGGAAAAACGTATCGACAGCTGACAATGTCCTAACGATGAATGGAATGTTGCAATGGGCTCCGGGTGTGTATTACTTAAGACTGAGGGTGACGTCTGAATCCGGCAAAACGGAAACGTTGCCGGTCACAAAAGTTGTCATAAAGAGGTGAGATGCACACTCATATTTGTGGTTTTTATGATGGCATATTCTGTCTGCGGTGGCGCTACGTTAGAACAGCTGTCGTTCTCTGGTGGACGCAGGGTGCGAGGAGGGTTTCTCTTGTTGGGGGGCGGTGCTCGGGCAGTGAGCATGGGGGGAGCCTATACAGCGGTTGCTAACGATGTAACGGCGATCTCCTGGAATCCGGCAGGGCTCGCTCAAGTGCAGCAAACGAGTGTCCTTGCTTCGTACGCCTCGCGCCATGATGATTCAGCCTTCGCGTATGTAGCGACCGCGGTCCCGGTCGGTCATTTTGTTCTAGGGGCAAGTGTTTCAAGTATGGATTATGGTTCCTACGTGATCCGTGACACCAGTGGCAATAACAAGGGTTCAGAAAGACTTGTTGACGTTAGCGGAGCGATTTCCCTTGCAGGTGACAATCCAGCGTGGCTTCCGGTTAAGGGGGTTGTGGGTGCAGCTTTTGAGGTAACGCGCGAGGAAACTGGTGGCAGTTTCGTTAGTGTAAGCCTGGGAGGAAAAACCGATGTGCTTGATCCAGTCACCTTGGGATGGGTGATCCAACACCTTGGATTCGAGGTAGACGGATTCGGGCCCCCGTCGGTTGGAAAAATTGGTTTGATGTTTCCTCTCAATTCTATGATCCAAGTGGCTACTGACGTGAGTTATCCGTTTTCAAGCAAGATAATGTCGCTTTCCGTTGGAGCAGAACTTATTCCGTATTCAACAATCCTGCTCCGGGTTGGTTACAAACGGGAAATTAACCCAGGAGTGCTAGGCAGCCCCGATGGGTTGGCACTTGGAGGCGGCCTGCGCATGGAGCATTGGGGATTTGATTATGCGTATCAGCCGCTAGAAGATTTTGGAAACGGTCATCGAGTGGCCATAAGTTATTATTTAGGTGCTTCGAGAGATGAATTATCCGTCCATGAGGATCAGGAGGCCATAAGCGCTGCCTCCAGTAAAGCATCAGTTGAATTGAAAGAAGATATTTCAAAAGAATTCAGCCTTTCGGCAAAAGGCAAACATGTTGTCGCTGGATTTGAACCTTCAGAGACTATTTATGTTTATCCACACGCCGGAGGAATTGCCAAAGTAAATGTGGAGATAAAAAAACCTTCGGTGCTCATGGTCTCTTTGTACGATTTTGAAGGTCGTTTCATTAAGCATATTGTTGAGCGTGTTCACGTTCCTAAAGGAGACGTAGGTGTAATATGGGACGGAACTTTGTTGAGCGGTGAGCGTGCAAAATTCGAGACGCCTTATGTTTTGGGTATTCAATTTGGTCAATCTGTACGCTACGTAGGGGTTGTTTTCAAAGAAGATAACGAGCAAGGGATTCCAGTACCTTAATATGAAATATGAATTCATGGAATCCGCCTTTCTCATATGGCTATTGCTGTTGACCAGCACCCGGAGATTACCATCTACAAGATTGCATCTTTGGAGTTTTTCTATCGTATTTTGTATTACCAGTGGTCAAATCGAGCTCATGCGGATTTACCAGCCATAGTTTCAGCCATTTGAGGGAGGTGAGGTCTCGTGGCAAGGAGGAATTGAATATCAATGGCATGGAAGGGTCGCACTCAGGGTGGGAGGGCGCGCTGGTACCACACGCGAGCTTGGGAGCGTGTCTGCGGGACTGGGAATCATCGAACGTCGGGGCAAGAAACCCCAGCAATACCGGTTGGACTACAGCATTCGCTTTATTACCAGCGGGTTTGATCTACCCCATGTGCTGAGCGTGACCCTCAGCTTGTGAATTTACTACGGCGAGCTTGCGCCAGCGCCTCCGCCGCGTGATGGGAGCTCCGGGTGAACGGGGAGGCGGCCACGTGGAGGAATCCCAGTTGCTCGCCGCGGCGGCGCCAGCGCTCGAATTCCTCCGGCGGCACATAACGGTCCACGGGCAGATGTGCAGGGGTCGGCTGGAGGTACTGCCCGAGCGTCAGCAGCCGGCATCCGGTGTCAGCCAGGTGAGCGAGCGCGCCATCAAGCTCCGCCTCCGATTCACCCAACCCTAGCATCATCCCAGACTTGGTCAGAACGCCGGGAGCCAGTTCGCGGGCGCGCGCCAGAACCGCAAGCGAGCGGCGATACCGCGCCTGCGGTCTTACACGTAAAGAGAGCCGCTCCACCGTTTCCAGGTTGTGGTTGAACACATCGGGTCTCGCCTCAAGAACCGTAACCAGGCAGTGCTCGTCGCCGCGAAAGTCCGGGGTCAGCACTTCCACCGATGCGCCTGGGAGCCGTTCCCGGACAGCATGAATGCACCGCACAAAATGGCCTGCGCCCTGATCGGGAAGGTCGTCCCGGGCCACCGAGGTGATCACGACATGGGTCAGCTTGAGTTGGGCCGCAGCCTCGGCCAGGTGGCGGGGCTCCTCCGGATCCGGGGCGGACGGGCGTGCGGTGGCGACCGCGCAGAACCCGCAACGGCGTGTGCAGTTGGATCCCAGAATCATGAAGGTCGCCGTGCCAGCGTTCCAGCACTCGTTGAGGTTAGGACAGCGCGCCTCTTCACAGACCGTGTTCAAGTTGAGATCCCGCATGAGGGAGGCCACGTGGGCCAACTGCTGATTGCTCTCCCGGGGCCTGCGCAGCCATGGGGCCCGGCGAGTCAGGCTCGTCCGTTCCCCGGGAGCGGAAACTACGACTTTGGGGTCTCCGTTGGGGCCTCCGCCGGTTGAGCTTCTTCTTCGTCCTTGAAAGGCAGGGAGTAACCCATGAAGGACCACGTGAAGATCGACGCGATCCCGGTAAGAATGAGAATGCCCAGCAGCTCAATGGTCAGCGGGTTCATCTCATGGGCGTTGCACTTGGTGGCCACGTTCATCACCTTGGGACCATCGGGCAACTGCCGCGTAACCCGCAGTCCCGTGTAATACAGGTCCCACGCGTGCGCCACCTCACCCAGATAGTAATAGTGCGTTTCCTCCTCCTCGCCGCGCTCGTTCGTGCGCATGGGATTAACGATCTCCCCTGACTCGAGGTATCCCCCGGCCACCAGCACCTGATTGACGTAGCTCACCTTTGTTTTTGGATCCGGCTCAGTCAAGTCCTCCACAAGCTTGTTGTCGGGATGCGCGCGATTGTGCTTGGCCACCGCCAGATTCAGCTTGATGATGTTGTTGCGGCAGATCCACTCCTCCGCCGGCCAGAGAATTTTTTGCAGCAGGATGACCACCACGGTCACGATGACAAAATCGGCCAGCAACACCTTCCAGGTGATGCTCCAGTTCATGTCTTTGCGCGGCTTTTCTTCTTCCATTTAATTAAGTCTCCTGGGTGTCAGATTGGGGGGTATTATATCAAACCGGTTTATAGTAATGCGTGCCGGACCTCACCTCCCCCATGCGCCGGATCAAGTCCTTCAACTGGGCGGGGTTCCCGGCCAGCTCCACCTCATTGGTGTTGACCACCATCAGCGGCGCCTGGGTGTAATGAAAAAAGAAGTAATTGTAGGCCCGGACGACCTCCTCGAGGTACTCGCTGCTGATGGCCCGCTCGTACGGACGCCCCCGGGCCCGCACCCGGTCCAGCAAGACCTCACTTGAGGCCTGGAGATACAGCACCAGGTCCGGTTTCAATATGTTCTCGTTGAGCAACCCGTGCATGCGCTCATACAGCTTCAACTCCTCCTCCTCGAGTGTCAGGTAGGCGAACAGCCGGTCCTTCGCAAACAGATAATCGGACACCGTATTGCGGCGGAACAGATCCTGCTGTTGCAACTCCTGTTGCTGCCGGTACCGGGAGAGCAGAAAGTAGAGCTGGGTCTGGAACGCGTAAGACCGCATGTCCTTGTAGAACCGGATCAGGAAGGGGTTCTCCTCGACCTCCTCACGGATCAACCGGGCGTTCAGCTCGCGGGACAGGGCTTCCGCGGTCGTGGTCTTGCCCACGCCGATCGGCCCCTCCACAACGATATACCGCGGAACTTCAGCCATGACCCTTACCCCCTCACCCTACCCTCTCCCCCACTTTGCGGGGGAGAGGGGGTTCTTGGCATTCAGGAACCGCCGGAACCGCTGCTGGGCGGACTGCGGAAGTTTGCTGGCAGTATCGTGAGTCTTGAGCCTGCGTAAGAGCCGCGCCAACCCGATCTTCAAGGCCGGATGAACCGCTCGGGGCGCAATCTCCACGCACGGCTTAAGGGCGAACGCCCGCTCATGCAGCCGGGGATGCGGGACCGTAAGCCACGCGCCCGAAACGACCGTTGCGCCATGCATGAGCAGATCCAAGTCAATGACCCTTGGGGCCCCAGGAAAACTTCGCCGGCGCCCCAAGTCCCGCTCGATGCGCAGCAGCACGCTCAGCAGCAACGCTGGCGACCGGCGCGTTACGAGCAGGGCAGCGGCGTTGTAGAACCACGGCTGACGGCGGTACCCAACCGGCGAGGTGTGGTAGACCGAGGACACCTCCTTCACCTTCACCCTGGAATCTGCCGCAAGTCCTCGAACCGCTGCCGCCAGGTACGCCAGACGGTCGCCCAGATTGGAGCCGAGACCGATCCACGCCGGCTGCCATTTACGCAAGCGCCAGCCGCTCAAGGCGCCAGCAGGCCTTGCGGATCTTTTCGGTCGGCACGGTCAGGCTCAGCCGCACAAAGCCCTCGCCGTACCGCCCGAACCCAATCCCAGGCGCCACCAGCAGGTTGGCGTGTTGCAAAAGCCACGAGGCGAAGGCACGGGAATCCTGGCCCGGTGGCAACGGGGCCCAGATATAAATGGCCGCACGGGGGAGGGGCGCTGGGAGCCCCAGCACACGCAGCCCGTCCACCAACAGGTCCCGGCGGACCTTGTAAATCTGGCTCATCCGGCGAGCCCAGGCCCGGGAGCGTCTGAACGCGGCCAGCCCAGCGCGCTGGACGGCCTCAAAGGCTCCAGAATCAACGTTCCCCTTCAGCGTCGCCAAGCCGGAGATAAGTTGCGCGTTGCCGCAGACATACCCGAGGCGCCAGCCGGTCATGTTCATCGTCTTGGACAGCGAGTGAAACTCCACGCCGACCTCTTTGGCGCCTGGGACCGCCAGGAAACTCTCCGGACGTGCCCGCTGCTCAAAGCAGATCTCCGAATACGCTGCGTCGTGCGCGACGATGAAGCCATACCGCGACGCCAGCGACACGACCCGGCGAAAGAACTCGCGGGGCGCTGAAGCCCCGGTGGGGTTGTTCGGATAATTCAAGAACATGAGCCGGGCTTTGAGCCCGCGCTTGAAGTGCCGCGCCACCTCCTCCAGATCGGGCAAAAAACCGTTCTCCTGGGAAAGCGGCATCGCCCGCGGCCGTCCGCCACAGAGCAGGACATTGGCACGGTAGGCGGGGTACGCCGGATCCGGCACCAGCACGGTCTCGCCGGGATTCACAAAGGCCCAGGGAAAATGGGCAAGGCCTTCCTTGGAACCGATCAGGGTCAGCACCTCGCGCGAAGGATCCAGCCTGACCCCAAACCGCGCACGGTACCAACTCGCAACGGCGCGCCGAAATTCGGGAAGCCCGGCGCCAAGCGGGTACCGGTGGGTGGCCGGATCCCGGGCAGCCCGGGCCAGCGCGGCGATCACGGCGGACGGCGTGGGCAGATCGGGGTCGCCCACGCCGAAATCGATCAGCGGTTTGCCGGCCG
>CAZPLZ010000170.1:0-7088 GCA_964587525.1 uncultured bacterium | reverse complement strand
CCCGAGGACTCCCGTGTACAGCCCCATGCCTTCCACCTGGGAAAACAGCCTGATGTAGGAACCCGCCATCTCGGGCGCCTCCAGGTTGGCAATTCCCGCGGGATTCCAGTACAGCGAATACACATCCTCACCGACCGCAACATAGCTTGATCCCATCGCGATCGGGCGCACTCCGGTGGCGATTTTGAGAAAGTCCGCCCCGGTGGATCCGGTGGAGAGCGCCTGAACCTGAGTTGGCCACGCAAGCCAAGCCAGCAGCATGACCGAACCCTTAGAAATCATTGGGCCATTCCCTCTCCCTCCATTGTATGGGAGAAATGGGTGAGGTGAGAGGGGTGAGAATGAGTCAAGGCATGTCGGTATAGCGGCTCATACACCGGGCCGTCAGGGCGCACCTCACTGCGGTACAACACAATATGATTGATGGGACATAGCCCGATTTCAGTTTCCCGCGCTTTGCGGAAAACTTCAATCCCGCCAAGGTCGCATGGGACCCGGAACCGAGCTAGGGTGAGGTGCGGGACATACCGCTTGGTGTCATTTTGACCTGCACCGCACGTAGCTGCGATGGCGTTGATCTGCCTCGCCAACTCGGTCAATGCCTCGTTCCCCTCGGAAACCCCTGCCCACAGAACTCGTGCAGACGCCACGCCCGGAAATGCGCCAAGGCCCTTGAGCCGGAGATGAAACGCCCGGGCGTTGGCGGCAGCCTGGAGCGCATCCCCAAGGCAGGCAACGTGATCCGGTTGAATCTCTCCCAGAAACTTGAGCGTGAAGTGTTGAGCCTCAGGACGCACCCACCGAGCTCCCGCCAGCAACGGCTTTAACGGCATCACCAGACTGGACAGCGCATCCCTGACTTCTTGCGTGATGTCCACAGCAACAAAGCATCTCATGGCCGGTGCCACCAAAGGTGGCAAAGTTTAAACAATGGTGTACCTACCTTTGCCAGACCGAGTCTGCGAGGTCATAACTCAAGGGTGCGGCGCAGCAGATCCAACGCCGTGGTGGCTGCGTACCCCCGCACGATCTGGCGGATGCCACGGTACTGGTGCCTGGACCCCATCGTCCCCGCGACTGTCGCCAGCCCGATGTACACAGTCCCCACGGGGTCCTGAGGCGTACCGCCGCCTGGACCGGCCCAGCCGGTCGTGGACAGTCCAATCGAGGCGCCTGACCGTGTCCGGGCCGCCTCCGCCATCGCAAGAGCAACCTTGGAACTGACCGGGCCATGCGCGTTGATGAGCGCCTGGCTTATGCCGAGCCATCCAGCTTTGGTCGAGTCCTGATAGACGATCCAGCCACCGCGTAAGACTTCTGATGCGCCCGGCACCGCCGTAAGCCGCCCGGTGATCAGCCCACCGGTCACTGATTCAGCCACCGCCAAAGTGTCCTGCCGTTTTCTGAGCAGGCCGACAACGTGCTCCTCCAGGCTCATCTGATCCACGGCGAACAGATGCTCACTCAGCCGAGCCCGGATCTCGTGATCCAGCTCTTCCAGTCTCAGGGTACAGGCCTTGGTCTCTTCACCCGTCACCAACACCCGGAGACGGACTTCCCCGCCCTCGACCTGCAGTGCGAACCGTTCGCCCCTCCGCAAGCCCTGCCAGAGATCGCGGAGGCTTTCATTGACCGCCGATTCGGGTTGACCGGCCACCCGGTAGATGCGGCTGGCGACCGCCCGGCCACGGCCGGAAAGCCTGGGCAGGATAAACTGCTCCGCAAGCGCCTTCATCTCGGCCGGTACCCCGGGCAGAATGACAAGCGTGATCCCATCCTGTTCGATCCAAAGACCTGGCGCACTGCCAACCGGGTTGGCGAAAGCTTCCGCACCCTCCGGAACCAGCGTCTGGCGCAGGGAAGAGGGCGGAAGCTCTCTGCCCCGGCTCGCGTACAAACGTCTCACCCGCTCCACGGTTCCCGGATCCTCAACGAGCTGACGGCCTAGCGCCTTCGCCACCGTTTCCACCGTGATATCGTCCAGCGTCGGCCCCAGTCCACCGGTGATCCACGTCAACTGGCCCCGCATGCGCGCCAGCGAAAGGGCATCCGTGATCGCGGAGGGCTCGTCGTCCACCGACAGGTGCAGCACAACCTCAATGCCCAGCCGGGTCAGCTTCTCCGCCGCCCACTGCGCGTTGGTATCCGCGATCTGCCCCGTGGTCAGCTCAGACCCAATGGTCATAATGATCGCTCTCCACGGGTCAGTCAATTGACAACTACCCCCCCACAAACATACTGTGCTATTCTCAAGGGGGGAGGGGAAATTTCCTACAAGGAGAAGTGGGTTGATCTAGGGTGTAACTTATGGTTATATACCCAGGACGAAACTGATGGAACGTCACGAAGAGAAACGCAAGGCCCTCCGAACCACCACGGTCGTGGAGGTGAAGTGCAAAATCATGGGGACGCGAGCCTCCGCACACTCCAGTTACCAGGCACCGGTGGGAACCGAATTTTCAGCCAAGACGATCAACTTCAGCCAGGAAGGCATCCTCATCAATAGCGAGACGGATCTAACGGCAGGAACCCAGCTCGAAATCACCCTGAGCGCCCCGACCGACGGGCATCCGATCCAGGTTCAGGCGGAGGTGGCATGGACGCGCCGGAACGCCATGAATTTCTTCGGCCGCTTCGCAGCCGGATTGAGAATCAGAAAGATCACAGACACCGATCGCGAACTCCTAACGAATATTTTCAAGGACGCTTCAACAACCTCCTGAGCTTACGCCCCACCGCGCGGTCTTTCAGCGCGTAGGCCAATGAGGCTTCCATGTAGCCCAGCTTGGTCCCCACGTCATAACGGATCCCCTTGAACTTTAAGGCGAAGACCTTTTCCTCCCTTGCAAGCATCCGAAGCGCGTCGGTGAGCTGAATCTCGCCCTTTGCGCCCCTGCGGGTGCGTGACAGCAAACTAAATATCCGAGGGGAGAGCAGGTACCGCCCCACGATGCCATACCGGGAAGGGGACTTTGCCGGAGAGGGTTTTTCTATCATCTCTTGCACTCGCATCACGCATGAGCTGATCCACGTTCCCGCCACAATACCGTACGCAGACACCTGACTGCGGGGCACCTCCATGACCGCGATAACTGACCCGCCGTACCGCCGGTGCACGTCCCAGAGCTGACGGACAACGGGTACACGGGAATCAATCAGGTCATCGGGAAGCTGCACGGCGAACGGTTCCTCACCCACAAGCGGCTTGGCGCAGAGCACGGCATGCCCGAGCCCCAGCGGCTCTCTCTGGCGGACGCACCTCAGGTTGGCCAGCTTACTGATATCCTCGACCTGCCTGAGTTGCGCCGTAAGGCCGTGCGTACGCAGAAACTGCTCCAGCTCCAGGGATTTGTCAAAATGATTTTCAATCGCCTGCTTGTTTCTGCGAGTGATCATAATGACCTCGCGCACCCCCGACGCGACCGCCTCCTCCACCACATACTGGATAGCCGGTTTGTCGAAAACGGGCAGCATCTCTTTGGGCTGAGCCTTGGTGGCCGGCAGAAACCGGGTGCCCAACCCAGCGGCAGGAATGACCACCTTGCGCAATTCCCAATTCATCTCGTCACTTTCCAGTAAGCGCCGCGGTCCCCACCCCAGCGAAATACAGGACGACCAGGATCGGGGCCACGAGCAGCATGCTAAACGCGTCAGCGGGTGTCAGGATCGCGCCACCCACGAAACAACCTAGGATGGCCGGCCGCCAGTGACGGAGCAGGGCCCGCGCCGTGACCAATCGGGCCCATGACAGCCCGGCGGTGACGATGGGAAACTCGAATGCCAGGCCGGCGCCAAGGAGCAGAAACAGAACAAAACTGAGATAGCTGTTTGCGGTCACCTGCGCCTGCAACAACTCCGAGTTGTAGCTCATGAAAAACCTCATTATGACGGGCAGGATCACCCGCCAGCCGAACCAAGCCCCGGACGCGAACGCGAGCGTTCCCGACATGAGCAACAGCCCGACGGCCCGCCGCTCCCACCTCTTCAGGGCCGGCAGGCAGAACGCCAGCACCTGCCAGAGGATGACAGGTGATGCCAGCGCTGCGCCACCGCCCAGGGCTACCTTGAAGGTCACCAGAAAACCCTCGGCCGGACCCAGAAAGATCGCCGGCCGCCCCAGCGGCTGAAGGAGCCATTCCAAGGCCGGGGTGGCGTACGGCCAGCACACCGCGCATCCGGCAAGCCAGACCCCAAGGCAGATGAGGATCCTGCGCCGGAGTTCTGTCAGATGCCCCACAAAGGTCATGCGCGCGGATGGCGCGAGTCCTCGTGCCCGGGGGCGCGGCTTAAGATTACCGGGGTTTCTTGGAGCCCCGGCGGGAACCAGGTTCGGTGTCCTCGGAGCCCATCACCGCGTTCTTGAACTCCCGGAAGGCCTTCCCCACCCCACGCCCCACCTCGGGCAGCTTCCCTGCCCCAAAGAGCAGCAGGGCGATGGCCAGGATGATAAACAGCTCGGGGAAGCCAACGTTGCCAAACATCTAATGGCCTTGGACAGCTTCCACTTTCATTTCGAGGGCGTCTTTAGTCGGGGTCTGATCGAAGGACACCGGGTAGCGTCCGTCAAAGCACGCCAGGCAGAATCCTGCGTTGACATTGTGTACGGCTTTGAGCAACCCTTCCAGGGAGATATATTCCAGGCTGTCCACCTTTAAATATCGTCGCACCTCCTCTTTGGTGTGCGTGGCGGCGATCAGCTCATCTCTGGTTGGAAAATCGATCCCGTAGTAGCATGCGGACCGGTGCGGGGGCGAGGAAATGCGCACATGGATCTCTTTCGCCCCAGACTCACGCAGCATTTTTGTGATCTTCTTGAGCGTGGTGCCGCGCACGATGGAGTCATCCACCAGCACCACGCGCTTGCCAGCAATCGCGGACTTGACCGGATTCAACTTCACCTTGGTACCAAAGTCTCGGATGGGCTGGGTCGGCTCGATGAAGGTGCGTCCCACGTAATGGTTCCGGGTCAGGCCCAACTCATACGGTATCCGCGAAAACTCCGCATAGCCAAGCGCCGCGACGTTACCGGAGTCAGGCACCGGCACCACGACCTCGCCCGGGGCAGGCGCTTCCCACGCGAGCTGACGACCCAGCTCCTTACGGACGACCTGCACCGGCATGTTAAAGATGATGGAATCGGGGCGGGAGAAGTAGATGAATTCAAAGATGCACATGGCGGTCCGCTCGGATTTCAGAGGGCGCAACGAGCGCAGGCCCGAGGAATCGATCACCAGCACTTCGCCTGGCTCGATGTCCCGTAAATATTCGGCATCGATCAAATCAAACGCGCAGCTTTCGGAAGCAACCGCATAGCCATTCCCCTTCAGGCGGCCCAGGCACAGCGGCCGGAATCCGTACGGGTCGCGGGCCGCCACCAGGGCTTTCTCGCTCATGGCGACCAGCGAGAACGCACCCTTCAGCGGTTTCAGTCCCTCAACCACCTGATCGGCAAGCGTCGGAGCGTTAGAGATCCGGATTAAGTGCATGATAATCTCACTGTCGGATGAGCTCTCGAACGAAACCCCCTGCCCCTCTAGAGATGAGCGAAGCGCGCTGGCGTTGACCAGATTGCCGTTATGGCCAACCGCGATCCAGCCCCCCTCGGCACGCCTGCCGGTGAACGGCTGCGCGTTACACAGGGAGCTGGCACCGGTGGTCGAGTACCGCACGTGACCGATGGCCAGACTGCCCGGGAGGGACTCCAGGATATCCTTCTTAAAAACATCCGCCACCAGCCCCTGGGCCTTATGGCTGGACACCTGACCGGCATCCGAGGCCACGATCCCCGCCGCCTCCTGCCCGCGGTGCTGCAGCGCGTAAAGGCCGAGATACACCAGATTGGAGGCTTCAGAGTTTCCGAACACCCCGCAGACGCCGCACTCTTCTTTGGGCCTGTCGGCTGTGAGATCAATCAACATGTAGTGTTATTATATCACCTAAAAAGTGACGCCAGTGGCCGTTCGCGAGCCTCTGCCAACTGCGGCACAGCCAGCCGGAGGCGCTCCTTCCCTCCCACCTGCACCGTTAAGACCTCAGGCACCACCCGTCCGATAACCCGCCACGGAAGCGTCCCGGCCAGCCGGCCGAAGGCGCCGAGCGAAGCTTCGGGCAGACTCACCAGCACCCGCGACGGCGCTTCACCAAAGAAAATTTCCTTAATATCTCCGGCAAAACCGTTGAGACCGACTTCACAGCCCTTCACCTGCTCACCCACATCAGCGGAGGAGACGCAACACTCTGCGAGTGCGACCAGAAATCCGCCATCCGCACAGTCATGGGCGGAGCTGAGCAGCCCCTCCGCTGCGGCTTTGATCAGGCAGCGCTGCACGCCCAGCTCCACCCGCCATGAGACTGGCTTAGGAGCGCCACTGCTCTCACGCGTCATGACCACCTGGTACGCGCTTGCTGAAAGCGTGCCGCGCGTGGGACCTAACCAGACGACCAGGTCACCTTCCCGCCTGAACCATTGCGACACCGGCCGCCAGCCGTCAAGCACACCCAGCATTCCCACGATCGGCGTTGGATCAATGCCCTGTCCCTTTCGTTCATTGTAGAAACTCACATTGCCGGATACCACCGGGACCCTCAGCTTACGGGCCCCTAGGGCGATGCCACGAACCACCTCGGCGAACTGCCAGAGGTTCCCACGCCGGTCGGGATCAGGAAAATTGAGGCCGTTGGTGAAGGCCACCGGGCGAGCACCAGCGCAGGCTACGTTGCGCGCCGCTTCCGCGATGGCCAATTGCCCTCCCCGGCGTGGATCGGCGGCGCAGAGACGTCCGGGGCCATCCACCGAGAACGCGATCAACTTGGAGGTTCCCTTCAACCGCAGGACCGCGGCATCCGAGCCCGGCAGGAGTACGGTGTTCGTCCTGACCATATGGTCGTACTGCTGCCACACCGGGCGCTTAGATCCCAGCGAAGGCCATGAGAGGAGACGTCGCAGCGCCCGGGCGGGATCCCCAAGTTCCGGTATCGGCGCCGGCACTCGGGCACGGGAGCGACGGGTCAATCCGAAGCGCTTTGGACGTGGAAGCGGAGACAACGGCACATCCCTGACGAGAGACTTCACAGGCACGTCCACGATC
>CAZPLZ010000169.1:0-7125 GCA_964587525.1 uncultured bacterium | reverse complement strand
GTGAACCTAGAAACCTATCTGGAGTCCAAACGGCTCGCCGTCGAGGAGGCGCTGTATCAATACCTGCCGTCCCGGGCTGAGCCGCCATCGCAGTTGCATGAGGCGATGGCGTATAGCGTGTTCGCGGGGGGAAAGCGGGTGCGCCCGATTCTCGCCATCGCCTCCGCTGAAGCATGCGGGGCCACCGCAGCCCAAGTCATGCCTACCGCGTGTGCGCTGGAGCTTTTGCACACGTATTCCCTGATTCATGATGATTTGCCTTGCATGGACAACGACGATCTGCGCCGCGGCAAGCCGACCAACCACAAGGTGTTCGGGGAAACCCTGGCCGTGCTGGCGGGAGACGCCCTGTTCGCGCACGCGTTCCGGCTGATTGGGGAGAACGCGCAGGTGGAAGGTGTGCAGCCCGCTGCGGTGGCGGAGGTAACCTGCCTTATCGCCGAAGCGGTCAGCTCGCTGGGCATGGTGGGCGGGCAAGCTGCGGACTGGATGGCCGAAGGACGAGATGTCGTGGAGGAAGAGGTGTTGTTCATCCACCGGAAGAAAACAGGGGCGCTCATCAAAGCTTCGGTGCTTGCTGGCGCCGTGCTGGCCGGAGCGCAGCCGAAGGTGCGTAAGCAACTGGCCAGCTACGGCGAGCGTCTGGGACTGCTCTTCCAGATCGCGGATGACATTCTGAATGTGGAGGGAAACACTTCACTGATGGGGAAGGCGACAGGATCGGACGCTAAAAACAAAAAAGCTACCTATCCTTCGGTGATAGGGCTAGACCGGACCAAGGCGCGGGCTAAAACCCTGCTCAGCGAAGCGTGCGGGGCCTTAGCGGAGCTCAACGGACGAACGCAGCGCCTCGGCGAGCTGGCAGACTATGTCCTCAGTAGAACTCACTGACTTCCCCTTCTCCCTTAAGGGAGAGAGGGTTAGGGAGTGGGGGAGCATTCTGCACTCATGAGCATTCTGGATCGGGTCAACCAGCCGGCTGACCTGCTGCGGCTGAGTAAGGGTGAGATGAGGAAGCTTGCCCAGGAGATCCGGGAGACCATCTTGAAGACAGTCGCAACCAATCAGGGCCACCTCTCCTCCAACCTGGGCGTGGTGGAACTGACCTTGGCCCTCCACTATGTGTTTGAGAGCCCCCGTGACAGGATCCTCTGGGATGTGGGCCACCAGTGCTACCCGCACAAGCTCATCACCGGCCGGCGGGAGGCTTTCAAGACCCTGCGCAAGCTCGGCGGCGTCTCGGGGTTCCCGAAGCAGAGTGAGAGTCCGCACGACTGGTTCCAAACCGGCCATGCCGGCACTGCGCTGTCGTCTGCGGTCGGGATGGCGGTCGCGCGCGACCTCAAGGGCGAGGATTACAAGATTGTGACTGTGGTGGGGGATGGCTCGCTGCCCAACGGTATGGCCATGGAGGCGGTGAACCACATCGGCCACTTAAAGCCGGATCTGATCGTGGTGCTCAACGACAACGAGATGGCGATCTCGAAGACTGTCGGCGCCATGTCAGCCTACCTGAGCCGGATTATGACGGGGGCGTTTTACAGCCAGTTACGCGAGCGGGTCCAGCTGTTCCTCAATCGGTTTTGGAAGGTTGGCCGGCCGCTTGCGCACCTGGTCAAACACCTCGAGGAAGAGATCAAAGGATTCTGGGGGCCGGGTGTGCTCTTTGAGGAACTGGGGTTCCGGTACCTGGGTCCGTTCGATGGCAACGATCTGGAGCAGATGATCCAGGTGTTCAAGCAAGTCAAGAAGCTGAAAGGCCCCACGCTCGTCCATGCGGTGACCAGGAAGGGCAAGGGCTACGCCGCGGCCGAGGCAGATTCGGTCCGCTACTACGCGCCCCCGGCGTTTGACGTGGCGAGCGGAAAGATCCACCCATCCAAGGCGAAGCTGCCGACGTATTCTGACATCTACACGCAGATGCTTTTGAAGCTTGCTAGGGAGGACAAGCGGGTCGTGGCTGTCACGGCGGCTATGCTGGAGGGGACCAAGCTCAAGAAATTCCATGATGAATTTCCTGACCGCATCTTTGACGTAGGGATCGCGGAGGAACATGCGATGACCTTCGCCGCCGGCATGGCCGCGGCCGGCCACAAGCCTTTCGTGGCCATGTACTCCACGTTCCTACAGCGGGCGTACGACCAGGTTTTGCACGATGTGTGCCTGCAAAATCTTCCGGTGGTGATCACGATCGACCGGGGAGGGCTGGTGGGGGAGGATGGACCGACGCATCACGGCGTGTTCGATTTTGCCTACCTGCGGCATCTGCCGAACATGGTGGTGATGGCGCCGGCCGATGAAAACGAGATGACCAAGATGATGGTGACGGCGCTCAAGCTCAACCAGCCTTGCTCCCTGCGCTACCCGCGCGGTGAGGTTGTGGGGGTCGCTGTGGACACGGTGCCGGGGCCGGTGCCGCTGGGACGGGGCCGGCTGGTGCGTGAGGGCGCTGACGTCGCGCTCATCTCCGTGGGCACCATGCTCGCTTGCGCCAAAGAGGTTGCTGACCGGCTCGCCACCGAGTGCGGCATCCAAGCCGCCGTGGCGGACGCGCGGTTTGTGAAGCCATTGGATGAGGAGCTGATCGCAGGACTGGGGACCCGCTGCGGGCGGATTGTGACGCTGGAGGAGCACGTGAAGATGGGGGGGTTCGGCAGCGCGGTGCTGGAACTGCTGGCCGCCCGGGACGTTCGGTGCCCGGTGCTGAACATCGCTCTCCCGGACGCCTTCATAGAGCACGGCTCCCTCAAGCAGCTCAAGGAGCGTTACGGGCTTGCCCCGGCCCCCGTCTATGAGCGTATTTGCGGATTTTTGAAATTGCCAGCAGCTCTTACCCAGCCAGGTCAATTGTGACTGAGCGCACAAAAAAGCAGTGATATCCGACACAGACCAAATGGGGGAGTCCGGTAGGATGAGATCAGGAATTGACATGGGAGCGAAAGCAACCAAGGAGGTATCAATCATGAACATCGCAAGGGGGATATTCGCTGCTGTCCTGTTGTTGGCAACCCTGCCAGCCTGGGCCGGTATCGCGCCCACGGCGAGCTTGTCTGTGGTCACCGGCAAGGTGCAAGTGGCAAGGGCGAATTCGCCGGTGTGGATACCGGCGACGGAATCCATGGTGTTGTATCAGGGCGACCGCATCCGGACTCGCCGGGGCCGGGCCGAGGTGGTCTTTGCCAACGGGAGCCGGATCCGGCTGCACCGGAAGACGACGCTTGAGATTACGGAGATGAAACCTGCTGCCCTGACCGGTTTCAGCGCGACCGTGACACGCCTGTGGAAGGGATGGGTCCGGGCCATCGTCCGGCCGCTCACCAAGGGGTCAACGTTCAAGATCCGGTCCGCCTCCGCGGTGGCGGCGGTGAAGGGGACGGACTTCACCTTTGACGGCTCTGCGGTGGCGGTCTTCGATGAGGGAGATGCGGGCATCCACGAGGTGTTGCTCTCCGATCTGGCCGAGAAGCGCTCGGTGCTGATCGGGGAGGGGATGGGTGCGGAGATCCGGAGGGATGGCACCCTGACCGAGCCGCACCCGGTGGACGCCGCCAGATTCGAGAAGTTGCAGCGGGTGTTCGAGCTGAAGAAAAAGGTGGCAGCTCGGGTCTCCGAGGCAGCCGCTGAGGAGCTGCAGGAGCTGCGGGAGGAGGTGGCCGAGTTCGCGGAGTCCCGCGAGATCGCCGAACAGCAGGATAGGATTGAGCGCCTCGCGGATATCCAGTTCGGCAAGGTGCTGATGGACCGGCACGGGTTCCGGGTGCGCGTGGCCGAGCACGTCTTCCGGCCCCACCACCACGTGATCCAGCACGTGGTGCTCAATGAGCGCCAGGACGGGCCCAGTGCGGGGGTTACCTACATGCAGAACAGCGTGGTGTTCAATAAGCCTCTTCCGGAAAACTTCGAAGATATCCGGCGCAGCCTGGATGGTGTGGCCTTTGATGACCCCACCCGGATGCCGGAGTACTGGGTGGCAGAAGAGCATGACAAGGTTGTCAACCCCCATGGAGACTACATCCAGCATGTTGTCGACTTTCTAGACACAGATCCCACCACGGGGGAGCCCCTTCCTGGCATCGAGGGGAAACTGGATGGGGAACCCTTCCTGGTACAGAATCAGACGCTGACGGGACCAGTAGAATACTGGGCACAGTCATGGGCTGAGAGGATGTGGGTCGGTACGGCGGAAGGCGGGATGGTTCCCAAGGAGCACTTCCTATACAACGCAAGGGGCATGATCAAGGGGGGATGGTATGCCGGCGCTGACCCGCAGGCGGCCTGTGCTCTGTGTTCCGATCCGTTGTATGCCAATTATTCAGTGTGGGACAACATGGCTCCGGACCCGACCGGCCAGACGCTGTATCCGTATGACCCAGTTGGTGGTCCGCCCGATTTCGGCAATCTCAATTTTGGCAGTGGAAACGTCGGGTTCAGCCGCAACGAGGCCGGCGGGTTCGTCCACCATGTTCAGTATGGCGACGGGACGGAGCTGGCCATGGCTGGCTACCTTATTGATAACGAGGGCCACGTGCTGCAGCCCGAGGAGATCTTTACCCGCGCTGAAAGTGAGGGAAGTCTTGAAACTCTTATCGATCAGATCAATGTTGAGATGGAGTTCGCGGCCACAGAGTTCGACGGACGCATGATTGACTTGGTGGTGGTTCCTCACTTTTTCTTTGAAGAAGAGGAGAGCCCTAAAGACTCCACTGGAACTCCTGAAACTTTCTAAAACATGCGTATGACGCCGGGAATCGCGGCAACCGCCGCCGGGCTAGTGCTCTGGGCTACCGGCGGCGGGGCGCTGGCCGAGACCAAGGTGGTGACGGTGCTGGACGCGGACCTGCGAGGGGGATATACGCGGATTCGGCATGGCCAGGGTACCAGCGGCGCAGTGGGAAGTGTCTTTGTCCTTCCGGCGATCCAGTTCACCGGGCAGAGGTCCCTCCTCCCGATTTACACGTTCAACGGGTTCCTCTATGACCGGCTGGTCGAGGAGTCAGCCCTGTTTCAGGTGCGGCAGGTCCATGCCGGGTCGCTTGGATTCAAACAGGGGCTATCGGAGTCGTTCAGCGCTAAGCTCTCCTTTGAAGGTACCTACGCGCTGAATCAGGAAACCCGGGACGAGAAATTAGGCAACGGACTGTACGATTATTACGACCTGGGTGGCCGGGGTGCGCTCACGTACGGGAGAGTTCAGCACGGGCACCGGGCGCCGCTGTCGGCTAGTTTCAAGGTGTACCAGCGGCGGTACCCGAATTTCGAATCGCTGGCGGCGGAGAACCAGAAATTCCTCATTCAGGAAGACCCGGCTGCGGCGGCGGCGCTTGCCACCAAGGAGAAGAAGCCGAAGGATTATCTGGCCTACGAATTAGGGTCGGATGCCACCTGGTGGCTCACGCCGAGGATGAGGTTAAATGCCGGCTACTCGGCGGCACTGGCGTTTTATGAAGACCGTTTCCTGCGCACGAGTCAGGGGGAGATCTCCGACACGAAACGGCTGGATCACATCCATCAGCTCAACGGAAGGTTGCTGGTGGTGCACTCTCGAAGCTGGCAGTACGGCGTCGGAATCCGAAATTTGTTTTTCGCTTCGAATGATTCCCGCTATGACGCCGATCAGCCCGTCACTCCCTTTATGCCCAGGTTCTATCAGCATTACAGCGTGGCGATGACTCCCTTTGTCACCTGGGTGCTGCCCTTCGAGCGGGAGCTTAAGCCGCGCGTGCGCATGTCTGCCGGTGTCCTGGGGCGTTTTTTCTCGCACCGGCTTGCTCAGGAGGGCGACGGGGTGTTCAAGAACAATAAACAGCACGAGCAGGAGTATTCCCTGGGCCTGACCGGGTGGTATCCCCTCACCAAAGAGTTCAGCCTGGCCACCGGGGTGTACGGCCGGGTGGCCCGGTCCAACACGCGGTTTGAACAGTTCATTCCTTATAACTACGAGCTTTTGACCATTACCGGAGGAATTACCCTCAGCCTTTAGCAGTCTCAAGCCGGTCAGCAGGTACAATCAGTCGGTCATGCACCCCAAGGGCCTGCCATCTAAAGTCTCAATTCCGTCCAGGTTTGGGCAGCGCTGGGGGGAAGGGGAAACCGCCGACTCGGTGGCCAGGCTGCTTCAGGCGGCAGGACACAAGTTCGTTTCCGGCGAGCGCATCTGCCGCAAGCTGAAGGTTTCCCGCACCGCAGTGTGGAAAGCGGTGCGTCAGCTCAAGCGAGAAGGCTACACGATTGAAGCCTCCCGGCGGACTGGGTACCGCCTGCGGGGCGTGCCAGATGTGCTGCTGCCGCGGATCATCCAGGATGGCCTGCGGGCCAGTGTGCTGGGCTCCTCACTGATCAGTTTCCGGCGAGCCTCTTCCACAAACGATATTGGCCTCTATCTCGCTGCGCGAGGCTGCCCGGACGGCTGCGTGGTCACAGCCGAGACTCAGTGGGGCGGCCGTGGCCGGCTCGGTCGCCGCTGGCATTCGCCTCCGGAGATGGGTCTGTGGTTTTCCTCCATTTTGCGCCCGCCCCTGCCCGTGTCCGGCGCGCAGGTGCTCACGTTTCTGGGCGCGGTGGCGGCAGCGCGGGCGATCCGGGCACTGTTGCATGTTCCGGTCGTCTTGAGGTGGCCCAACGATTTGGTCCTGGGGAAAAAGAAACTTGGCGGTGTGCTGGTAGAGCTTACCGCGGAATTCGACCTGATCCGCCATGTCGTGCTGGGTGTCGGGCTCAATGTGAATTTCATGCCCCGAGACTTTCCAGAGCCGTTGCGGGCGACCGCCACATCGCTGCGGGAGATTTTGGGCCGGCCGGTGGCCCGCGCGCCGCTGCTCCGACGGGTGCTCGAGGAAATGGACCGGCGTTACGCTGAGCTGCGGATGGAGGGGAGTACCGCATCGCTGGTGGACGAATGGCGTGCGCTCACGCATCAAATTGGGCAGATCGTGCGCGTTTCACACTTATCTCAAGTGCGCGAAGGAACAGTGATGGGGGTGGATTCCGATGGGGCGTTGCTGCTGCGCTCGCCCGCGGGTACCGTAGACCGGCTGCTGGCGGGCGACGTGACGATCCTGCACGGCTAATGCACAGTGTGATTGCTATGGCGTTCCTGTTCTTAGGCCGCTTGCTGGCGCTGGCCGA
>CAZPLZ010000168.1:0-7200 GCA_964587525.1 uncultured bacterium | reverse complement strand
ATTGTCATCTTGGGCGGAGGTGTCGCCGCAGCAGGTGAGGTCCTGTTTCAAGCGGTCCGGGAAGAAGTGAAGCGGCGGGCGTTACCTCCAGCCAACGAACAGGTCAAGGTCGTTCCAGCCGCCATGGGCAATAGCGCGGGCATTGTGGGTGCCGCCGGACTCCTCTTGAGCGGAGGGGCCCGCGCTTCGTAACCACGGGTGAGGGAGGTTGATCTCCCGTTGGGTGTTTCTGCGGCTTATCGGGGTTACCTATGGCATCGCCTTTCTATCTCTCTGGGGCCAACTTGATGGGCTGATCAGCAGCCACGGCATCCTGCCGGTTCGGGACTACCTCAATGCCGCACGGGAGCAACTTGGGGCAGATGCCTGGCGGATTCTGCCTACCCTCTGCTGGCTCAGCTCTTCCGACGGCTTCCTGCACGTCCTCTGCGCCGTTGGCGTGGCGGCTTCCCTGCTGGCCGTCCTCGGCTTCGCCCAGGCCCCAGCGCTCGCTGCGGCCTGGCTGTGCTATCTCTCCCTGCAGGTAGCCGGCCAGACATTTCTGGGATTCCAGTGGGATATCCTTCTTCTGGAAACCGGGTTCCTGGCGGCGTTCTATGCCCCCTTAAGCCTGCGCGCTCCTCTGCTTAAGGAAACGTTTTCCTCACGCCTCATGCGGTGGATGCTCCTCTGGCTGCTGTTCCGCCTCATGCTCGCTTCCGGCATGGTTAAACTCGCAAGCAGCGACCCGACCTGGCGGACCCTGACCGCCCTCACCGTTCACTACGAGACCCAGCCGCTCCCCACCTGGATCGGCTGGTACATGCACCAGCTTCCGGACTGGTTTCACAAGTTTTCGTGCCTGGTCATGTTCGGAATCGAACTGCTGACCCCGTTCCTGATCTTCACAATCCGCCGGCTCCGTTTGATCGCCTTCTTCGTGTTGACGGGCTTTCAACTGCTCATCGCCGCCACCGGCAACTACTGCTTTTTCAATTTATTAACGGTGGCCCTGTGCCTTACCCTTCTGGAGGATGACCACTGGCCGCGGGGAATCCGCCGGTGGATCTTCCCGGCTGACAGCGGTGCTCAACCGGCAGCGAACTGGCCACTCTGGATCACCAGCCCGATCGTCGCCATCGTTCTGCTGCTCAGCGTTGTGCAGTTTTCAGGCTTGTTCCGCCTGCGCATCCCCTGGCCAGCATCGTTCTTGAGCGTGTATCATTCCCTCTCGCCGCTGAGGATCGTCAATGGCTACGGCTTGTTCTCGGTGATGACCACTTCCCGGCCAGAAATCATCGTGGAAGGCAGCCTCGACGGGAATATTTGGCGGACCTACGAATTCAAATACAAACCTGGAGACCTCAACCGCCCCCCGGCATTCGTCGCCCCCCACCAGCCCCGGCTGGACTGGCAGATGTGGTTCGCCGCGCTTGGTACCGCCCAGGAAAACCCTTGGTTTATAAACTTCTGTGCCCGGTTGCTGCAGGGAAACCCTTATGTTTTACGCCTGCTGAAATTCAACCCGTTTCCCGATTCACCCCCGAAATATATACGCGCCACCGTCTATGACTATCGGTTCACCAGATTGGCTGACGGCCAGCCTGGGGTATGGTGGCGCCGCACATGGAAAAGTGTCTATATCCCTTCGCTGTCGCTAAGACCTTAAGGCACCTTATTTCTCTGTGAGTTCGATGACTCCCTGCCAGTTTTTCGGAGGGCGGCGGCGGTAACTTTCGGCAAGGGATTTAATATATCTGACTGCACTTACAAGGGGTTGGTAACCCGGAAGCCCTTGAATCGGTGAAAATCGGTGTCCGCAGTCAGCAGTTCCGTCACGCCGTGCTCACGAAGCAGCACCGCGATGTGCAAGTCGTGCATGAGATTGCCCGCAACGGAAGTTTCCGCAAGGACCTCCGCAAGAATCTCGCCGTGTCGAGGCGTTTCTCCCAAGCAGTGGAGGGTCGGTGACGCCAGAAGGGTCTTGAGATCATGGATGGCGTCCCTCAGGGGGCTCGGATCGCGAAAAATCCTCGGATGGGTAACAATCCGCAGGAACTCGTACACGCAGGGCCACGGGATAGCCCACGGCTCTTTCCCCTCGGCCAGACCCACGACGAGGTCGCGTCCTTTGTCGTGGTGGGGCGAATCCGCCCGGTGCGCGTAAACGAGAATGTTGGTGTCGAGGGCGCGGATCAGCGGCCTTCCATACGGTCCCAGAGGGCCTCGCGGTCCTGCAAATTCACCCCGGGCTGAAGCCCCCTGCCCTTCACCACTCGCCAGTCACAACGATACCGGGCGGCCTTCCTGGGAGCAAGCGCCTCCCTCAGCAACGCGTTGAGGAGGTCCTTGAGGGACCGGTTCTCCCTGGCCGCGCGCTGCCGGAGCGCCGTAAAGAGCCCGTCCTCAATGGTGATCGTTGTCCTTCTCATACATCAAAACATACTAATATAAGCATCTTGATGTCAATGAGTACACGAAAAGTGATTGCCACATCGAATCACGAGGCGCTACAATGCAGCTATGAGTAAACTGTTCCTTAGTTAATCCCGAACCCTGAATGCACGCATGATCGCCCGTCATATCGGTTTGCTCTGTCTCGCCGCCTGGGTGGGTATGTCCGCCTTCTTCTCGTTTGTGCTTGCCCCGGCGGCCTTTCGAGTTTTGCAGCGGGACCAAGCCGGAAAACTCGTTGGGGAAATTTTCCCGATTTACTACCACGTAGGTTTGGTGCTTGGCCTCACAGCGCTGGCCTGCTGGTGGGTGGAACACAGCCGGGTCCCCCACATGCCCCATGCCGGGACCCGGCTGGCACTCCTGGTGACCATGAATGTGCTGTTGCTTATTTCCGCCTACATCCTTCTCCCTTTCATCCATGACTTGAAGGCCCAACTGGCCGTTGCTGAATCACCACAACTGAAAACCCGGTTCGGCTTCGCCCACGGCATTTCTGTAGCCCTCAATCTCGCCACACTCCTGGCTGCTCTAGCAACATTCCTCCTGGCTGTCTAATTGCGGAAGCTTAATCTTTCTCAGAAAGACTCATATATGCGAAAAGGTTACGGCTGGCCCGCTCCATTATTTAGAAGGATGAGGGGCGAATGCTCCTTCTTCAACAAGAGAGAAAAAACCTTTGGGGCCCTCTCCTCCCATCACGTAAATCTTGCCATCCACGACCCCTGCGGCGCCCCCATGTCGCAACGTGGGTCTGCTGGATAGGGCTGCCCATGTGTCGCTAGCCAGGTCATATTCCTCCACCGTGGGGAGGAAACGCCTTTTAAATCCCCCCATCACATAAATTTTTCCATACAGCACCACAGCGGTCGCTCCCCTCCTGGCCGCGGCCATACTGGCTTTGGCCACCCAGGTATCGCTGGCTGGATCATATGCCTCCATAATGGAACCACTTCCAGGGCTTCCGGTTCCACCAATCACGTAAATTATTCCATCCACCACGCTGGCAACAGGACCAACCCGTGCTGTCGGCATGTTCGCTTTGGCCGCCCAAGTATCGCCGGCCGGATCATACTCCTCCACCGTGGAAAGGAACTCCCCATTGAATCCCCCCATCACATAAACTTTCCCATTCACCACGCCAGCAGCAGGACCAGCCCTCGGCGTCGGCATGCTCGCTTTGGCTGTCCATGTATCGTTGGCCGGATCGTATTCATCCACGGTCGGGAGCATCACACTGTCGCTGCTCACCCCGCCGATCGCGTACATTTTGCCATTCACCACGCTGAAAGCAAACTCGCGTCTCGCCGTCGGCATGTCAGTTTTGGTTGTCCACGTATTGCTAGCCGGATCATATTCACTCACGATGGCAAGAACCCGGTGACGGTCGCTTCCCCCAACGGCGTACACCTTGCCATTCACCACACCGACGCCCAGCCACACCCTCGCGGTCGGCATCTTGCCTTTGGCCACCCAGGTGATGTCGGTCGCCATCGTCCGGGAGGTACAAACCAGGAAGAGGATGGCGAGCAACGCGCGGCTTGGGCTTGGCATCACCAGGTGAAACGCACGTAGCGGATGGAGCCGGAGGCGTCGGGGACGGTGATGCAAACACCGTCTGGGCCAGCGGAAAACCGGTGCGGCTTCTCCTCACCAGTGTGGAGCACAGCAGATACGGATTTGACGGTGATCCGGGGAGGCAGCGGGACCACCACTTCGTGATTATCCGTCGCCGCGACCCTGGCTTCCTTGTGGGCATAGGTGGCCACGCACCGGCGGGAGAGCGCCAGGGCGGCCCAGAACCCTGGCAGATTGCCGAACGCGTACTTCCGGCCATACAGTTCCTGCTCAGGGTCAATGAACACGCGCATGGAAGGATGGACCGGGGCGAGCGCGTATACCGCCCAGGCGGCGGCTAGCCTTCTCAGGTCGGACTCGGCCAAGACCTTCGCGGTATTCTGCTTCTCCCCAAGGCCATCAAACCATTCAATATGATATGTTCCTGGCTTGCCGTAGGCGACCGAGAGCATCCAGTGTTCCCGCGCTTTCTCAGGTGACGTGTGTCGAACGGAAGTGTCCAGGAGTACACCACCCATGGCACGAAGGGCTGAGCACGTCTCTTCCGCACGCGCCACGGCGTCATCCTTGGATCCGTCCGCTAACCGCACCATATCCATCCAGGACATGAGCGAAGGGTCCGCCTTCATGCCAGTGACCAGTGCATCAGCTTTGGAGCCGTGTGCAGCTTCGTAGATTAACTGCATCGGGAGAGGGTCAAGGGGAGAGGGATGGCTCCCTAAATCCACTTTCAAGCCGTCGGCATTGTACCCGCCCGGCTCGGCGGAAACGGCGCGGGAAACCACAAACTTGAGCTGAGCCCGGGCAGCCGGATGGGCCAGATCACGAAACGGCTTCCCATCCTTCCAGAAGAGCGCTTTAGGATGGCCCTCGGCGAACTCCGAATCTGGATCCACCTGAAACGGGCTGAACCAGAAGAGCACTTTCAATCCCTCCTCGTGCAGCTCATCAACGAATCCCCGCAGGTTCCCGTGGAACCGGTCCCGGTCCTGCTGGTAATCCCCGGCTTTCTTGTACCATCCCGTGTCCAGCGTCACAATGAACTGCCTCTGCCCTGTGACTTCCCTGACTTTCGCCACCCAACGGTGAACCCTATCCGCCGTTAGCGTCTGGGGAAATGTGATCCCCGGCTCGCGCTGCCTCAGTGCCGTCTGCTCGCCTAACGTGCAGAACATGGGCCAGCCCCACCATGTGGCGTACAGGGGCATCCGGCGAGGCGGGGTCACTTGCCGGATTTAGGATGCGGCCAGTGTTCGGGATAGCAGGCGGCGCCGTACGGTATCATGGCGATGATTTAGATTAACATGGAAACTTTGTTCAACCGGCCGCTACAGGCCCAGCTCTTCATAAGGACTGTCTTTGGCGGCAGGACCATGGCCCGGCTCAGCCTCTTCGCGCTGGCTCTTCTGGTGCCGCTGCTGATCGCCAAAGGGGGACGGGATCTGAAGCTGTTCGCCACTCAACCACTGGCATTGATCGGACTGGCCGCCGCGGTATCGGCTTGGCTCATGAGCCGGGACCGGCCTCACCATCCTGCAATTCTGCTTCCCCTGCTCATGTGGCTGGCCGCACTGGCAGCATCATGGAGCAATTCGAACTCGCCGGCCGCACTGGAAGAACTGGTGCGCCAGGTTTTGTTCCTGGCTATCGCCGCGGCTGCCTGCCTGGCGTGCCGCCGTCCTGATATGGACCGGCTGTTTGCCATTTGGCTGTTCACGTTCGCCTGCGTAGGCGGGTATGCCCTCGCCCAACGGCTAGGTTATGACCCCATTGAGGAATTCAGACGCTGGCACTCACAGATCCGGGTTTTTTCCACATTCGGCAACCCATCGTTTCTGGGAACGCACACCGCTTTTCTGCTGCCATTATGGATCGGCCTGGCGGTCAGCTCATCCAGCCGGACCGGACGGCAGATCTGGGGGGCCTGCGCCGCAATGACAGCGCTGATCCTGTACTGGACCTTCAGCCGGGGGGCCTGGCTGGGAGCAGCCGCCGGCACGGCGGCCGTTCTGATCTGCGCATCCTCCTGGCAAGAGGTCCGCGGGACCATCGCAAAACTCCCAAAGGCGGTGATCATCCTGGCGTTCACCCTGGTCCTTGCGGTCTTCGTGGCCGTGATCCCGCGCGAACACCTTACCCGCCGGACTGACCGCCTCATGTTATGGCAGGGAACCCTCAGCATGATCAAAATGAAGCCACTGACCGGATGGGGGCTTGGAGCCTTTCCCGCAGAGTACCCGTCCTTTGCTCCGCCGGCATTCGCTGAACGCATGCGCGCCGACAACACCTTCGCTGAGCATCCGCACTGCGAGTACTTGCACGTGGCGGTGGAATCTGGGATCGCCGGTCTCGGCTTGTTCATATGGTTGCTGACATGCATCATCAAGCAAGCTGCGCAGTGGGGCCGCGCCGGGGACAGGCGAGCGGTGGCCGTCCTCGGGGCCCTGGTGGCCGTGCTGACACACATCGCCGTGGATCGAAACTTCCGGCTGGCCTCAACGGCGGCACCCTTCTGGCTCTTAGCCGGCGTCCTGTGCAGCCGACCGCGCGAACAATCCGCCCCCCTCTCCATTCACCCGGACTCGAGGACTCGATCCGCAGACGACCTCTCCTCTTCCCACATTCCAGCTCTGGCGACGATTGCATCGCTCACCCTGGGCCTGGCGCTGGCGGTATGGACACTTAGGCCGCTGCACGCGTCCTATCGGGTGGCCGCAGAAGAAGATTTTCTAGAGATAGCTGCCGAACTCTCGTCCGCCCAACTGGAAGCACAACGGCCATCCCGGCGGCATGACCCGGCCTTCCATATGGATCTGGGCAACGCCTATGCCAAAGAAGGGAATTTCCCGAAAGCGGTGAGCGCGTTTCAGGAAGCGCTGCGTCTGGATCCGGAGATGACCGCGGCAGCCAACAACCTAGGAAACAGTCAGTTCATGATGTCACAATTTGATAAGGCGATAGAGGCCTACCGTCGGGTGTTGGCCCTAAATCCACGCCACCAGGATGCGAGATTCAATATGGCATTCGCTTACTTCCATCAACGAAAGATCAAGGAAGCACTGGCGGAGTGCGAAACACTCCTGCGCCAGGACCCTCAAAACCCCAAGGCCCTGCAACTCAAGCAGCAACTGTCACCATGACCTCGAAGACTCGCCCCCCTCACCCTGCCCTCTCCCCCCGAAGGGGGGA
>CAZPLZ010000167.1:0-7294 GCA_964587525.1 uncultured bacterium | reverse complement strand
TGCAGGCCGGGGAGCCGGAGGAGGTCTTGGCCAAATATGAACATGCCCTCGAGCACCTCTGAGCCAGGCGGGCCGGAGCGCCCGCCTGATCCGGATCGGGCCAGGACAGCCGTCCGGACCGTGGGGATTGTGCTCGTTGGGATCCTGGGGATGGTGTTCGCTGGCTGGACGGTTATGCGATACCTCGCTCACCGCGACAGCCTGGTGCCACTGTCCGGAGGGCAAGCGGTGCCCGGGCCGGCCGAAACCGGAGTGGCGTCCCCGACAGCCCCGGTGTCCAATCCTAATCTTATTAACGTCCATGTCATGGTCCGGGTGAAGGGCGAGAGCGGTGATGAGCTGCTCATCGGTGCCGCGCTGCCGCAGCGTGTGGCGCTCACGCTTGTCGGCGAGGCAGGGCAGCCGTACGAAGCGCGGTTTGACCGGGTGGGCGTGTGGGCCATGCAGGTACCGCCTGGTGAATATAAGATCCTGTCGCAGCAGCCTGATCTGGGGAAGTGGCGATGGGAGTTGAACGGCACGAATGTGACCGAGGCGGAGGAAGGGTACATGGTGAAATTCGAGCGCAGTGAAGAGCTCGCCACGCTGGATTTGCTGTTGTATTGAAAAAACCGTGCTGAAAGAGTTGCACATCAAGAATGTCGCCATCATTGAGGAGCTCTCTCTGGAGTTCGGCGTTGGCTTCATTGTGCTCACCGGGGAAACCGGGGCCGGCAAATCTATCCTGATCGATGGGCTCAACCTGGCGTTGGGGGAGCGGGCGGACCGCAACATGATCCGCGCTGGGTACGAGGAAGCCTGTGTTGAAGCCTTGTTTGATTTAAGGAACCTCCCGGCGGTGAAGGACCAGTTAACCGCGCTTCAGGTGCCGCTCATGGAGGATGAACTCCTGCTGCGCCGGGTGATCACAGCGGCGGGCAAGAGTCGCTGTTCGGCCAATGGCTCCCCGGTCCCGCTGGGGCTTCTCAAGAAACTGGGCGACCAGTTGGTAGACCTGCATGGCCAGCATGAGCACCAGCTTTTGCTGAACGATGCCATGCATCTGGAATTCCTGGATGCGTTCGGGGGGTTGCTCCCGCAGCGTGCCGGCGTACGGGAGGCGTTCAGGGCTTGGAGGGCCCGTCAGGAGGAGTTGGAGCGGCTGAGCACCCAGGGCCGGGAAAAGGTGCAGCGCCTGGACCTCTTGAACTATCAGATCAATGAGATCACCGCTGTTCACCTTGCACCGGGAGAGGGGGAGAAGCTAGCTGCTGAAAAGTTACGGCTGGCCCATGTCCAGAAGCTGACCGAGGCGCTGGCACACGCCCACGAGTCCCTCCTGGGTGAGGACGGAGCGCGGGAGCTGATCGGCCGGGCGGCATCAGCCCTGAAGGGCGTGGTGGAGTTCGACCGTGACCGGGTCGGACCCGGCCTGGACTCCCTGGTGCGGCTTGGCGACACCGTGCAGGATGAGGCCACGGCGCTCCGCGAGCTGCTCGAGAAGCTGGAGGCTGACCCGAAACGTCTGGAGGACATCGAGGAGCGGCTGGACGTGATCAGCCGCCTTCAGCGCAAGTACGGCGACACGGTTGAGGCCGTTCTGGCCCACTTGGAGCGGGCGCAGGCTGAAGCGGCAGAGCTGACCTCCTCGGAGGAGAATCTGGCCGCACTGAAGACGAGGCTCGAGGAGCTCTGGCGTGGCTTGTCCTCCCAAGCGACCCGGCTCTCGGCTGACCGCCAGCGGGCCGCAACGAAGTTTGCAAGTCAGGTGGCCCGGCAATTGCGCGAGCTGGTCATGGAGCAGGCCGATTTCGGTGTCAGATGCTCTCAGCGCGAATGCACGGCGGAGGGCATTGATGTGGTGGAGTTTGAGCTCGCCCCCAATGTGGGGGAGGGCACCAAGCCCCTCAAGGCGATCGCGTCGGGCGGCGAGTTGTCACGGATCATGCTCGCGATCAAGTCGGTGCTGGCGGGGGTGGACCGGGTCGGCACGCTGGTGTTTGACGAGATCGATGCGGGGATCGGCGGAAAGGTGGCGGAGGTGGCTGGCCGGAAGCTCAAGGAGATCGGCGCGGCGCGTCAGGTGCTCTGCATCACCCACCTGCCGCAGATCGCCGCGCGCGCGGAGGAGCACGTGGTGGTGCGCAAGCAGGTGGCCAAGGGACAAACGAAGGTGATGGTCACGAAGCTGGAAGGCAAGGAGCGGGTGGAAGAACTTGCCCGCATGCTCGCCGGCGAGGAGATTACCGCCACGGCCCTCCAGCACGCGGAGGTGCTGCTCAGAGGGGGTTAATCCAAAAATTCCGGAGATCCATTTTTTGTCCACCCGTTGGCAAAACGTACGGCTTGTCACGCCTAAGAACGTCGTGAAGAGGTAATAATAAAGTTAGAATAAGGTCCTGAAAGGACACACATGAAGGTCACTGATGAGCAAGCCAAAGAAATAGAGGCGCAGCGGCAGCAGGCGCAGCCGACGTTGCGGGTCACCGTGTCGGCGTTGGAAGAGGTTCTCTACCAGCCCCTGCCGGTGCTGGATCACGGGTTTGTGCGGGTCGTGGACTACATGGGGACGGACGAGTCCGTGGTGCAGGCGGCCCGGGTGTCGTATGGGCGTGGCACGAAGAAGGTCAGCGATGACCGGGGGTTAATCCGCTATCTGATGCGCCACATGCACACCACGCCGTTTGAAATGTGCGATATCAAGTTGCATGTGAAACTGCCGATTTTTGTGGCACGTCAATGGATTCGTCATCGGACGGCGTGTCTGGCTGAGGGAACCAGGATCTGCTTTGACCTTCCGGGTGGAATTAGGCGGCGCGGCCGACAGAGTTATAAATTAAAAATTGAAGATCTTTATAGGAAATTCCAGCCGACTGTAAATCGGACGCGACCATCCAAACAAAGAAATCCCCTCTTTCGTGCTGACCGGATAAAAGCAATGCGTTTGCGGCAAATGAACGAAGATACGGGGGTAATGCAGCATACCAGGGTGGTTAATGTATACAAAAACGGCGTGAAGCCTGTTTTCCGGATGGTTCTTGAGGACGGGAAGCAGATTGAGTGTACCAATGACCATCAATTTTTATTCTCGGATGGTTGGAAAACATTGAAACACGCAACAGGATTGCGGCTAGTCCATGGCAAGGCCGCGTGGTTACAGAAGCCTACTTGTGTCTATGTAAATGGCTTGACAGTTGAGCAATCTGCACTCTACCAAAACAGAATATGGCAAAAGCGGCCTAGGGTGGCTTGGAACAAGTTAACCGTAGGGAAATTAGTTCAAGTTCGTGAGTTTCGCTACGTTGGCGAGAAAGAGACCTATGATTTGGAGGTCGAGGGGCCGTATCACAACTTCGTCGCGAACGGGATTGTGACCCACAATTCGGTGAACGAATATAGCGCCAGATACAGCATCTTGGATAAGGAGTTTTACATACCACAACAGGAAGTGATCGGTGTGCAGGACACGCGCAGTCGGCAGGGACGAGGGAAACCGCTCTCGCCGGGAAAAGCCCGGAAAATCATGGAAATCTTGAAAGCGGACGCCCTGGCTGCCTATCAACACTACGAAGAATTCCTCGGTCTAACCAGCGAAGTGCAGGAAGACGAACCTCTGGCTCGGGAACTGGCCCGGATCAACCTGCCGGTCAGCTTTTACACGCAATGGTACTGGAAAATTGACCTGCATAATCTCTTTCATTTCTTACAGTTGCGCCTGGACGATCACGCCCAGCATGAAATTCGGGCCTACGGCGAAGTCATCGCAGACATCATGCAGCGCTGGGTTCCGCTGTGCTGGGAAGCGTTTACGGATTACCGCTTGAAGGCGCAGCGGTTGTCGCGGCTTGAAGGCGAGATCGTGCGCAAGTTGCTCAAGGGGGAAGAGCCGCGGGAGGAGGTCAAGCAGCTTTCAAAGCGGGAGCGGGACGAGTTTCAATTAAAGCTGGGGATTGACCTGACCCGGTTGACCTGACGTATAATGGCCTTTGTGTTGTGTGATGTTGCTAAAAGTGTTTTCTCGGTTTGTCTGTAAAACGGTTGGGATTAGGAGATAGAGAAGAGCAGTGCCAAAGCGAACGTTTCAACCGCACCGAGTGCCCCGTCTGCGTACCCACGGGTTCCTGAAGCGTATGAGCTCTCCTGGCGGGCGCAATATCCTTAAGGCCCGCCGCAAGAAAGGGCGCTGGCGTCTATCCGTGGGACCAAGCAGGAACGCGTGAAAGCCAACGGCTTCCCGCAGGGTGAACATCTCAAAGGATTCGAGTTCCTCAAAGTGATGGCGAAAGGTGAGAAGAAATCCTGCGCCTCCTTCCACCTCTATTACACGAGAGCCGAAAAATTTCAGGCCGGGGTGAGCGTGTCCCGGAAACTGGGCGGGGCGGTGGTGCGGAATCGTATCAAGCGTGTGCTGCGCGAAGCGATCAGGCTGAGCAGAACCTTACTCGCGCAGCCTTGCCATCTGGTCCTCGTGGCTCGGCAGGGAGCGGAATCCCTCTCCATCGTGCAAGCGAAAATCTCCCTCAAGGAGCTCTACGAGACGGCCGAATTGGCGTTGGTGGCGAAACAATAATAATGAACGATGAGCGCAACGTGATGGGTTCAATGTCCGGGGTATTATCTTTGGTGGCGTCCCTGCTGGTGTTTGGAATCCGCGCCTACCGGCGCTGGATCTCGCCACTGCTGGGGAGTCACTGCCGTTTCCATCCCTCCTGCTCCGCATACACTGAAGAAGCGATCGTGTCTCATGGCCTCCTGCGGGGCGTTTTGTTAGCGGTGCGGCGCGTCCTGCGCTGTCATCCGTTCCACCCGGGAGGGGTGGACCCGGTTCCAGAGCTTCCCCGCTAGCCCTTTTCGCCTTCGCGCTCCTCGTTCGTTTAAGGGGGGTTAAACACACTGGAACCTGAGAAGAGGCTCTGGCTGGCGCTGGTGCTGTCCACCATCGTGATCGTCGGGTATTCGATGTGGATGCAGCGCTACGCTCCCCCCCGGCGTCCGGCCCCAGCTCCCGCGGCCCGGTCTTCCCCAGACACCGCTCCAGCCCCGGTCTCATCCTCCTGGCCACAAGGATCTGCAGCTCGTGCCCCGGCGGCTGAAGCAGCTGCGGGCGCTGGCGCCGGGTTCGAGGGCTCATCCCCCAGACAACCCCTGGCCAGGCAGAAGGGAGAGATCATTCACCTTGAGAACGAGTCTATTCAGGCGACCTTGTCCACGGCGGGGGGCCGCCTGCTGTCCTGGCAGCTGAAGGCGTACCAAGCGACCGGTGTGAGCAGGTACGTGGACCTTGTGCCCTTGAACGTCGGGCGCCTTGAGCGCCTGGGAAACCCGGAAGAAGGTCCTTTGAGCGTGAAGCTGTCCGATTACACGAACAGTGCTTGGGTGCTGGCGCAGGCCAACCAGGCGCAGTTGAGCGTCAGCGGTTGGAATGCGGCGAAATCCGAGCTGGTCCTGACCCAGTCTCTGCAAGGACGGAGGCTGGTCAAACGGCTGTCCCTTCCGGCGTCAGGCTACCTGATGGGGCTGGACATCGAGCTGACGGGCCCGGCGCCGGAGTATCTGGAAGTCATCTGGCGCCCGGGGGTCGGGCTGACCTCGAACGATGAAGAGGTGCTGGGGGTGCAACCCACGTACTGGAATCTGTTGGGAGGGGCCCTGCTGACACGTGAGGATCTGGTCCGGCAGAAGGTGGCGAAGAAACCAAAGAGGAAAGAGGGTAGGTCGCCGTTCTGGGCGGCGGTTCATAACAAGTATTTCGTGGCGGCCCTGGTGCCGCCGGAATCGCTTGAAGCGTGCGAGGGCGTGACCGGAGTGGTGGGAGAGATCGCCGCGGAAGGTTCGCCGGACCGTATACGGGCGGGGCTGAAGTTCATGCTCATTCCCGGAGTAACGCGGGTGCGCATCCCGATGAAGGTCTATCTCGGCCCGCAGGACTACGGCATCCTCACGCGGGCGGGCTCCAGGCTGGAACGAGTCATCGACTTCGGGTTTTTCAAGATTATCGCTCTGCCGATGGCGCAGACACTCAAGTTCCTGGCCGGGCTCGTCCACAATTACGGCGTGGCCATCATCCTGCTTACCCTGATGGTGAAAGCGGCGCTCTGGTTTCCTAGTCAGTGGGGGCTGAACCAGATGAAACGCATGAAGGACGTCCAACCCCAGGTCACGTTCATCAGTGAGCAGTTCAAGGATGACGCGAAGCGTAAGCAGGAAGAGATGATGCGGATCTACCGCGAACACAAGGTCAATCCAGTGGGCGGCTGCCTGCCGCTTCTTCTCCAGATCCCGATTTTCTTCGCCCTGTACACGGTGCTGAGGACCTCGATCGAGCTGCGTGGCGCGCCGTTCCTCTGGATCCAGGATCTGTCGGCGAAGGATCCGTTCTTTGTGCTGGTCGTGCTCGTGGGCGCTACGATGTGGCTCCAGCAGGCCATGACGCCGGTCATGGGTGACCCCAAACAGGCCAAGATGATGCGCTGGATGTCGTTGGCGTTTTGCTTTATTTTCGTCACCATGCCAGCAGGATTTCTGCTGTACTTTCTTGTGCAAAATATCGCGCAGATCGGGCAGCAGTTGTACACCAATCGGCAGCCGACGAAGGCCGCAACTTAGGAGAACCTTAATGGATCAAATCGAGATGGAAGGTGTCACAGTTAAAGAAGCGCTTGAGGCCGCTCTGCGTCAGTTGGGCCGGCGCGAGGATGAAGTCGATGTGGAGGTATTGTCGAAGGGCCGCCGGGGCATTTTCGGGCTGGGGGCAAAGCCGGCCCGCGTGTGCGTCAAGCTGAAGACAGGCGGTGTCCTGCCGCCAGAGGCGGTGGATCGCGCAAAGAAGTTCCTGGTGCGTGTCGTGAAGGCGATGGGGATCGATGTTGAGGTCGAGGCGAAGCACTTTAGCAGTGAACTGTATCTGGAGGTGGACCAGGGCGCGGGCGGCATCCTGATCGGGCGGCGGGGTGCCACCCTGGCTGCGCTCTCCTACCTCATGGAGCTGATCGTGAACCGGAACGAGGACGTGCGCGTGAAGGTCTTCGTGGATGTGGCTGGCTACCTCGAGCGCAAGCGGCGCTCATTGGTCACTCTGGCGCAGGAGAAGGCCCAGGAAGCTAAAGAGGCCGGCCGCGAGGTGCAGTGTGGCCCCATGGGTGCATTCGAGCGGAAAGTGATCCACTCCACACTGCATAACGACAAGGCGGTGCGGACGTTCAGCCGCGGCGAGGGGCCGGATCGGCGTGTGATCATCGCGCCGAGCACAGGTGACTCGTCACCGGACAGGCGGGACGACCGTGAATTTCAGGTTGAGCCTGAAGCGAGGCCTCCC
>CAZPLZ010000166.1:0-7298 GCA_964587525.1 uncultured bacterium | reverse complement strand
CCTGGTGATCGTCGGGTTGGCACCGCTTTCTATGACTTCAATGCCGGAGAATGTGGCAAACTTCCCCGCTTTAAATGTACCCCCCGCAAGCGGGTCCTTAAACGTGACATAGGCTTCCTGGATGTCAAAGGCATCCTCATCCTCCGCGAGGCCTACAGACCTATGCACCGCTGCGTCCGTCCCGAAATCCACGCCGATGCTATAGCCCGAATCGTCCGATAGTGAACCATCGAACCCGACATGCGCATTGTTCAGGCGGATCGTATTGGACTGCGCATCGTATGACCGGCCAAACGTCATCCCATTCATGGGATTGTTCAGGTCATAACTGTACGTTGTGTCAATGTACCCGCTGATCTCTGGCGCATCCGCCGCAGCCTTTTTAACCAGACCGGCGGAAGCCACGACCAGCGCCAGAGCCGCGAGGCCGCTGGCAGTGTATCTCCATCTCGTCGCCATGCTTCTCCTCCTTAGTTTGTTGTGGTCTTAAATTTCAAAACCAAAAAAACCTATCTTACCCCCCCTCACCCTACCCTCTCCCCCCTTGGGGGAGAGGGAAAAGGGGCGTTCCACTTACAGCGCTTTGTTGCCCCGTTCACCTGTGCGGACACGCACGGCGTCTTTCAACCGGGAAATGAATATTTTTCCGTCACCGATCTTCCCGGATTTGGCCGACTCTGCAATGGCCTTCACGACCTTCCGCTCTTTCGCGTCCGGAACCACCAGCATGAGCATAACCTTGGGCAGCATATCCAGCTCGTACCGGCCGCCACGCCAAACCTGGGTGATGCCGCGCTGCCGCCCGTGCCCCGAAACCTCGATGGCCGTGATCCCGTGATAGCCCGCCTTGCCCAAGGCCCGCTTCACCTCCTCCATACGCTCCGGCCGGATGATCGCTTCGACTTTTATCACAGAGCCGGTTCGCCTTTTTCACCGGTGCGGATCCGAATTGCCTGGGACACATCAGAAACAAAAATCTTCCCATCCCCGACGTTGCCGGTGGCGGCGTTATCGATCACCGCCTTGACGATCCGGTCGGTATCCTTGTCCGCCACGACAAGCTCCAGCTTCACCTTGGGCAACAGATCCATCCGGTACTGCTCACCCCGCCACTGCTGTGCCACACCGCGCTGGCGCCCATGCCCAACGATCTCCGTGATCATGAGCCCGGGATACCCGGAGGCTTCGAGCGCCTTGCGCACCTGATCCAGTTTTTCTGGCCGGACAATCGCTTCGATCTTCTTCATGGCCTTCCTCCTTCAACCTTCGCGGGACCGGCCACTCACCGTGCCCAGCGACGGGCTGAACTTCCTGGTCACGAAGTCTGGGTAAGCCATGTTGCCGTGCTCGCTGATATCCAGCCCGACCAGTTCTTCTTCAGGTGACACCCGGAGGCCGACCACCGCCTTCAGAATCGACCACACGATGAACGCCGCGATCATCACATAGACGCCGACACCCACGATTCCGATGAGCTGGACGATAACCTGGTTGGAGCCATGGCCGTAGAATAGCCCCGCATCCGTGGAGAACAGTCCGAAAGCCAGCGTACCCCAGATACCGCAGAACAGGTGCACCGGCACGGCACCGACCGTGTCGTCAAGCTGCATCTTATCGAGCGCGATCACGCCAAAAACAACGATCACGCCGGCGATGAGCCCGATCCAGAACGAACCGGCCACCGTTACAGCGGCACACGGCGACGTGATGGCCACGAGCCCCGCCAGACACCCGTTGAGGGTCATCCCCAGGTCGGGTTTTCCCAGCACCAGCCATGACGTGAAGGTCGCCGCAAGAACACCGGCCGCCGCAGCCGTGTTCGTCGTCACCAGCACCTTGGCAATGATGTCAGCATGAGCTCCCATCTCCGAGCCCGGGTTGAATCCGAACCACCCCAGCCACAGGACGAACACCCCAAGCGTAGCCGCCATCATGTTGTGTCCCGGGATCGGGTTGACTGAACCATCTGGGTTGTACTTTCCGAATCGCGGTCCCAGCACGATGATCCCGGCCAGCGCCGCCCAGCCACCCACCGAATGTACGACCGTTGAGCCGGCGAAGTCACCAAAGCCCGTCCCCATGATGTCTCCCAACCAGCCGCCGCCCCAAATCCAGTGCCCCGTCACCGGATAAATCACAACCGCCATGGCGACGGAGAAAAGAATGAACGCATGGTATTTGATCCGCTCGGCCACGGCTCCGGAGACGATGGTCGCGGCTGTCGCGGCGAACACCATCTGGAAGAAGTACTTCGCCACCAACGGAACCGAGGTCCAGTTCAAGCTGCCGTACACGCCTTTGTAATCATCCCCGGTGGCGGGACTGTTGTCCGGCGTCAAACCCCAGAGACCCTGAGTCCCGAAAAACTTCCCTCCATCGCCGAACATCACGCCGAACCCGATCATCCAGAACACAATGCTCGTGATGGCGTACACGATAAAGTTTTTGGAAAGAATGTTCACGCAGTTTTTGCTGCGGTTGAACCCGGACTCCAGCATGCCGAATCCGCAATTCATGAACATAACGAGGACCCCCGTGACCAGGACCCAGATGGTGTCCGCCGCCACGGTCAGTTCTGTCAACTTGGCGGCGAAGTCATCGGCCGCGAGCGCCGGTGCCACGAAGACCGCCATCAACGCGGAGAGGACCAACCCCGTCCGTATGAGCGCTATCCTCAACATCGTTTGCCTCCTGTCATAAGCGTTTTTACTTTTTCAATCAAGCCACATCACTTTGAAATACAACAACGGCGAATCCAATGGCTGCCCACGCCACTAGAGACGCCGTCGTCTCGAAACTTGCCCCGTTGTCATTCGACTGCTGGAGCGCATCCTCGCGCTCACAGTTCGCTGCCGAATGTCGAGTTTTTTATCATACTCAGTCAACTCTGTCAAGCCTGCTTCTCCCCGCCTTATCTCCCTGCCCCCATACTTGCTGACGGCGCCAGCGGACATTTTCAGTTCGCCAGATGTGCTGGAAATCCTCAGACTGGAGCGCCTGGGCCCGGGTCCAGAGCTGGGCAGCTTCCCGGGGGTTGGGGTTGGAAAGTGCAAAACGAATGAGAAGTTTGCCATGCGCAAAATGACACTTGAGGGCTTGCGCGTACCAGAGCGCTGCTTTCCTGGGCGCGCGGCGAAAGTAATAGAAATTCCCGAGCCTGGCGGCGGTAAAGCCAAATTCGGGTAGAAGTTTCTGGTAACGCAACAGTTCCTTCTCCAACCGGGAGTACTCGGCAGGGGGTGCCCCTGCCTGCTGCGCCAGCTTAAAACGGTACGCCACCCTGGAGTAGATCGGCTCCACGCCTGGAAGCGTGGGCAGGCAGCCACCCCTCCGCTCGGTCGTCACGGAATACACCAGAAATCCTCCGTTGCGAATGTCCTGGCGGTTTGAAGACCAACTCAGCTCCAGATGCTGAAGGGCGAAGTCACGGTAGACCCTCAACTGCCGCTCGTCCCATGCGAAAGGATGGTCTGGGGTAAGCAGGCGAAATGCAACGAGGAAATTCTCCACGATGGCGCCGATTCCAAGTTGGCGGAATTTCTTGTGCAATTCATTTGGCGTCCAGCTTTCCTTGGCAAGGTGCCAAAAGAGCGGCCGCTCAGCCATGGTGCCCGCCTGCCGGGCGACCCAGGGAAGGTTGAGCGAGCGGGCGTCATTGAGGAGGACGATCTTGCGGGAGGGCGGAACGACATCGCGCAAGGCATGCACCATCTCCTCGTGGCTGGAGAGATACTCCTCCCGGTGAGCTTCACGGCTTTGCCCACCCAACACATAGGGCCAGGGGTTTCCATAGAGAGGCCGGTCGTCCGCCCGCAACGCAACGGCAGGGTATGGAAACATCCGGATCAGCAGGGTGACCGCGAGGGCGCCGCCTAAGGTCACGCGCACGGATGAGACAGAGGGCAGACGGCTGACCTGCCTCACTCCCCACACGGCGAGGAGAAACAGCGTGGGCATGGTGTAGCGGGGAATAGGAACAATGTAAAAAATGAGCAGGTGGCCAAGGAACCACCACCCTCCAAAATCCCAAAGACCCCTCGCATGGCGGGACGCGAAGATCGCGGCTGCGCCCAAGATTAACAGTGCCGGGAAATCAACCACAAGATGTGAGAGGACGTTGGGAAGCAAGCTTACGAGTCCCCCGCCATAATGGAAGGTAACTGGCGGTGCTGCCACCGTACTCCCGAATCATCACGTTTCCCTCCCCCCAGTACAGCCCGCTCAACAACGTAGGCGAAAGACGCGGGTACAGGGGATCGCCGGTCATGATCCAGGCACGCAGCATCCAAGGAACCGCCGGCGCCGCAATCAAGAGCACCCCGGCAGCCAAAAGGGCCAACGGGACCGGTCTGCGGCGCAGCATGAGGCTACCACACGCCACGACCCACAGGAGGCTGAGGACCCCGGTGGTGTACTTCGTGGCAACGGCAAACCCCATGAGAGCCGCCGCGGTGAGAAACTCAGCGGGCCGCAACCGGGGAGCGCCAGTCCCGTTCACGCTGCGATCCACACAGAGGAGGAACGCACCGACCACGCCGCTGACCGCTGCGAGGTCGTTCTTGCCCCGCGCGGCGAGGAACAGAACCGTGTTCACTCCAAAGACAAGCGTGATGGCCACCCACGCCGCGTTGGCCCCACTTTGCCGTTTGCAAAATCCAAAGATGAATCCAAGCGCGGAAAGCAAGAAGAGGATCTGCATGAGCCGGGGAAGAGCTTCGGCATTGAGGCACAACGCCACCGCGTTCGTGATGTCAGCGAGGAGGGGCAGGTGGGCATAGTGAGGCGAGGTCAAGGGATCGGAGACGATCCGGTGTGTCAGAAGAAACTGATGCGGGAGCCCGAGATGATACACCATCGTGTCCTGGTCAGTCTCCGGACAGAACAGGTAGGGGAAGATCTGAGCGAGGAGAAGGCCCAAGGGGAACCCGGGCCGAAGAGGGCTGTTGAAGGCGAGTATTGGAGCCAGGGAAAAACTACAAATGGGGGCGGAAACCCGTAACTTCCAACCACCCATGCCATGACCAGCACGACCCAGAGCCCCAACACCAGGGGCACCAGGCGTAACCTTCCTCGGCCCGCTACCGAAACCGCCTCACGAGATACCGGCTATTCCCTCACCCTTCTCTTTTCAGAGGAAGGGGGAAATTAAATTAGAGATCGAAATACAGGTAAAACTCGTGCGGATGTGGGCGGATACGGACCGCGTCTATCTCTTTGGTCCGCTTGTACTCGAGCCACATGTCGATGAGATCCTTCGTAAACACGTCGCCCTTCATCAGGAACTGATGGTCCGCTTCCAAAGCGGCCAACGACTCCTCCAGCGATCCGGTCACCGTCGGAACCTTCGCCCTCTCCTCGTCGGATAGCTCGTAGCTGTTCTTGTCCAGCGGGCTGCCCGGATCGGTCTTGTTTTGGATCCCGTCCAGACCTGCCATCAGCATCGCGGCAAAGCACAGATAGGGGTTGCAGGCAGGATCAGGCGGTCTGAACTCGATCCGCTTCGCCTTCGGACTGGTCGAGTACACCGGGATCCTGACCGCGGCGGAACGGTTCCGGCGCGAGTAGGCCAGGTTCACCGGCGCCTCGAACCCCGGCACGAGCCGCCTGTAGGAATTGGTCGTCGGCGCGGCGAACGCCAGGATGGCTCTGGCGTGCTTGAGCAACCCGCCGATATAATGCCGCGCGGTCTGCGAAATCAACGCCCATTTGTCCTTCTCGTCAAAGAAGAGGTTCGTGTCGCCTTTCCACAGGCTCTGATGGGTGTGCATGCCCGAGCCGTTGTCCATAAACAGCGGCTTCGGCATAAAGGTGGCCACCTTGCCGTGCTGCCTGGCGACATTCTTGACGACGTACTTGTACTTCATCGTGTTGTCCGCCATCCTGGTGAATGGCGCAAAGCGCATATCAATCTCGCCCTGCCCGGCGGTCCCCACCTCGTGGTAGTGGACTTCCGCTTGCACGCCGATCTCCTCCAACTTCAGCACCATCTCGGTGCGCAAATCTTGCAAGGTGTCATGCGGTGGTACGGGGAAATACCCTTCCTTGTACCGTGGCTTATAGCCGAGGTTGGGATTTTCCTGCCGGCCGGAGTTCCATTCACCTTCCACGGAATCCACGTAATAGTACCCGCAGTGCTGGTTCTGCTCGAACCGGATATCATCAAAGACATAAAATTCCACCTCAGGGCCAAAATACGCCACATCGCCGACGCCGGAGGATTTCAGATAGGCCTCGGCTTTTTTGGCCACATTCCGTGGATCCCGTGAATACGCCTTCTTCGTGATCGGATCGAACACGTCGCAGATCAGGGAGAGCGTCGGGATCTGGCATGCCGGATCAAGGAACGCTGAATCCGGATCGGGGAACAGGATCATGTCCGATTCCTGGATTTGCTGAAATCCACGAATCGACGATCCGTCGAACCCAATCCCGTCCTTGAACAGATCTTCATTCAATTCGTGCATCGTGATCGTGAAATGCTGCCACAACCCAGGCAGGTCGATGAACTTCAGATCGACTGCCTTGACATTGTGCTTCTTGGCCAAATCGAACACATCCTTCGGCGTCATATGCTCCTCCTTAGATCCTGGCGATAAAGTCCCCTCAAACAAAAAAACGGCGCTCAGGTGACCTCCTGGGTCACGCAAGACGCCATCGTCCACTGCTTTTATATGTCTTCTTAACCGCGCGCATCCTTGCGCGACGAAAGCTAAAAAGTTGTAGCAAATTGACCCCACCATAGTCAAGCCCGATCCTCACCCAGTAGCGAGGACGACACCCGCCGGTAACTCAAGCTCGCCCCCTGCTTGAGGCACAGCGTAAGCCTCCACTGCGGTACAATTTAGCAAGACTATCTTATTTTATGGGCCAGTAGCTCAGTTGGTAGAGCACCAGCCTTTTAAGTTGGGTGTCCTCGGTTCGATCCCGAGCTGGCCCAGGCCTTCATGGAGCGAAACATGTCGTAACGAGGCCGTTTTTTTCAACTGTCAAACAAAAGTTGGCATGGGACCCAACCTCTTTCCGGTCCGCCGATGCCAAGATTGATGCCAACTTTTTGGCCATTCACCACCAATGCACATCCATTCAGGACCCGGCCATGCGCTTCTCGATCGCCCTCACCGCCAACTCCCGAGCCTCCGCCCCAGCCCCGAGATATCCCTCGGTGGTCCTAAGGTTCGTGTGCCCCAGGAGCATCTGCGCCGCGCGCACGTCGTGGGTGCTCTGCGCAACCCACGTTGCCGTTAGCTTGCGGAAGGTCTTGAGCGTCATCCACGGCATGCCGAGGACCTTGGCCACCC
>CAZPLZ010000165.1:0-7301 GCA_964587525.1 uncultured bacterium | reverse complement strand
ACTGACGGGAGGCCTGGGGCTACGGCTCGGCCTCCTGGGCTTGGACTACGCTTATCAGCCCTTTGGAGATCTGACTAGCAGCCACCGCGTCTCCCTCGTGTACGGCGTCACGCACCGACCCGCACAGGCTCAAACGTCTGGGAACGTTAAAGCGGATCCCCCGGCGTCCTCCCGCCGAAAACATTGGCTATGGGGATGGGGAAAAAAGAAGGTGGAAGCACAAGCGGAGTCGCAATCCGGAAAGTCAACCAGTCAGGAAGCGCGAGGCGTGAAATAAGTTATCAAGACTTACTGGCATCAACGAGCATCGACCCGCCCGAGTATTTCCCGCGCAACAGAAAGCCTAGGATCAATGGCCAGCGCTCTTAACGCCGCGCCGCGGGCTTCGTCCAGGCGGCCTGCCCCCAGCAGGGATTCTGCCAGATCCACGTACGCTTGCGCCTTGAAATAGGGATACCGCCGCAATCCCTCTTGGAACCACCGCACCGCGTCATCGTACCGCTGCTGTCGTTTCGCAATGACCCCCAGATTGAAATACACATCAGGATCCTTGAATCCAGAAAGTGCGGCCTTAAACTCCTCTGTCGATTCATTCAAACGACCCTGCCGCTGCAGATTCAGGCCGAGCCGGAACCGCAATTCGCCATGTGAAGGCAGCAACTTCAGTCCGGCGCGGAGCTGGTTCTCTCCCGCTGGCTTGGCACGCCCAAGCGTCAGCGCACTGTCAGCCACCATGGTTCGGCCTAACAACAAGAGGAACGGGAGACATAGCAGGATGGTGCACACCCCCCTCACCCTCCCCTCTCCCCCCAAAAGGGGGGAGAGGGAAAAACCAAGGTGCCATTGAGCCAGCACATCAGCTCTCCCCTCTCCCCCCGAAGGGGGGAGAGGGAGTAAGGGTGAGGGGGGTGGAGCTAGGCAGGCCAGTGCCCACAGGAAGAGAGCCGCCACGGGAAAAATGTGCATGGGAAATCCAAACATGCACTCGACCAGGATCGCCGCGAGCGCGCCAAACGCCGTGGCGTGCCGTATTCGTTCCGCGCCGCTTAAGCCCGGCAACGCTTGCACGGCAGGACGCAACAGCCAGATGAAAGCTGCCAGCCAGACAAGCGCGCCAATCAGCCCGCGCTCTGCCAGCAATTGGAGCATCTCGTTGTGCGCCTCCTGGGTGATACCGGCATAAGCAGGCCGGGACGTACCGGATTCCTGGAGGCGGGCCGCGTACTCAAGATAATTGAGGCTGTACCCCCCCGGACTCACGCCGAGCCATGGGTGTTCTTTAAATTGGGCGACAGCGGTTTTCCACATGAACACGCGGGTCGTAACTCCCGGATCCTCGGCGACAAACGAACTCGTCATCCGGGTTACGAGCGGCTTCCAGAGGGTGATCGTCACAAGCAAGGGTGCGACGAAGATCGAAACGAGCCGGATACGCCACCCGGGAATCCGCAACGCGGGCAGCGCGAGCACCAGAAAGACCGCCCCACCCACGGTCAGTCCCAGCCAAGCGGACCGGCTCACGGTGAGCAGGAGGGCAGCGAGCAGCAGGCCGATGATTCCTCCCCCAGCCAGCCACCGGGACCGCCGATCGGCCTCGAGGCTCCAGCCCAGCGTCAGGATGATAATCGGAGCCAAGTATTCAGCGAGGAAATTCGGGTTGCCGAAGGTCCCATAGACCGCATGACGTTCCTGCCTCACCCCCCACTCCGGCCACCACCCTCCGGCTTGCGCGCAGGCGATGCCGGCGTTCACAGCTCCCGCCAGCAGGATCAAGGGCAGTAACCGCCAAGGTCCAGACACACGCCGGATAAGTGAAAACAAAAGGACGTAAGACACGAGGCGCATCAATTCCGAGAAACCAGTCAGCCAATGGCTGCAGTTGACCAGCGACACGGCAGCGGCACATGCGGTGACTCCCCAGGCTTTATCAAATAGATCCAAGGGTTGCTTTCGCCCAGCCAGCAAGGCCCCGAGCCAAGCCAGGAAGACCAAGCCTTCCCCCACCCACAGCTTGGGGTACCGGAAGCTTTCGGAGAAGGCCTGGGAAAACCCCACCATGGCGGGAATGAACAAGACAGCTCCGGCGGCGACCATATGCCACCTCCAAGTAGGAATTTGTCCCGCCTTACTCATGTATAGCCCCAGTATATAAGCCTTTAGTCACCCCCCCTCTTCCTTGTGGAAACTATACTAAAATGTCCTTGACTGATTGGTAGAGATTTGGGATAATCAGTCTATGAAGGAGCACAGATGAGGTTCACAGCGCAAGAAGAATATGGCCTACGCTGCATGGTCCAACTGGCCAGGCACGAAGCCAAAAGCCCCATGACGATCCACGCGATCGCCGATGCGGAGAAACTCACCCCCGCGTATGTGGGTAAGCTGATGCGCGTGTTGCGGAAGAGCGGCCTGGTGGACAGCCTGCATGGTCCGGTGGGTGGCTACCGGCTGCCCCGGCCGTCGGCGGAGATCAGCATCGGAGAGATCCTGTCCGTCCTGGGCGGGCGTTTGTTCGAGCCCAAGTACTGCGAGCGATACCCAGGCATGCAGCCCTTCTGCATCCACACCAGCGAGTGCTCGATCCGCTCACTCTGGGCGGGGCTGGACCTGATCATCGAGCAGATCCTGCGGCGCACCCACCTTTCCGACCTCGTGCGCAGCGAGCGCACGATGGCCGAGTGGATCCGGGAGCAGATGCCCCTAGCCCTGGAAGCTGCGGCTCAGGCTGCGGTCAACCCCGGACTGCCGACCGCCCATGCACCACTGCCAGTCAAGACCGAGATCCCCCGATGAACACTAAGAACGCCCTCTTCACGGTTGAAGACGTGCATGTCGCGATCGGCGACAAGGAAATCGTGAAAGGATTGAGTCTCACGATCCACGCCGGCGAAAAGCACGCGCTCATGGGTCCCAACGGGTCAGGCAAGAGCAGCCTGGCCAACGCTCTGATGGGACACCCAGCCTACACCATCACGGCCGGGAAAGTGTTCCTGAACGGCGAGGACATTTTGGAACTCTCGCCGGATGAGCGTTCACGGAAAGGCCTGTTCCTCGCCTTCCAGTACCCGGTCGGGGTACCAGGCGTGACCGTAGCGAACTTCCTCCGGTCCGCGGTGAAGGCGCGGCTGCCAAAGGACGCCAAGGACGGCGATCATCCAGCCCTCAAGAACTACCGGAAAAATCTAAAAGAGAAGTTCGCGCTGCTGGAAGTGGACCAGTCCTTCGCCACCCGCTATGTGAACGACGGGTTCTCGGGCGGTGAGAAAAAGCGCCTGGAGATCTTGCAGATGGCCATGCTGAATCCCACCATCGCCCTGCTGGATGAGACCGATTCCGGGCTGGACATTGACGCCTTGCGGATCGTGGCTGAAGGCATCAATAAAGTGGCCAGCAAGGACACAATGGGGGTGCTGCTGATCACGCACTACCAGCGGGTGCTGAACTACGTCAAACCTGATTTCGTGCATGTCATGATCGATGGCCGCATCGTTCGTTCAGGCGGCTCCGAACTCGCCCTGAAACTTGAGGAGGGCGGTTATGATCCATTTGTAGCGGAACTCAAACAACTTGCTGGGAGGTGACAACAATGACACCAGTTGAAACGCAACCCCAAAGCCTTGAAAAGATCGGAACCGAGTACGCTGAGAAATACGGCTTCCGCGACCCGGAGGAGTATTTCCACAAGTCCGGCAAGGGAATCAACCACGAGCTCGTCGAGATGATGTCCCGGATGAAGAAGGAGCCAGAGTGGATGCGTGAATTCCGGCACAAAGCTCTGGACACGTTCCTGGCCAAGCCAATGCCGAAGTGGGGCGACACGGACCTGCTCAACTCCATCAACTTCGACGAGATCTACTACTACTTGAAGCCGATGGAGCAAGAGGGCAAGTCCTGGGACGAGGTCCCCGACAAGATCAAGAAAACGTTCGAGCGGCTGGGCATTCCAGATGCCGAGCGCAAGTTCCTGGCAGGTGTCTCCGCGCAGTACGAGTCGGAAGTGGTGTACCACTCAATCCACGAGGACCTGACCAAAAAGGGTGTGATCTTCAAAAGCATGGATGTGGCGCTGCAGGAGAACGAGGACCTCGTCAAGAAGTACTTCGCCACGATAATTCCCCCAGAGGACAACAAGTTCGCCGCGCTCAACAGTGCGGTGTGGTCGGGCGGTTCCTTCATCTACGTGCCGCCCGGTGTGGATGTGGGGATTCCGCTGCAGGCCTACTTCCGGATCAACGCGGAAAACATGGGCCAATTCGAGCGCACGCTGATCATCGTGGACAAGGGCTCGCGGGTGCACTACATCGAGGGCTGCACGGCCCCGGTCTATACCTCGAACTCCCTGCACTCGGCGGTGGTGGAGCTGATCGCCCTGGAGGATGCGTACATCCGGTACACGACCATTCAGAACTGGTCCAACAACATCTTAAACCTGGTCACCAAACGCGCCGTGGCGAACAAAAATTCCGTGGTGGAGTGGGTGGACGGCAACATTGGATCCAAGCTCACCATGAAGTTTCCCTGTGTCTATCTGATGGGCGAAGGCGCAAAGGGCGAGATCTTGTCCATCGCCTTTGCGGGAAACGGCCAGCACCAGGATGCCGGCGCCAAAATCTTTCATGTGGCGCCCAACACGAGTTCGCGGATCATTTCCAAGTCGATTTCGAAGGACGCGGGACGCGCCTCGTACCGGGGAATGGTGAAAATCTACCCCAGCGCCAAGAATTCGAAGGTCAGCGTCGAGTGCGACGCGCTCCTGCTCGGCGGCGAAGCGCGGTCGGACACCTACCCGACCATGGAGATCAACGGCGACGCGGTCAAGGTGGAGCATGAGGCCCGGGTTTCGAAAATCTCCGAGGAACAGGTCTTTTATCTCCAGAGCCGCGGCCTCTCCGCGGATGAAGCCCGGCTGCTCATCGTGAACGGGTTCATCGAGCCTTTCACGAAGGAACTCCCCATGGAGTACGCGGTGGAGCTGAACCGGCTCATCGAACTTGAAATGGAAGGATCGGTTGGGTGAGCGTAGCCACATGGCTGGAGCAGGCGCGGTCCGAGGCATGGGAGGTTTATAAAGCTACTCCCCCGCCTGATCGAGTCGCCCACATCTGGCGGTACACCGACCCGGCGCTCTTTCAATTACCGGAGGAGAAGCTCAACGGGTCTGGTTTCACACCCAGCCCCCTCTCCCTGACGGGTGGGGGCGACAGCCTTCAGATCACCGACCTGAAACGCGCAGCAGCCGAGCAGCCCGATCTGGTCCAACCGTTGCTAGGCACCGCGGTCAGCCCAAAAGCCGGGAAACTGGAAGCGCTGAATTTCTCCCGCTGGCAGGAAGGGCTGCTGATCAAAGTCCCGCGCGGCCGCGTCGTTGAACAACCCCTTCATCTCTCCGCGGTCATCGGTTCGGCGACGTTCAATGCCATCCGGTTGCTCGTGGTGGTCGAAGAAGACGCAAGATTAACCCTCGTGGACGACTACAGCGGCGGTACACCAGGGAACGGAGCAATTCAGGTTAACGTGGCGGTCGAGATCTTCGCCGGCCCCGCCGCCCAGGTACGCTACATCACCGTCCAGGACCTCTCCCGGCACACCGTGTTTCACTTCGCGCAGCGTACTCACGTCGCGCGCGATGCCCGGGTGGACTCCATGCTGTTGTCGCTGGGCACGGCGGTCACCAAAGCTGACGTGGGCGCCATCCTGCAAGGGAAGGGCGCCCAGAGCGAATCCCTTGGAGTCATCATCGGAGATCAACGGCAGCATTATGACCACCACACCGTTCATGATCACCAGGCTGGAAGTACCCTGAGCAATTTTGACTTTAAAACGATCCTCAAGGACCGTGCTCACTCCGTGTACACCGGGGTGATCCGGATCAATCGACACGCCCCGAACTGCGAGGCCTATCAGGAAAATCGCAACCTCATGCTCTCGGAAACGGCCAAGGCTGACTCCATCCCTGAACTTGAAATCATGAACAACGAAGTTCACTGCACGCACGGCGCCACGATGGGACCCATCGAGCCCGAACACATTTTCTACTTGATGTCCCGGGGTATCTCGCGCTCGGAGGCCACCCGCATCATCGTGGAAGGGTTCGTTGAGAAAACGCTGGTCAAAACCCCGGTTGAGCTACAAGAACACCTGCGCCAGCGGGTGTACAACCGCCTGGAAGGGGTGTAAATGCCAGCGCAATTGATCCAGGTCGCATCGGTCGCGGATATCCCAGAGGGAGAAGCCAAGGTCGTCGCCGTCGGCGACCTGCACGTAGCCCTTTGCAAAGTGAACGGAGAGATCTTTGCGATTGAGGACCTGTGCTCGCACGACGACGGGCCGCTGGGTGAAGGCACCCTCGTTGGCACGACCATCGAGTGTCCCCGTCACGGCGCCCGGTTCGATGTGCGCACCGGCGAGGTTTCGCGCATGCCAGCCGCCTTTCCTGTCCGAACGTTTCCAGTCAAAACTGAGGACGGCCAGGTGCTCATCCAGATGGACCAACCATGATCGTCGCCCAGCAGGCTCCCCGGCTGGATGTTGCCGCGCTGCGCCAGGACTTTCCCATTCTCGCGCGCAAGATTCACGGTCGTCGTCTGGTGTATCTGGACAGCGCAGCGACAGCCCAGAAACCCCACAGCGTCATTGATGCGCTGACACGGTTTTACGAGCACAGCAACGCGAACATCCACCGCGGCATCCACACCCTGGCCGAAGAAGCCACCGCAGCCTACGAGTCAACGCGCGCCAAGGTTGCCAGGTTCATTGGCCTGCCAGATGAACACGGGGTCGTGTTCACCCGCAACGCCACGGAGGCCATCAACCTGGTGCGGTTCTCCTGGGCACGGCAACACCTCAAAGCCGGGGACGAAATCATACTTACGATCATGGAGCACCACAGCAACTTCGTGCCTTGGATCCAGGCCGCCAAAGAAACCGGCGCTTCACTGAAGCATATCCGCGTCCTGAACGATGGAACCCTGGATTTGGAACAGTACCGGCAACTCCTGAATACCCGCACCAAACTGGTCGCGATCACCCATGTCTCCAACGTCCTAGGAACCATCAACCCGATCAGCGAGATCGCCACTCTAGCGCATCGTGTTGGGGCTCTACTGCTGGTGGACGCCGCTCAGAGCGTCCCGCATATGCCGGTGAATTTCGAGCGGCTGGGTTGTGATTTCCTGGCGTTTTCAGCGCACAAGATGCTGGGTCCCACCGGGGTCGGTGTGCTGGCCGCTTCCCCTGAACTGCTTTCGAGCATGGAACCATTTAACTCAGGCGGCTCTCAAATACGGGAAGTTCAGCTTGAA
>CAZPLZ010000164.1:0-7325 GCA_964587525.1 uncultured bacterium | reverse complement strand
GGTATCCGTATACGGAGGAAGCCATCATGCTGGCGCGGTATTACGGCAATACCTACCTGGACCTGGCTTGGATGGCCCTGTTCTCTCCCGCGGCGGCGAAGCGCGCGCTTGCAGAGGCGCTGGACATGCTCGATGGAAGGGCGCTGATGTTTGGGAGCGATGCGGCCAACCTGGAGGAGCTGTATGGCGTGGTAAAGTTCACACGCCGGATCCTGGCCGAGGTCCTGGCCGAGAAAATCGACAGCGGCTACCTGACCATGCCCGTCGCCCTTCAAGTCGCCAGGCGTGTCCTGCATGACAATGCCGTCGAGTTGTACGGGCTCGGCCGGGGCGAGGGTCCATAGCGCCGGGATGGGTGAAACTTCCCGCCCGGTGACGGCGCGCCCCGCTCTCGTATTACTGTGTAATACATGATATACTTGTGATGCAAAGGAGGGACGATGTCGAGCGCAATTTCCCTGAGACTGCCGAAGGATATGGGCAAGGCGTTGGCTGATCTGGCCGTAAGTATTGAACGTCCCAAGAGTTACCTGGTGCGCAGGGCCCTTGAGCTGTACCTCGCCGAGTACGCTGATTACCAGGTGGCCCTCGACCGGCTGCGGGACAAGGATGATGCGATTGTCTCGGGCAAGGAGCTGCGCAAGCGGCTTGGGGTCTGAAGTTGCCTATAAATCCTCGGTTGCCAAGGACCTTCGCGGCATTGATAAACAGGCCACACGGAGAATACTAGACCGGATCGAGGATACGCTTGGAAAGAATCCCAATGCCGGGACGGCGCTCAAAGGCGATTTCCGGGGACTCTTCCGCTACCGGATCGGCGAGTACCGGGTGATCTATTCAAAACCGCGGGCAGGGGTTCTCATTCTTCGCATCGCCCATCGCAAGGAGGCCTATCGCTGACATGGAGAAAGACATGACTCCATATCACCGGTGACGCCGATCTGTTGATGCTAAAGCGCTATGGCAGGTTCCGGATTGGTCCGCTCACCGTACGGGACCTCCCGCAGGTTGACCAGCAGTACAACAGGATTTTCAACACCTACCTGACTCGTTACCTGACCCGTTATGTGCGTCTGCGGCGCGATGAGCCGACGATCTACGGCCCGAGCAACCGCAGGTACTGTCTTGGCGGCTTCGCCGGGACGAAGGTCGTGGCCCATGCTGCGGCCAGGCCCGGCCGGTTGACGATCGAGGGGACCCTCATTCCATGGGCGAGCTACGGGAACGTGTTCACCGATCCCGCCTACCGCAACCGGGGAATCGCCAGCCGGATCAACCGGCGGATCTGGGATCGGCTCAGGCGGGACGGGACCGAGGGGGTGTATATTTCCGGAGACCGCGGGCTGTACACCCGCATGGGAGCCGCTCTGAGCGGTGACTATTTCGATTTCGTGTATGAAGCGGGACGGTGGCGGGCCGCATTGAAGTGGTCCAGGCCGCTGGCGGCCAGGCGGTGCCGGCGGGAGGATGGGTCGGTGCTGGTCAGGCTCCATGCCCGGGAACGGGCGGGGTTTCTCCGGACGGAGGAGGATTTTGGCCCGCTCCTGGCCTACGGTATCGCGAATCACAGACGGGCGGCGGCATGGCTGATCATGGAACGCGGCACCCCGGTTGCCTACGTTGTGGTGGGCCTGTATGGAGCCGGCCGGAACCTGAAGGGTTCCGTCATTGATTACGCCGGGTCGCGCGCGGCGCTGATGTCCGGGCTTCCGGTCCTGGTGCGTCAGGCTGGCTTGCGGACCCTGGAGATTTCCGCGGGGGGATGGGATGGGGAGTTGCTCTGGATGCTGCGCAGCCTGGGCCGGGCGGGGACGTGGTCGGGCGTGCCGGGGACCCATTTGATTCTCAACCCGCCGAGGTTGGTGCGGCGGCTGTTTCCTTATATAGCGAGGCGCGTGGGCATCGCGGCCGCCAGGAGACTCCGCTTCCGCGCCAGTCCCCGCGGCGCTTTCGAGTTCGCGTACGGGTCGCGGCGCCACCGGTGCCCCGACCTGCCGTCGCTGACCCGGTTGCTCCTGGGAGACCGTCCAGACCGGTGGGAGAAGGGGCTTCCGCGCAGGGGAGATCTGCGGGACACCCTGAAGGGGATCTTCCCCCTTCCGTTCCCCGTGATCGGCCTGAACTGGATGTAAATCGAACCCATGATCAAGATCGGGATCATCGGTGCCGGTGGGATCGCTCAAGCTCATGTCCAGAGCCTGGCGCAGCTCTCCAAGGTCCGTATCGTCGCCGTTGCGGATATTCAGCAGGAGAAAGCTCAAGCCACAGCGGCTCAATGCGGCGCCCGGGCGGTGACGGACTACAAGGAAGTCTTCGGCCTGGTCGATGCCGTGTATATCTGTACCCCGCCGACCTTGCACCGGGAGCACATCGTCGCCGCGGCTGAAGCGGGGAAGGCCATCTTTTGTGAAAAGCCTCTTGCGACGTCGATGGAAGATGGCGAGGCGATCGTGCGGTCGGTGCGCGAGCACGGCATCAAGATGATGGTGGGCTTCAACCACCGGTTCCGGCCCTCATTTCAGAAGATGAAAGAAATCTGCACGTCTGGAGCTCTTGGTGAGATGCTGAGCTACTGGACCGTGCGCATGGCGCGTGACCAGCCGGGGGGAGACAATTGGCGGATCACTCCAGGCCTGTTGTGTGGGATCACCATTGAGTCCGTTGCTCATGATATCGACCTGCTGCGGTGGATGTGGGGTGAGGTCTCGACCGTCCAGGGAAAGGTGTCCAATTCACTGCCGTCGCTGGCGGACTATGACGACAATGTGAGTGCCATCATGACCATGAAAAACGGCGGGGTGGCGACGTTCCATGTCAGTTGGTCTTCCCACGTGAGCTTTAACACCAGAGGGGCCATTGGAACCAAAGGGTCGGTCTGCGTGGAGGGCCCTGGAATGTGGACCCTCTCGGCGGTGCGGTCAAGAACGGCTGGCTCAGAGAGGGAAGAGGTGAGCGTTGTTCCTGCCGATCGGGCTGAAGACATGGGATACCTAACTGAAAACCGGCATTTTGTGGAGTGCCTGAAGCGCGGCGTAGCGTTTTCTGTGACCGAACTCGACGGTCTGGCGGCCTTGAAAATCTCCCTGGCAATTCACCGCTCGTCAAGAGAACATTGCGTCGTGTGGCCTGAGCCCACCGGAGGTGTCCTTTGAAGCCGGGGCTCAGTCCCTTCTCTTCTGAAAAAGTAAGAGGATCCGGTGTGGGAACCGGAATCGTTTGGCTGCCCAAAGCGACATAAAGGGAAACTCCACCATGTTGAGCATCGTCATCCTGTTCTCGATCAGGACATTGACCACATCCGAGACTTTCCAGTTCGTCTCCGCTGACGACGGGCGTCCGGCTTTGTCCCGGTAGATCACGGCGTTCTGGTTGAAGTAGTCACCCGTAAGATGGGGCCGCAGTCTCTTCCATGTGATCGCATGCAGAAAGGGGTGATACTCCAGCAGGACCAACCTCCCTCCCGGCTTGAGTATCCTCGCCACTTCTTTACCCCATCGCGAAATGTTTGGGATCCAGCATAAGACCCCGCCTCCCGTGTAGACGAGGTCAAAGAAGTTGCTTCGGAACGGCGTCCGGAGAGCGTTCGCTTTGACATAGGTAACCCGTACCCGCGCCCCACGCGCCTTTTTCTGGGCCTCGTTAATCCGGGCGTCTGACCGGTCCAGACCCCATACGCGGGCACCCAAATTGGCCCAGGACAGGGCAGCTTCCCCGCACCCGCACTGGAGGTCCAACACCTTCCGCCCTTTGACCGGCCCCGCCAATCGCTTAATCAAAAGGTCCATCTGTCTTCGCTTGCGTGGCGGCGCCTGGAACTGCGGGAACAGCTCGACCGAATCAAACGACACTCCACCGTTGCGGAAAAACTTGGCGTCAAGCCCAATTTTGGCCACAGATTCGGTCCACCAGAGCGCCATCTCGTTCCACATGCGCCGGTTCATGGTTACGATCTTTGCCGAAGAAAGTCTACTCATAGTTTCGTTAAAGTGTATCAATATACGAGAGATTGCTGAATGAGTGAGGAGAATAACGATGGCGGACTCTCTGAGGAGCGGAGCGTTGTACCTGATTCAGAATATGTGTCTCGATTGGCCAAGTGGTTCATCGAAGAGGGAGAGCTGGACCATGCGGAGCGGTGGGGTGCGGGTGAAGACCACTCATAGGAGTTTTGTAGTGAATAGGCTGGCCCAGACCACGCGCGACACGCTGAGGATGGATGTCAAGGCGAACGGGAAGTGTTTGGTACTTAAGGATACCAGCGAGACCAAGATCATCTTCCCTCAAGAATTTCTGACCCTACTTGCTCTCAATGGAAAATTTGAATTTGTCGGATGGTTTGAGCGGGACAAGGTGAAAAAACTGTCGGAGCCGAAAGGACTCAACATCGTGATCCTTCGGCGCAAGTAGGAGGCATTGAGGATCTGCAGAGCTACACACAGCACGATCGCATGTGCGGGTTCTGGACTGTTGAGACTGATGCTTTCTGCGTGACATGCTAGAACGATTCTGTTGATGGAGAACACAAAGACACCAGAAGAGATCATCGCGCGAGTTGTGGAGCATTTCAGGTCCTTTCCGCAGGTATCGGGAATCGCGCTGGTAGGCTCCCGTGGAAGAGGGGAAAAGGTCGATCAGTATTCGGACGCAGATTTTCTGATCTGTGTTGCTGAGGATGGTTTGCAGGAGCTCACGAAAGGAGCATGGATCGGTGATATTGAGAAGCCCATCCTGGTTTTCCCGTTGACCATGCCCCGGGAAGTCCGGGTCTTCTATTCCGGCTTCTTTGACTGTGATTTTCACTTCTATACACCTGTGGAATTGGCAGATGCTAAGGGCGCATGTCCGCTGGGGACGTATGTGGCGGCGGGATTAAAGATTCTTTATGACCCAAAGCTGATCTTGCAGGCGCTCGCTGGGCGTGTCCAGCCGGAAGAAGACGAACGGGACGCGGGCCCGTTTGAAATCAACGCGTCGGTGTTCTGGTTCAACATGGCCTGGACAGCAAAACAGATTCAGCGGGGAGATCTGTTTCGCGCGTATCGGTTCTCAAATTGGTGGTTACAGCAGATGCTCCTGGAATTGATGGAGCGATATACTCCTGTACCTGGTGATAAGAACAAATACCTGCGTGAGCGACTGCGGTCTGACTATTTCAGATATTTAACGGACACTTTCGGCCCGATGGATCGGGAGGCCATGATTGCGGGGTTAAAGAAGTGTGCAGAGTGTTTCTGGATAGTTCAAGGAGAGCTAGCCCCGGACTTGGACAAGGGCTTATTGGATCAATATCGAACCGTGGAAAGGTTGGTTCTTGATCTTCGCTAAGATACTCTACGACACGGAGAAAGACATGACTCCATTCCTTAGTGACGACAGGCGTGAGGCATGCTTGAACCGTTGGGCGGGGGCTGGTTTGGCTCCTGCTATGATGCGTGCTACATGGTCTTGCAGGGGAGTCCGATGACCGGCATGCTGACCATCCGCTTGCCTGCGAAGGAACGCCGGTGGCTCCAGCGCCTCAGCCGTGAGCGCGGGGTGCCGATGAGCGATCTCGCTCGCGAGGCCATGCGGCGCTACCTGGCGCTCCAGGAGTTCCAGGCGATCCGTATGAAGTTGGTGCCGCTCGCGGAGGCAAGGGGCATCTACACAGACGAGGACGTCTTCAAGATCATCTCTTGAGGGTCGTCTTTCACACCAACGTCCTAAGCGCGGCGGAGTGACGGTTATCACCCATCGTTGTATTGGAAGGTTTATGTGGGGAAACAAGCAGAGCGATGAAGCGAAATTGAAGTCGGGCTGCCTGGGGCAGTACCTCGTGTACTTTCTTGCTGTGTTCTTGCTCATTGGTTGCAGCGCCCGTCAGATTAGCCCCTATCGACATGAAGCCGGCCTGGTGATCCCGGTGGGACCACTCAACCCTGAGGAATCGGCGTACGTCCAAATGCATATTGGGGCATCCCTCAAACCGAAACAGGCCCGGAAGTTCGAGGAAGTACTTAAGACGCACCCCGAGGACCTTGAAAGCCGTGTTCGCCTTCTTGGTTACTACCGCTCAGCCATGTATGAAGACGGGGAAGCGAACGTCGCGCGCTTGCGGCATCTCAAGTGGATTGTTGAGAACGCTCCCGGTACGCAGGTGTTCGGGTCAGTTTCTATGCAGTGCGATCCCCATCCGTACTTGGATGGGAAACCATGCGAGGAACTTCAGCGCCTATGGCGGGAGAAGGTAGAGGAGTATCCAGAGAGCGCACGTGTGCTTGGAAATGCCGCATTGTATGCCGAGGATGTTGAAAATCAACGTACTCTCTATCGACGCGCAAAGGTGCTTGAGCCAAACAATGAACGATGGTCCTATACGTTGCGCGATCTGGACGCTTATGAGCGCAGGAGCCGCTCGTGGTTGTGGCAGTGTGTATCAAAGTTTGCCGCATTCGAAACACGTGGATGGCGCTTGAAGGACGGGGAGATTGAAGCGTTTGAGCGCCACCTCGCTGAGAATCCCAATGACGAAGAGGCTCGCGCAATCGTGATCTCTTACTATTCTGGGGCGAGATTTAAATCTGAGAAAGCTAAGAGGCGTTACCACGATCATGTACTGTGGATGATTCGTCATATGCCGGATTCTGCCCTAGTTGCCAATATGCATTTCTGGCTGCATCCGAGTCCGAAGATGAACGGAACGGTTTACGAGGAAGGAAAGCAGATCTGGTTGGAGCATCTTGCCCAGCGTCCGAAAAACATTAAGATCGTCGCCAATGCCGCAAACTACTTTAGGATAGCGGATAAGGATCAGAGAGAAGTTCTGTTAAAGCAACTCAAAGCACTTGAGCCGAAAGAGCCCGCCTGGTCTTATGCGCTGGGGGTCCACTATGAGTCTTCTCACAGAATTGCAGAACTAAAGGAAGGGAAGGGGCGGTCTGACGCTTCGCAGATCGCCTTGAACAGAGAGGCTCTTGCCGAATATGAGCAGTATATTGCCCTGCAGCGTGATGCTGGGTTGCCGGCTCATGGGACGTTGACGGCGGCACGTCTGGCGCTTAGGCTCGACGACTACGCGAAGGCTCGACGCTACGCGGAGATGACACTCGACGAGGCTTCGTTGGATCGTCTCGATTTTCTATGCGCTGAACGGCATCACCACGCCCATATAATCCTGGGAACCGTGGCACTGAAGTCTGGAAATGTCAAGAAGGCCAAGGAACATCTCATTGCTGCTGGGACTATTCCCTGCATTTCTGATATTGGTGAGCTCGTATTTGACTACAAGTTGGCCGTTGAACTGCTCAAGCGGGGGGAGCGTGAGACCGTGCTGAAGTACTTGTACC
>CAZPLZ010000163.1:0-7386 GCA_964587525.1 uncultured bacterium | reverse complement strand
TTTCGAAAGACGGGCAGCAGGCGAGCCGGGGCCGGTTGAAAGAAGCTCACGTCGTAGATGAGCTTATAAAATTTCGTGTCGCCCCCCAGGAACGTGAACCCCGCACCCGGCAGCGGCCCGCCAGCCACCTGGGCAAAGAGCCGATGCGAGGTGCCCCTCATCGGATCGAAGATGTTGTCGCGCGTATCCCAGGTGATGGTGAGGATCGGGCTGCTGGTGCGCTGCGGCTGGTCTGGAACTCCGGACGGGAGATCATGTTTATCGAAGACGCCATCGGGAACCCCATCGTCTTTCGGGCCATTTATATCTCTGAGCGGATCCACATCGTCAATCTGGTATCGATACCCCAGCGAGGCTCGCCAGTCCACCCAGAACCGGTACCCGAATTCAATCGAACCGCCGGTGCTCCGCTGCGAAAAGTCGGTATTCAGCAGCTCCCGCTCCGTATCCCAGAACCCCAGCCCCAGGGAGACCGGGGTGTCAAACATGTACGGGTCGAAGTAGTCCAATGAAATGTTCTTGCGTCTCTGGCCTATCTCCCATTCGGCGCTGATCCGAATGCCCAGCCCGAACAGATTGGCCTTGGTAAGCTGCAGGAACCCGACGAACCCGAACTGCGAGCTGAACCCGCCGCCCAAACTGATGGTGCCCGTCTGTCGCTCTCTCACATCGAAGATGAGGTTTTCCCTGCCAGTCTTCAGGCTCGGCTCGGTGTACACCTTCACGTCCTCGAAGAATCCAAGGTTATAGACCCGCTCCTGGCTTTTGCGGATCTTGTCCGTGTTGAACGGCTCGCCCTCCTTGACCACGAGCTCACGCAGGATCACTTTGTCCTTCGTTTCCTCATTCCCCCGGACCAGAATGCGATCCAGATAGGCAACGGCACCTTCATGGATGCGCAGCGTCAGATCAGCCTGACCTTTGCCCCTGACTTCTTCAAACACGATGTCGGGTATGACGGCGGCATAGATATACCCCCGCTTGGTGTACAGATCGCTGATACCGGCGATCCCCTTGTCCAACTGTCTCTGGGAAAGCGTTGCGCCAACTGACAAATTCAGCTTGCGGAAAAGCTCACGCCGCTGAAACAGGGTCGCGCCTGAGAACTCAACCGAGCGGACGGTGTAGAGTATGCCCTCTTCAAGCGTAAACGTGAGATCCACTTTGTTCGCTTGACTTTCGGGCGTGGGAAGCACCTCGACGCTCAGGACCCGCGCCTTCTGGTATCCCTCGTCCTTGTAAAACTCAAGCAGGCGTTGCTTGTCCTGCTCCAGCTCGTCTTTCAGAAACAACCCGCTCTTAAAGAAAAAAGCAGCTTCTTTGTTTTTGAGGACCTTCTTAAACGCTCCTGCGGGAAAGACCTTGTTACCTTCGAAGCTGATGCTGTTGATCTTGATCTTGGCCCCTTCGGTCACCGTGACCACCAGCTCCATCTGGCCGCGCTCTTTCTCCGCCGGCACCAGCTCACTTCTGACAGCCACGTCGGGGTACCCTTTACCGCGGTACGCCTTACGGATTTTCTCCTCACCCCCCTTCACCTTGACGGGATCGTAAAAATCCCCCTCATTGACCGGCATGCTCTCTTTGAGGTCCTGCTCACCAAGCGCCTTCACCCCGAGGTACCTGACCTCACGGATGATCGGGCGCTCGGTCACGATAAACGTCACCCGGAAGCCGTCCTCCTGAGGCACGACATCCACAGCCGCGTCCTCGAATTTCCCCATGGCCCAGATCTCCTTGAGATCCTCCCGCAACGTGTCCCGGGTCAACACAGCGCCAATGCGGGTTTTGAGCCGGGCGGAGATATCGGAAGGCTTCACGTTGACCGTCCCCTCGATCAGAATGGACTGAACGATTCCTTCACCACCTGTCTCAATGGGAGCGGCGAAGGCAGGGATCCAGAGGGCCCCGGCGAGATACCATGCCGCCCCCAGTACCAGCCCGAATCGAAAGCCGCTCAACGTTTGGCGGGAAATTCTTCGAGAATCAGATTCACCAGGGAGTCGACCTGCCGATCTGAAAGAGGCCCGCCGTACTCCTTGCCAAATCCTGGCATCGCCGGATGCCCCGTCCCACCCGCGATCACCTGCCGGATGCCAGCCGCCGTTCTGACCGTCATGTTGTGTATACGAAGGACGGGTCCAATGACTTCTTTCTCAATCTTATGTCCCGCACCGCGGATGCCATGGCAGGCGGCGCAGGTGGACACGTACAGTTTCATGCCGGTCTCCGAGCGCTTCCGCGGCGCATGGCAGCGCAGGCAATCGCCGCTGAACACAAGCTTCTTCCGTTTTGGATGGGTCCGCAGAACTGGCGGCGGCTTCTTTTTTTCCTCCCCCGCGGGGACCACGTTGGCCACCACCTTCAACGTCACGACCGGGTCCATCGGATCGTTGGAGTACACGCTCACCGTACGTGTCACTTCCCCCTTCCGCCCGCGGGGATTGAAAGAGACCCGCAGGCGGCCCTCCTCCTCCGGGTCGATGACGGAAGTTTCCATCATGGCAGCCGTACAGCCGCACGAAGTCTGCACCCGGGTGATCACCAGGGACTTGGAACCTTCGTTGCGGATCTTAAAGACATGTTCAACGCCCCGGTCATTGGGCACCTTCCCAAAGTGGTATTCGGTCCGGTCGGGCACAATCCGGGGACCCGCCTCATCCGCAGCCGCCGCAGCAGGCAGGTCAGAGCAAAACACAAGCGATACTCCGGCCACACCCAGCATGATCAGTCCCAGGGTGAAAGGGGTGGAAACGAAAACGACTCGTGTCATATCCCAGCTTGATTTTAACATGACGTCACTCGGACTTCCCTCCCTTCACCACGCGCACGCTCCTCGCTCCACCCGCCTGATCGTCGTCCAGCACCGTGAAGTCCAGATCCTGGAACGGCACCGCCGTTCCAACCGTCAGTGGCCCGCCGTGGACTTGCCTCAAGAATTCGCTGATCGATCCACCCGCCCAGAGCGGCGGCACCACACCGAGGTCAGAGAGGCAATCCCGGGTGGACGCCTTCCCAAGCACGATGAAGCTGCCGTCGCGGTCCAGCTTCAGATGGTCCTCGGTGCTATCGTGCTCGTCCTTGATCTCTCCCACGATTTCCTCCAGCAAATCCTCGAGCGTCACCAGGCCCATCAGCTCGCCATACTCGTCCAGGACGAACGCCATGTGGCTTTCGCCGCGCTGGAACTCCCGCAACAGATCGAGCACCCGCATGTCAGCCCGGATGAAATACGGCTGCCGGAGCAGGTCCTGGATGACCACCAGACCTTTCTCGGTCTCCGAGTATAGGCTCAACAGATCCTTGACGTGCAGCACGCCAACAATCTCATCCAGGCTGGACTCGTACACCGGGAGGCGGGAATGTCCCCTCTCGAGAGCGACCTGCACGATGCTTTCAGGCGGATCCTTCAAGCACACACTGACGATCTCCGCACGGGGGGTCATGATCTGTCTGACGGTCATGTCCCCGAATGCCAGCACGCCGTGCATCATCTTCCGCTCCTGCCGCTCCAAGACACCCGCTTGCTCAGAGGCTTCCATCAGCAAGGTCAGCTCGGTCACTGAGTGGACCTGGCCTACCAGCCCACGGGCGGGCTGAAAGCCCAGCAGGTGCACAAACCAGTTGCCCACCGTGTTCAAGGCCCAGATGAACGGACGAAAGACCCGCTCGAACACCTGCAGCGGGGCCGCGACCCACAAGGATACCCGATCTGGAATCTGCAGGGCGACGGTTTTGGGCGCCAGTTCGCCGAGCACCACATGCAAAAACGAAATGCAAAGAAAGGCAATGCCGAACGCCAGACTATTTGCGGCCACCGAGGACAGGGCGGGCCCGAGCGCCTGAAAGGGGGGCAAGAGCAGCCTGGCCAGCGCGGGCTGGCCGAGCCATCCCAGGCCGACCGAGGTCAGCGTAATGCCAAGCTGGGTGGCAGCGATGTACCGGTCCAGATCTCCGGTCGTCCGTTCCACCAGCCGCGCCCCTTTGACACCCTTCTCCACCATCTCCCGGACGCGGGTGCGGCGCACCGCAACGAGGGAGAATTCGGCGGCGACAAAGGCAGCGTTGGCCAGAATGAACACCGGAATCGAAAACAGGCCTGGAAAGACCCCGATCAGGGACGTTGGGTCACCTCCAGCGCTCAAAGGAGGGGTCATGGCCGGTGCCACCAAAGGTGGCAAGGTTTAAATATGGGGTACCATCCTTTGCCAGAGCGAGTCTAAAGAGGTCATGGTCGGGGTTCGTAAGCCTTCAGGATCCGCTGCACCAAGGCATGCCGGACCACATCAGCAGGCAGGAAGCGAACGATCCGGATGCCTTCGACCTCGTCGAACAACTTCACCGCGTGAACGAGCCCGGACAGGGTTCCCGTGGACAGATCGATCTGCGTCATGTCACCCGTCACGACCACTTTCGAGCCGACCCCCAACCGGGTGAGGAACATCTTCATCTGCGCGATCGTGGTGTTCTGGGCCTCGTCCAAGATGATGAAGGCCTTGCTGAGCGTGCGGCCACGCATGTACGCCAGCGGAGCGATTTCAATGATGTCCTGCTGGAGAAGCCGGCGCAGCATAGGGGGATCCAGCATCTCCTGCAAGGCGTCATACAGGGGGCGCATGTACGGGTTGACCTTCTCCTGGACATCACCCGGGAGAAACCCAAGACGTTCCCCCGCTTCGACCACCGGCCGGACCAAGATGATCCGCTCCACGGTGTGAGCGGCGAACGCGGACAGGGCACAGCCAACCGCGAGATACGTCTTCCCCGTTCCCGCAGGACCGACGCCAAACACGATATCCACGGAGCGGATTGCGCGGACGTAGTTCTCCTGTCGCTCTCCACGCGGCATGATCGCCTGCCTCGGCACATGGATGACGTCAGGCGTACCTCCTGGCCCCGCATGGTCATGGTCATGCCCGAAGCCGTCCACCAGACTCTTCACCGCTTCAGGCGAGAGCGGGCCGGGGGCCTCGCGCATCCGCTTCAGCACACGGGCCGCAGCTTCCACCGCCGCCTTGGGACCACGGATCTTCACTTCGTTGCCTTTGGCCATGACCCGCACCTGAAACGCCGATTCGAGCCGGCGAAGGTTTTCCTCTCGATACCCAAAGAGGAGCGCCAGACCGGGGCCTGGCTGAAAGCACACTTTCGTCACCATGTCTTAACCACCCTCTCCCTGACCCTTCGACCCCCTCGTCTCTTCCTCGATCATCGTAAGGTGGAGCTCTTGCAACTGTGCCTTATCCACCGAGCCAGGCGCGCCACTGAGTGGGCAGAGAGCCCGCTGCGTCTTGGGAAATGCGATGGTGTCCCTGATGGAGTCGAACCCACCCAGCAGTTGAACCAGCCGGTCGAGCCCGACGGCGAATCCCCCGTGCGGGGGTGCCCCGTGGCCGAGGGCCTTCAGCAGGAACCCGAACCGCTCCTCCGCAACGTCTGGCTTGTATCCACTGATGGCGAAAACTTTCTTCTGGATCTCGGGACGATGGATCCGAAGCGATCCGCTGAGTATCTCTACGCCGTTGATGATCAGGTCGTACGTATGTGCCCGGGCCTGGCCGGGGTGGGTGTCAAGCAAGTGCAGATCCTCTTCATAGGGAGCCGTAAACATATGATGGGTGGAAACCAGGCCCCGGCGATCCTCATCCCAGGTAAAGAGTGGAAATTCATGCACCCACAGCACGGAGAAACCCTCCCTGATCAACTTGTACCGCATCCCTAGATGCAATCGAAGCGCTCCCATAAATTCCTCGACTCGCGGTGAGGAGTCGAACGAAACGAACACCCACCGCCCCGCTGCCGCGCCCGCTTCTTGGGAGACCGCCGCACGCTCCTCCTCGGTCAGCCGCTTCATCAATGGAGAGGCCTGGCTTCCACCAGCCTGGTACCAGCTCAAGCCCGGCATCCCTGCAGATTTGGCGAATGCGTCGAGTTCATCAAGGTGGGAACGAGTCACCTCCCCAGCAGGAGCGGGAAGGGCCACGGTTTTCACTTTTTCCCCTCGCTCCACGGCTTTCCGGATGAGGTCTACGGCGCACCCTTTGACCACGTCGGTCACATCCGCAATCTTCATGTCAAATCTTACGTCAGGTTTGTCAGTTCCATACTGCAAGATGGCGTCCTTAAAGTTGAGTTGTGGCACAGGTCTTGGAAACACCTGCCCGGCGGATTGAAAGATCCGATCCATCATGTCCTCAACCACCGTAAACACATCCTCCTCAGTGACAAAAGACATCTCGACGTCAATTTGGGAGAACTCCGGCTGGCGGTCGGCGCGCAAGTCCTCGTCGCGAAAGCACCGGGCGATCTGGAAATACCGGTCGATCCCGGCCACCATCAGCGTTTGCTTGATGAGCTGGGGTGACTGTGGCAGGGCGAAGAACCTCCCCGGATGGACCCTGCTGGGCACAAGATAGTCACGCGCGCCTTCCGGCGTGCTCTTCCAGAGTTGCGGTGTCTCGACCTCAAGGAACCCCTGCTCACTCAAGTACCTTCGGCAGGCCTGCATGGCATGGTGCCTGATCTTGAGTCCCCGTGTGCCGCCAGGACGGCGCAGATCTAAATATCGGTATTTGAGCCGGGTTTCCTCAGACGCTTCGATCTTCTCCTCCAGTGGGAACGGCAATGGCGCAGTTTCATTGAGGATCGTCAGTGCAGAAGCTCTCACTTCGACAGCCCCGCTGGCCAGCGTGGGGTTCTCCGTTCCAGCGGGACGCTTCGTCACTGTGCCCGTGATCTGCACCACATCTTCCACGGAGAGCCGCTTGGCGCGCGCGCAAGGCTGTGGCGCATCGTGAGGGTCGAACACCATCTGGGCGAGACCGGTGGCGTCACGCAGGTCGACAAAGATCACGCCGCCGTGATCACGCACGGCACAGGCCCACCCGGCCAGCGTCACCTGGCTCCCAACGTCTGGTACGCTGATCTGCCCCGCACCGTGTGACCGATATTTATTCACGCCGTGGCCGGCTTAACACGCCTGAGGAGATCGGTCTCCCCCACCTGCTCCTGCTCTCCGGATGTCAGATTCTTGAGCCCGACCTGCACGATGTCCGCTCCCACCAAGACCGCGTACACCGCCCCCGAAGCCCCTGCGGAACGCATCTGAGAGTTCAGGCTTTTTCCCTCCTGGCCCAGCTCGCACGAAACCCCCGCCTGGCGTAGTTTCTGGCACAACGACAACGCACGCCCAAACGACCCGCCACCTTGAATGACCACATACACCAACGGGTGAAGGTCAAGCGCCACGTCAGGGATTTTGCCAAGGACCCGTTCCAATCCCATCCCCCAGCCCACCGCCGGTGTGGCGGGCCCACCCAGGAGCTCAACCAGCCCATCGTATCGGCCGCCACCCAGCAGGGTGCCTTGAGCGCCCTTGTTCGGATC
>CAZPLZ010000162.1:0-7446 GCA_964587525.1 uncultured bacterium | reverse complement strand
CCCTTTTCAGGGGTGACGACTCACATTACCCCGTCAAACTTTCGGGGTCACGTCCTCCCGACACTCTGGCAGTCGTAAGGATACCTCGGTGGTGACTTATTGACCGCTTTCTTGAATCGCGTATAGATGTGTCTGGGAGGCCACATACAGAACACCGTTGGCGACGATGGGTGACGAATAGACCGGGGCGCCGAGATTGATCCGGTTGAGGACTTGCCTCTCTTTGCCAGCCGTAAGAATCCACACATCGCCATCTTCCGTGCCGACATAGACCTTGCCGTCAGCCACCATCGTGGAGCTCCAGATGTGGGCTTCCGTGGGATGCACCCAGTACACTTCGCCGGTGTCGGCGTCCAGGCAATGGATGTTTCCGGCATAATCCCCAACGTACAGGAGTCCTTCGGCGATGGAGACCGTGGAGATGGACCGGTTGATCTTGTCGTACGACCAGATCGTTCCGCCCTCGGTGATGTCGCCTTGCTTGGTGGCGTCAATGCACACGAGGTTGCCCATTCCCTCGCCGTGCTCGGGGTCCTGGCCGATGGCCACATAGACCCGGTTCTGGTCAAACGCCGGGGTGGCGATCACCTCACTGGGGCCCTCTGCGGTGGCGTATTTGGCCCGCTTGTAGGCGGGCAGGTTGCAGTCATAGCGCCAGCGCTCTTTTAAGATAGCGAAGCCATCGGGTCCGGGGACCGGATCGGGCTCGAGCCCGTAGCAAAACCCGTCGCCGGCTCCGAAGATCACCAGTCCCTTATCGCCGATCGTTCCGTGGGTGGGGGAGGACCAACTTCCATGGTAGAGACGCCCGGAGATTCCTGAACCTTCCTCCCCGACCAACTTGCCGGTGCGCTTGTCCAGTGCGATCAGCGCTGGAGCCCTCGGATTGGGGATGTTCAGGTGGGACCAGTCCACCCCGTTGGAGGTGGTGACATAGAGACGGTCCTCCACGAGCAGCACTGAGCTGCTCGTGATGTTGTGCGGGAACACCCCCAGCTCGTCGCGCATGTCGAACAGCCAGAGGATGTCCGCATCGGTGGGACCGGGTTCCACCGGTGGCTTCCCTGGTCCAGCCATGTATTGCCCCTCGTCTTTGAAGGGGCCGTCGTTGCCGTTGGCCAGACCCTCCGCGTCGAGGCACAGGACTTCGCAGCGGTTGGTGACCACATAGACGCGGTCGCCATCCGCCGTCGGGGAGGAGCAGATGCCTAAGTACTCCCAATCGCTGACTTTGCCGGCGCCGAGTTTGGGCACCGCGAGCTGCCAGAGAAACTTGCCGGTCTTCTCGTCCAGGCACATGACGATTCCCCGGTCTCCCTGGTGCTTGGGGTCCCGCGGGATCTCGTTGTTGGTGCCCACGAAAATCTTGCCTTGGGCCACGGTGGGATTGCCGAAGGATTGGGAGCCTAGTTTAAAGACCCATTTGACGTTCTTGGTGGTGGTGGGATCAATCTCCTCGGAGCCCTCCTTCCGCTTGCCGGGGTCGAACCAATCAGGCAGTCCGGTAGCGGGTGCGGACATGTTCCGGGCCGGAGTCCGCCCCCACGTGGGCCAGTCCTCCGCCCAGACTGGCCTCACCACGGTGACGGCCCAGATCCCAAGTAGCAGGAGGGATCGCGTGGGGGAGAGGGGACTAATTGTCATTGGGTGTCACCACGATGTTGTCAATGTACACGCGTTGCTGGTTCTGCGGTGAGAACCCGAAGAGTCCGGGTGCGCCTTGGGTGTGAGCGCGCTGGTGAGGCACCTCAATGGTCCAGGCTTGCGGTTCTTCCTTCCCGCGCCGCCAGGCCTTGGCGCGAATGATCCCCGAGCCGTCGGAATCTACGTCCACGCGCGCTTTCAGGCGGTACCAGACCTTCGGCTGCCAGGAGAAAGGCACGCTGGCCTTGACGCGGTCGTGGTTCGAGCTGACCTCGAGCAGTTGCGCGTTGCCCACCAGAGCGATGATATAGCGCTGGTTGATCACGCCCGCCACGGACATGGTCCTCCGGTTGCCCTCGCTCATGACATCCGCCTGGATGGTGTAGTTCTTCAGGCGCGGATGGCCGATGAAGGTGATGGCCCGCTGGAAGAGGACCCGGTCCAGGGTTTTGGCCAGGACCTTCTGGCTGTCGAGGCTCCGGATCTCCCACTTGAATCGCGCGCCGATCCAGGGCAGCGGCGGCCAGGCGAACTTCACTCCTGGCTCCTGAGCATGAGGAACGGTGGGGGTGAACTTCTCAAAGCCTTCACGATAGGGAAGGCTGGGCAGTAGCCGGCCTCGGATGGTTCCTTTTGTTTTACCGATCGTGGCTTCGAATGCTCCTGCTGAGAGCTTTGCCTTTGCGGAAGCGACCAGCCTTCCCTTCTCGTCGAAATCGGCGTCCAATTCGGACTTGACCTTCGCCCCGGCCGGGATGTACTTCTTCCAGTGAGCCTCGGAGCCTTTAAATTCCTTGACCAGATGCCCGTGCTCGTCCAGCCCTCGGAGGGTAAAGGACACCGTGTCGCCTGGCTGGATCAGAACCTCGCCAGGCACCGGCTGGAGTCTTAAGACCGGCCCGGGGGCTGGCTGAGGCTGGGAAGGCTCCCGGGCTGTCTTGGACTTCCGTGCTGGCTTGCTTCCGAAACAATAAAGCTTTTTGGTCGTGTGCACGTAGACGCGGCCGTTCCACACCGCCGGAGCGCCGAGGCAGATACCTTCGAGCTGCTCTTCACTCAAGATCTTGGCTCCTTTTCTGGTCGATCGCACGATGAAGAACTTTCCGTTGGCCATGGGGACATAGAGTTTCCCGTCGGCGTACAGCGGGGAGGCGTGTATCTGATCAGGGCCCAGCCGGTGCTGCCATAAGATCTCGCCGGTTTGGGCATCCACGCAGCTCAGGAAGCCGCTGTCCGTCACCAGATACACTCGATCCTTGACCAGCACGGGGGAGCTGCTGAACGCGTTTAAGCTGTTGCGCCAGATCTCAGCGGTCTTCCCCAGCACCATGGGCTTTTCTGAAGCCCCCTGTTCCAGTTTTTCAGGAATCCGGATCGCGGCGATCCGGCCGGTCTCGGAGGTGTCCAGGTTCTCCTTGTCATGGATGGCGATCACCATGTTGTCGGGATGGAGCAGCACCGAGGCGTTGACCCCGCCTTTGGAGAACTGGAACCGCCACAGTGGCTCTCCGGTGCGGGCGTTGACGCAGACGATGTTGCCGCAGCCTGTGCCGCAGTAAAACACCCGCCGGCCTTGGTACCAGGCAAGCACCGGCGTGGAGTATGAACTGTCCTGTGGCCTCACGCCGGGGGTGGACGCCCAGACCGGTTTCCCCCTGAGCTTCTCAAAGGCGTAAAACCTGTCCCGCCCGGGGCCCTGCTTGCCCCAGTTAGAGGTGATCCCGCGCACGATCACGAGATCGCCGTCAACGACCGGGCACCCGGTTCGTCCGTTGGGAAAGGTCAGCCGGCCAAACTCCTCCATCATGGAGTGCTGCCAGACCAACGTCCCATCGGCTGTGAAGCAGGCCAGAATTCCCGGCGAGGTGAGGATGTAGACATTGCCCGTTTCGGGATCCACGGCCGGGCTGCCGATCGAGTAGCGGTTGTAGATGATGTCGCTTAAGAAATCGTTGAACCCATGCTCCCAGAGGAGCTGGCCGGTGGTTGCATCCAGGCAGACGATGAGCTCTTGCAGGTCCGGTCCTTCACCGCGGTAGCCGAGCGTATACAGCCGGTTGCCGGCGATGACCGGCGTGCCCCGCCCTGCCAGCTTATAGGTCCAGAGATGATTTTTTCCTCCGACTTTCCACTTGGCGGGGAGGTGGGTCTCTTCAGAAACGCCGTGCTGTTGCGGTCCTCGCCAGGACAGCCATCCCAAAATCGGTTCGGCCCAGGCGAAGCCTACGGGTGCAGCACAGACGAACAGGATCAGGAAAACCGTGGCTATCATTTGTTGAGAGCCTAGCAGACCTTGTAGATTTTTCCTATGATCCTCAAAAGTCTACGCCCAGCGTGATTCCGAAGGTCCTTGGGATGCCGCTTTCGCCAAAGAATGGAGCAGGGTTGAAAGGTTGTAAGTCTAACTGGAAGGCCACAGGAACATAGGTTTCATCAAACACGTTTTTCGCCCACACCTCCGCTCGCCAGTGTGCACCTTTCAGGCCCAGCCGGAGATTCACGAGGTGGTAGGCCGCTTGTTGCCGAGTGTTACCCGCGTCGAAGAAATACGGTCCCATCCCGGTGACACCTCCGCCCATATAGCTTTTGAGATTGTCGAGGAGGGTGCGGGAATACAGCAGCGCGGAATTCCATGTGTAACTCGGCACATTAATCAGAGACTTGTTTCTCACATCACCGCTGAATCGGTCGATGTGGTTTAAAAATTTGGCATCCGTAGTTCCGAGGCCTCCTAGCACTTCTAACCCACTCAAGGGCCGGGCTCGCAACTCTATTTCACCTCCCCGGCTTCGTGATCTTCCGGCGTTGGCGATATAAAACTTGACGGGTGCCAAGGGATTGACCACGAACAACTGCATGTCCTTCCATTCCACTTGAAACAACGAGGCGTTGAGAACGAGAAGGCCCTCTGCCCAGGAAGTTTTGATCCCTGTCTCGTAGGCCCAGATCGTTTCCGGCTTGAAAGCTTCCTCGCCAGGGGGTGCATTCTGGTCATACCCGCCAGCCCTAAACCCTTTGGCAAGCGATGCGTAGGGCATCAGCCTCGGTGTAATCCGGTAAGCCAGGCTGACCCGGGGCACCCAGTCGGAATACCTGTTTTTCAGTGTTTGGGTCGTCTTCGGACCCGCCACGGCTGCAATCTCGGAGAAGTTGGCCAAATCCGCTTTCTTGTACTCATGGTCATAGCGGATCCCGGTTGTCAGGTCTAGTTTCTCTGCGGCGGTGAAGGTTGCCTGGCCGAAGAGGCCTAACCCTGCATCAGTCAGTTCAGCTTCGGTCCAGTCTCGGCGGGCGAGAAACCGGATCTCGTCGTAGGCTTCTGCGCTGAGGACCGACCGGGACGCCTGGAGGCCGGTCATCCACTTGAAGCTAACCGCATCGTGCAGCCAGAGGTCTTCCCCATCTCTGGAAGCAAATCGAAGTTCCTCTGAAATCATGTTCTGAGTATCGGAAGACCATCTCCGGAAAAAGTCAGATTGGGAGAAGTCGGTGTCAGTCCAATCTTTCGCATTCCACCATTGAAACGCCGTGATGGAAGTGACTTCCAGAGACTCTCCTAGATACTTTACCCTCATGGAGGGCCCGATCAGGTCCCGATGCATTTTGCCCTCGTAATCGTATTTGACTTCGTCTGGATTCTTCCGAATTTGGTCGAGATCGAAGATCACGAACGCGCCGTCCCGGTCACGCTCTCCGGGAACGTTGAAATTGAAGGTCCAGCGTTCCTGCGGGGTCCAGAGTAATTGGACCCGGCCGGCAAAGGAATTCCGGCTGTCCAGGTCGTGACCTGTGATCGCATTCGTTTTGTAGCCATCTCTGAGCGCATGCGCGCCTGAAACACGGGCGGCGAGCTGGCCTGGCACGAGCCGGCCGCTGATCGAAAAGCGGTAGTCCTGGCGGTTGAAATTTCCTCTCTCGAGGCTGACGGTGGCTTCGGGTGTCCAGGAAGGTTGCCTCGTGATGATGTTGATGGCCCCTGCCAGATTGGTGCGTCCGTACAGCGTTCCGAGAGGGCCGCGGATGAACTCGATCCGTTCGACGTCGAGCAGGTCAATATTGGCTGTGTTGATGGTCGGTTGGGGAACGCCGTCGATCCATGTGCCCACCGCGGGGGCGGCTGATCCAGAGCCGATGCCACGGAACACCGGGAAGCTGATTTTCCTGGCTGAGAACTCTACAAGGTTCAAATTTGGAATCTGGAAGGACGCCTCTTTCACCGAAGTGATCCCGAGGCCTTCGATCATGTCGGATGTGACGACGGCAGCGCTTCGAGGGACTTTCTGCAAAAACTCTTCCTTTTTCTCAGCCGTAATCACAATAGTTTCCAGTTCAGGGGTGGCTTCATCCTGGGCCTTTATAGTTGTGGCCCCTGCCATCAGCAGCAGTACGAGCAGCGGCATGAACATTACGCGGCTTCGGGGGAAGCCAATTGCCCGATTACCCTCCGGCGGCATCTAGGCACACGAGCTCGCCCTCGTGGTTGCGGCAGTAGATCCTGCCATTGGACAGCACCGGTAAGACCCAGCAGGTGCCACCCAAGACCTGGGCGCGCGCGCTCTCTTCATACGCCTTGGGTGTCGCTCTGGCCAAGACCAGCTCTCCTCCCCCCGTCAGATAAAGCAAGTTGTCTCCAGCCACGATCACTTGGCCCTTGCCGAGGCCCTCTTTGGTCCATCGCTCTTCGCCGGTATCAAATGCGATGCACTTCAAATCACCCTGGTCATTGCCGTACAGGTGCTTCCTCCAGAGCACGCAGGTCTGGAAATGATTGCGCATGTTCTTGTTCCGCCAGATCACCTCTGGCTCTCCCTGGCCGATTTTCAGGAGTACGCCTCCTTTGCCGTAGTTAGAGGAAATAAAGACTTTGTCCCCTTCGAAAATCGGGGTGACGGCGTTTACATCCCAGCTTGTTTTCCATGGGTAACTCCACAGCATATTACCGTCAGCGGCATTCACACCGAACAGCGCCTTTGCGCTGAACACCGCCACACCCTGCACGTGGTCCGTGGAAAAGGGCACGGCGGAAGCATACCCTGCCTTGGCAGGCTCGCTGGACCAGACCACCTCACCAGTTTTCTTGTTCAGCGCCACGCCCCTTCGTCCCATGTTCAGGATGACCAGTTTGCCCAAAATCAGTGGAGAGCCAGCAAAGCCCCAACCCGGAACTTCAACGCCCAACTCCTTTTTGAGATCTTTGGACCAAACCACTTTTCCTGATTTTGCCTTGAGGCGGAAGACGTGTCCTGCACGACTCAACGTGTACACAGCTCCTTTGTGCACGGTGGGTGTCACACGCGTCCCAAAGTAGTCTTTTCCCTTGGTGCATGGGTACGTGTGTTTCCAGATCACCTCTCCTGTTTCGGCATGAAAGCAGAACACGGTGTCTATCTCGTCGGCGTTTCCCATAGTGTAAACACGCCCGTCTGCGACAGAGATTGAGGAGTACCCCACACCGACACTTTTTTTCCAGAGCTGCTTTGGCCCTTCTTGCGGCCACGGTTTCACTCGCTCCAACGTGATCCCATCCTGGTTGGGACCCCGGTACCGTGGCCAGTCATGGACGCCGTTGTTCTTGCCGGCGAAGGCAGGCTGGGGAGGGATACCAAAGATCAGGATTGCGGCTGCCGTCCCGGCAGCTAGATAACGAATTCGCATACCGCTTATCTTACGCCAACGCCACTGGCTGTGGCTTGGTCAGCCCGTCCCCTTAGAGAGAACTTAGGGCACTGGCTTAAGAACTCCACTGAGTTCTCGTACACAAGGTGCTTGATGAATTCTTCCTGGTGACGGCGCCGCCGCATC
>CAZPLZ010000161.1:0-7589 GCA_964587525.1 uncultured bacterium | reverse complement strand
ACCGGACGCCCGTCCCGTCCGGCGAGCCGTAGCACCGCGTCTCCCCAGGGGCCGGTGGCGTTCACGTGAAGGCGCGCTTCTACCTGGTACGCTCGGCCGGTCAGCCGATCGCGCACGGTCGCACGGTTGATCGCCCCGCTGGCTTTAGTGCCAAATTGAACCACCTCGGCGTGGTTGACCAGCACGGCCCCCGCCTCCGCGGCTCCCAGCGCGACTTCCAGCGTGAGGCGCGCATCGTCCATCTGGGCGTCGTAATAGATCGCGCCGCCGGTGAGCGGCCGCCCCGCCAGTGGCGGCTCCTCGCGAATCACTTCCGCGGGATTGAGCATGCGGTGGCTGCCGGTGCGGGTGGGACCGGCAAACTTGTCGTACAGCCAGAGCCCCAGGCGCAGCATCCATAAGCGCGGCCAGCCGCTGCCTGGCTCGTAGGGGAGGATGAACGGCAAGGGGCGCACGAGGTGCGGCGCCAGCGTGAGGAGCAATTCTCGCTCCCGGCAGGATTCCCGCACCAGCGAAACATGTCCGTGCTCCAGATAGCGAAATCCGCCATGCGCCAGCTTGGAGGATTTGCCACTGGCACCGGCGGCGAAGTCCTCCCGCTCCACAAGCGCGACCTTGAGGCCGCGCAGCGCAGCGTCCCGGGCGATCCCGCACCCCACAATCCCCCCGCCGATAACGAGAATATCGAACCGCTCGCGCTCCAGCCGCGCAGGATCTCGAATCACCGGAGTTTCATGTCCGCTGCAATCGTGATTGTGAAATGGCGTGGTGCCAGCCGGCCAGCAGTTCCTGACGGCGGCCGGCCGGCATGCGTGGGCGGAAGATCCGATGAGTGGCGCGCAAGCGCTTGAGCTGCGCTGGAGTCCACAAGCCGATGCCCAGTCCGGCCAAGTACGCCGCGCCCGCGGCGGTGGTTTCGATCAGGCGTGGACGGATCAGGATGGCGTTCAGGATGTCAGCCTGGAACTGCATGAGGAAGTCGTTCTGGCAAGCCCCGCCGTCCACCCGCAACTTCCGGATCCGCCGGCCCACGTCCTTGCCCATGGCGGTGACGACATCGGCGGTCTGGTAGGCGATGGATTCAAGTGCGGCGCGGATGAGGTGGGCTCGGTTGGCGCCGCGAGTGAGCCCGGTGATGGTCCCACGCGCGGCGGGGTCCCACCAGGGGGCACCGAGGCCCGTGAAGGCGGGTACCAGATAGACCCCCTGGGTGTCTGGAACCTTCCGTGCCCACCGCTCGGATTCCGCCGAGGAGGTGATTAGCTTGAGCTCGTCTCGCAGCCATTGGATCACCGCGCCAGCGATAAACACGGAGCCTTCCAGTGCGTAGGCGGCTTTGCCTTGGGAGTTGGACGCAGCGGTGGTGAGGAGCCCGTGGCGTGATTGGATCAGTCGAGAGCCGGTCTGCAGCAGGAGAAACGCTCCGGTGCCATAGGTCACCTTCATCTCCCCTGGATTAACGGCACCCTGTCCAAAAAGGGCCGCTTGTTGGTCGCCTGCCACTCCGGCAATGGGAATACCGGCGGGCAACGTGCCCTGTCGCACGGTCCGGCCGAACTCTCCGGCCGAAGGACGCACCTCCGGCAGCAAGGCGCGCGGGACGCGGAAGAGTTTAAGCAGTGAGCTGTCCCACATCTGGCTGCGAAGGTTATAGAGCATGGTGCGGGAGGCATTGGTGGGATCGGTCACGTGCGTCCGCCCGCCGGTCAGTTTCCAGATGATCCAGGTATCCACGGTGCCGAAGGCGAGGTGGCCAGAGTGCGCTGCCCGGCTGGCGCCCGGAATGTGCCGCAGCAGCCAGGCGAGCTTGGTGCCTGAAAAATACGGGTCCAGGACCAATCCCGTCCGGCGTTTGATTTCGGGAAGGACGCCGCGCCGTTGAAGCGCCGCACACTCTGGCGCCGTCCGCCGGTCCTGCCAGACGATGGCGCGGTGGATGGGCTTGCCGGTCTTTCGGTTCCACACGATGGTGGTCTCGCGCTGGTTGGTGATGCCGATGGCGGCCAGCTTGATTCGCCGCCCGGCCAGGGTTTGCTGGATGACCTTCAGGCATGAGCGCCAGATGTCCTCGGAATCATGCTCCACCCAGCCTGGGCGAGGGTAAAACTGGCGGATCGGACAGTATCCCCGTGCCATGATCCGCCCCCGCTCATCGAAGAGCAGCCCGGTTGTCCCCGTGGTCCCCTGGTCGATCGCGAGAATATTACAAGGAGCCGCTCTCAAAGATAGCCGAACCAGTGCGTGTTCCAGGGCGCAATCAATAAATTTACTAGCAGGATGCGGAAAAAGTACCGCAGGACGGGTCGGAGGGACTTCGCGGTCGCGGGGCCGACCTGCGGTACTTTTTCCGCATCCTGCTAGAAGGCTACCCCTTGACCACACCCAAGGGACACAGTCGTGCGACCTTTCTGGACAGCCGGCGTTGTGCACGACATCCACCACTTCGGAGACATCCTTGTACGCCTCCGGCATCTCTTCGGCGATCGTGCTGCGCTCGCGCGCCCGGACCACGATGCCTTTCTCCTTGTAAAGCTCCCGGTCAATGGTGCGCCCCTTGGCTAGTTTCCTGGCGGCGGTCCGGGACATCCGCCGGCCGGCGCCGTGGCAGGTGGTGCCCCAGGTGGTCTCCATCGCGCCAGGCGCTCCCACCAGGACATATGATCCGCGCCCCATGTCGCCTGGGATGAGCACCGGCTGGCCGATCGCGCGGTACGTTTCCGGAACTTGCGGGTGCCCCGGTGGGAACGCGCGGGTGGCGCCCTTGCGGTGCACGCAGAGTTGCTTCATGACGCCGTTGACGGTGTGCTCCTCGATCTTGGCGATGTTGTGGCAGTGGTCGTAGAGCAGCGTGAGGCCGAGTGTGCGGCTGCTGGTCTGGAACACCAGCTCGAAGGCTTCCCGCACCCAGTGGGTTATAGCCTGGCGGTTCGCCCACGCGAAGTTAGCGCCCGCAGCCATCGCGCGCAGGTATCGCTGCCCCTCCTCGGAGCTGATGGGTGCGCAGGCGAGCTGGCGGTCAGGAAGAGCGATTTGGTGTTTTCCCGAGGCCTTCCCACAGACCTCAAGAAAGTCGTCGCAGATCTGGTACCCGAACCCCCGTGACCCGGAATGGATCATGACCACGGCTTGGCCCTGGAACAATCCGAGCGCCGCCGCAGCGGGCTCGTCAAAGATTTCCTCGACGGCTTGCACCTCCAGGAAGTGGTTGCCCGAGCCCAGGGTGCCGAGCTGGCGTTTGCCGCGCTCCCGCGCCCGGTCGCTCACCTCGTCAAAGTCAGCGTTCGCGAGCGCGCCGGCCTCCTCCATGACGTCCAGATCTTCGGGCCAGCCGTACCCGTGTTCCACGGTCCACCGCGCACCCTGGGTGGCTACGGCTCGCTGCTCCGGTGGGGAGAGTTTGATCTTGCCCTGCGAGCCAACGCCGGCTGGCACCAGCGCGAACAGGGTATCCATCAGGGGGATCAATTTGGGCTTTACCTCTTCAGCCTTCAGGCTGGACCGGATCAGCCTGACCCCACAGTTGATATCAAACCCGATGCCGCCGGGTGACACCACGCCGTTGCGCACGTCCATTGCGGCCACCCCGCCCACGGGGAACCCGTACCCCCAATGGATGTCCGGCATCGCGAGCGAGTGTTCCACGATGCCTGGCAGGGTCGCGACGTTGGCCACCTGCTGCGGCGTCTGGTCCATGCGCAGCTCTTCGAGCTGCTGGCGGCTGGCAACGATGACGCCGGGCACGCGCATCCCGGGCATGAATTCCACCGGTAGCTTCCAGCGGTACTCATCGATCCGTTCGAAGGTGCCGGCGAAAGGTTTTTTTTCCATGAAGGCTTCCGCTCTGATGTTACTATAGGTACACCGTGAAGGTCTTGTTCATCGGCGACGTGTTTGGCAAGCCGGGCCGGCGCCTGATCCGCGAGCGGTTGCTACAGTTCAAGCAGAAGCACGGGGTGGACTTTACCATCGCTAACGGCGAAAACGCTGCGAATGGGTTCGGCATTGCGCCGGGCCAGGTGGATGAGCTGTGCGCCGCGGGGGTGGATCTCATCACCACGGGTGATCATATTTGGGATCGCCGGGAGTTGGTTCCCACCCTGGCGGTGGAATCGCGCCTCCTGCGCCCCTCCAACTACCCTGATGGCGTGCCGGGCCGCGGCTCGGCGGTGGTCACCACGGCCTCGGGAGTCAAGCTCGCGGTGCTGAACGTGCAGGGGCGCGTCTTTATGTTCAAACAGTACCTGGATGAGCCGTTTCGGCACGCGAAGAAGGAGATCGCCCGCCTCAAGCAAGAAACCCCGGTCGTGGTGGTGGATTTTCACGCCGAGGCCACCTCCGAGAAGGTGGCGATGGGTTGGTATCTGGATGGAGAGGCCAGTGCGGTGCTCGGCACCCACACGCATGTGCAGACCGCGGATGAGAAGGTCCTGCCAAAAGGAACGGCTTACGTGACCGATGTAGGTATGACGGGCCCCGCGGACTCGGTGATCGGGGTCGACCAGGAACGCGTGCTGACCCGGTTCTTGAACCAGATGGCACCACCGTTGGAGGTGGCCAAGGGGCGTGTGCAGTTCTGCGCGGTGCTCCTGGACTTGGATGAGAAAACTGGGAGTGCGCACGCGATCACCCGAATCTTTGAGACCGTGGATCTAACGCCGGACCCATGACGATCCGGGAGCAAACCCAGCAATTTGAGCGCGAAACGCTCTCGTCGTATGCGGCCAAAAGCGCGGACTCGCGCGGCCGGGCTGTTCCGGAGCAGGAGTGCGACATCCGGACACCGTTTCAACGGGATCGTGACCGGATCCTGCACGCGAAGGCGTTCCGGCGGCTGAAGGGCAAGACGCAGGTGTTTCTGTCGCCCGAGGGAGATCATTACCGGACACGCCTCATGCACACGCTGGAGGTGGCGCAGATCTCCCGGACCGTCGCGCGGGCGCTGCGGCTGAACGAGGATCTGGTCGAAGCCATCGCGCTGGGGCACGATCTGGGCCACACCCCGTTTGGACACGCGGGCGAGGCCGTGCTCACGAAACTGAACCCCAATGGGTTCCATCACAGTAAGCAGAGCCTGCGGGTGGTGGAGACCCTGGAACAGGAAGGGCAAGGGCTGAATCTAACCTTCGAGGTGCGAGACGGCATCCGCCGGCACTCCAAGGGGTTGGGCAAACTGGCCGACGTGCGCGAGCACAATCCCTCGTCCACGCTGGAAGCCGAGGTGGTGCGCCTCTGCGATTGTGTGGCCTATGCCAATCACGACCTGGATGATGCCATTCGCGCCGGGCTGGTCAAACCCGAGGAGATTCCGCGGGTGGTCACCGACGCACTGGGCACGACGTTTTCCGGCCGTATCAACACCATCGTCCACGACATCGTGCACACGAGTGCGGGAGCCCCGGCGATCGCTCTGTCACCGCACGTGGAGGTAGGACTGGAGGCGTTACGGTCGTTCCTGGCCGAGCGGGTCTACCAGTCTGCCGCTCTGAAGGAGTTGTTCGGCAGGGCCAAGCAGGTGCTGGAGTCCCTGTACGCGTTCTACTTGGAGCGTCCGGCTGAGATTCCACAGGACGGTGCCGGCGGCGGCGGGGCACCCACCGCGTCAGCGGTGGGTCGCGACCCGCTCGCCCAGCGCGTGTGTGACTACATCGCGGGGATGACCGACCGATATGCGCTCAATCAGTTCCAGAAGCATCTGGTGCCACATCCGTGGGAGGAGGAAGATTAGGCTCGCAGACTCGCCTCGGCAAGGGATGGTACCCCACAATTCAAAATTGCCACATGCACCGGCCGTAAGCCGAGGCGCTAGCTCCAGTAACTTGAAGCTCGTATCGTTTGGGCAACCCGCGCTTCGAGGAGTTGTGCGGCCCGCCGGAAGGATTCCTGCTTGCTGAGCTTCCCTTGAGACAGCGAATAGGCGGCGGCGAGCCCAAGCTTTGCGAGATCCCTTCGGCTGAGCTGGATCTGCCCGGCATATGCGATCACTCGCACGTGGTGTCGGCGGGCGCGGGAGACCACGTGGGCAATGAGCTTGCCCATCCGGGTTTGCGTGTCCAGGTTGCCCTCACCGGTCAGCACCAGGTCTGCCCGCTTGAGGTGGGCGTCAAACCGTAAGAAGTCAAAGAGCCATCCGGCCCCCGATTCCAACCGGGCCCCCGTGAAGGCGAGGAGCCCGGCACCCATTCCGCCCGCCGCGCCCGCCCCGGGGATGCATGCGGGGTTCACGCCGAGGTCGCGCCGGCACACGCGGGTGAAGTTGGCGAGGCCACGTTCCAGCACTGCCACCTGGGCCGGCGTTGCCCCTTTCTGCGGCCCGAACACGCGCGCTGCGCCGCGCAGGCCCAGGAGGGGATTGCGCACATCTGTGGCCCCAAGCACCGTGACACCCTTCAGGCGCCTGCGCAGGGGGCGCACATCAATGGTGGCGAGGTGCTGAAGCCCTGCGCCACCAGGTGGAATGGGCTTCCCGCGCGCATCTAGGAGCCGGGCGCCGAGCGCCTGAGCCATCCCGCACCCGCCATCCACCGTGGCACTGCCGCCCAGGGTGACGATGATGCGCCGGCAGCCGTGCATCACCGCAGCCAACATGAGCTGACCCACGCCGTAGGTCGTGGTCCGCATGGGATTCCGTGCCTGGTGCGGGATGAGGGTTAGCCCGGCGGCCTGAGCCATCTCCACGACCGCCGTTCCACCGCGCAGGGTGAGGAACTTCGCCCGCACGGCGCGGCCTAACGGGCCGCGAACCTGCCGCCAGTGTATCTTCCTGCCGGCCTGTTCAAGGGCTTCGAGGGTGCCCTCTCCGCCGTCCGCCAGCGGGAGCGCGGTGATCCCGGCGTGTGGAATGACCCGGCGGACCCCGCGCGTGATGGCGGCGGCGGCTTCGGCCGCCGTTAAGCTGCCTTTGAAGGAGTCAGGGCAGATGAGCACGCGCATGGAAGCATATATTATCGTATGCTTAAGGATCATGCGGCGATGCGGGAGGTGAAGTTCCGGCTCTACGGGGTGACCGATCGGAAACTTCTGGCGGATGCGGAGCTGGATGACTGGCTTGCGATTCTCTGTTGGCACGGCCTGCGGGGTGTCATGATCCGTGAAAAGGACCTGGATGAGGAAGCCCTGTATCACCTGGCGGTCAAGTGCCGGCCGGTCTTTGACCGGCACCACATCCCGTGGTTTGTCAACGGCTCCTCCGCCGTCGCGAGACGGGCCGAGTCCACCGGGGTACACCTCACCGCCACTCAGGATGTGGCCCAAGCGCGGGCGGTGCTCGGTGAGGATGCGCTGATCGGCAAATCGGTGCACAGTCTGAACGAGGCGGTCGAAGCGGAACGCTTAGGGGTGGACCTGCTGGTCTTCGGGCCGGTCTACGAAACACCCGCCAAAGCGGCGTACGGCTCACCCCTGGGGCTTTCGCAGTTGCGGTCGGTGTGCCAGGCGGTGCGCATCCCGGTCTTCGCGATCGGGGGCATTTCGCCTGAGCGGGCTTTAGAGTGCCGGCAGGCCGGTGCGCACGGGGTGGCAGCGGTTTCGTCGCTGATGCAGGCCGGGGAGCCGGAGGAGGTCTTGGCCAAATATGAACATGCCCTCGAGCA